>JACQUW010000328.1 GCA_016210115.1 Deltaproteobacteria bacterium | reverse complement strand
TTACAGCTTTCTTCAGATCCGCAGTTGAATTTTATTTTCCGGCATTTCGCAACCCCGCGGGCGTAAGCCCGCCAGCGGGTGAGATCTTTTGAGTTCGAGATCGGGAGCGGAACCCCTATGAAAACTGCCATTCTTTTCTTTAGCGTCTGCGTTTGTCTGTTCGCGGCGTCTTGTGCGCCCAAACAACTGCGAATCCAGGAATTTCAGGTGCCTCAAGACGCTCCAAACCCGGCGAAACCCCCGGATGAGTTCTACGTCATCGGAGCGGGAGATGTCATAGGTGTCCATGTCTGGAAAGAACCGTCGGTATCGGGTGCGGTCAAAGTTCGTCCCGACGGGTATATTACAATTCCCCTGATCAATGAAATTCAGGTTACCGGATTAACGACTTCCGAGGTGAGAAAAATTCTCCAGGACAAATACAGCGAGTTCCTGACGGACCCCTATGTGACGATCCGCGTTGAAGGTATCGCCTCGACCGAGGTGTTCTTGATTGGGCAGGCGGGGAACCGGGCTTTTCCTCTTTCAGGCAACGAGACGATTCTTCAACTTCTGACTCGAGCGGGTGGGCTGGGCATCTTTGCGGATCGAAGCAATGTCAGGATCGTGCGGCGCAACGGCGAGAAGCTTACCGAGTTCATCGTCGATTACGACGCGATTATAAAGGGAGATCTTAAGCAGGATATCTTACTGAGACCGGGAGACCGCATCATCGTTCCATAACCGTCCCGGATCTGCCGGAGTCAATCCGCCTGGAGGTATTTATGATCCCCGCTCCCGAACTAAATCTTTCCGCCATATTGAACGTTTTCTACCGGCGGAAAAGTCTCATTATCGTGACGGTCCCCGTCGTTTTTGTGTTGGCGGCCTATCTCGCAAAAACGCTACCGGACGTTTATAGATCAAGCACGCTGATCCTGATCACTCCGCAAAAGCTCCCCTCTTCTTATGTCAGCTCCACGGTAACCTCCAGTATCCAAGAGCGGATCAACGCGATTACCCAGCAGATCTTGAGCCGGACCAGTCTGGAAAAGATTGTCCAAGAGTTCAATCTTTACCCGCCGGCCGGACGCGGGGTGACAATGGAAGACCGCGTCCAGCAGCTCAGAAATAACATCCGCATCAACATCAGCCGCAATGATGCTTTTCGATTATCATTTGACGACGGACAGCCCGAGAAGGCGATGCAGCTCGCCACGCGACTTGCATCGCTATTTATAGAAGAGAACCTCAAGGTGCGGGAACAGCAGGCCATCGGAACCACGACGTTTATCAATGCTGAGGCTGACCGTCTGCGGAAAGAACTCGAAGAGCGGGAGGCGCGGGTCAGTCAATACAGGACTCAACACCGCTTCGAACTTCCGGACCAGCTCGACGCCAATTTAAGAACGGTTCAGCAAATTCGAGCCGAGCTTCAGAGTAGCATACAAAACCTCACTGCTCTTCAGGAAAGAAAAGCAGCGCTGGAAAAGCAACTCGCTGAGACACCGGCGATGCTTCCGGGTGCTGAGCCCGGGCCAGAGCCCGATCCGGGGCCAGGCGGGCCCTTCCGGCAGCAAATTGAGGCCAGAAAAACCCAACTGGAGGCGCTGCGGATGCAGTACAGGGACAAGCACCCCGATATGGTTCGACTGCAGCGCGAAATCGAAGCTCTTGAGGCAGAGGATCTGATCTACCAGTCCAAGAGAAAGAAAACACCCGCATCGAAACCCGCCGGTCCGACAAAAAACCCTCTTCAGCAGGTGCTCAGAAAACAGCTCGCTGATGTGGATTCTGAAATCAGTTCGGTGCAAGCCAGGAATGAGAGCCTGCGCGGTTTGATTTCGACCTACCAGGCCAGGGTTGATAACACTCAGCTTCGCGCTATCGATTTGATCAAGATCAACCGGGACTATGACATCACTTTGAGAAAATACCAGGACCTTTCTGGCAAAGGGCTTGAATCGCAACTCTCGGAAAACATGGAAAAGAAACAAAAGGGGGAACAGTTCCAGGTTCTCGATCCGGCTAATTTTCCGCAAAGGCCCGTGCGCCCGAACCGTCCGCTTCTTCTTGTTATGGGCCTGGTAGGAGGATTGGGCGCGGGTTTCGCGCTGGCCATTCTCCTGGAGACTTTGGACACATCTTTCAAGAGAAGCGAAGAAGTTGATAATTATGTGAATATTCCTGTCATTGCCACCCTACCCGCGGTGCTGACTCGCGGAACCATCCTGGAGTATCGACGAGCGCAGGGACTCTTGATTCTGGCTTCTGGCGGGATTCTCGCGATTGGCCTGGTTCTCATCCATTTCTTCGGCTCGCGATTCTTCTAACGCCATCGAACAGCGCCTATCTTTGTAACCGGTTTCAGATTTTATGGAATCCATCTATCGATCCTATTTCGGTCTTCAGCGCGATCCCTTCAATGTGACTCCGGACAGCGACTTTCTCTATCTGAGCTCAAGTCACCGGGAGGCTCTCGCTAACCTTGTTTATGGGATCAAAGCACGCAAGGGTTTTGTGGTTTTGACAGGGGAGGTGGGCGCGGGGAAGACGACATTGATTCACGCCCTTTTGGAAGAGCTGAACGGCAATACCCGAACGGCTCTGATTTTCAATACGATCTTAGGCCCAAAGGAATTTCTGCGCTACGTCTGCGATGATTTTGGCCTTACCCCTGCCGAGCGCGGTTCGCTGGACGTCTATGATTACCTCGTGCTGCTGAATCGGTTTCTCCTGGAGTCCTACGAGAGGGGCTGCAACGTGGCTTTGATTGTGGATGAGGCGCAAAATCTCTCGGCAGAGGTTCTCGAGAGCATCCGGCTGCTGTCAAACTTTGAAACGGCCAAAGACAAGCTGCTGCAAATTTTCCTGGTGGGCCAACCCGAACTCGGGACGCGTCTCAACTCACCGGAGCTGCGCCAGCTCAAGCAGCGGATCATGCTGCGCCATCACCTCCAGCCGCTGACTCTGGCTGAATGTAAGGAGTATGTTGCTAAACGCCTCGAGGTCGCCGGCGGCACGCCCATAATCTTTACCTCGAACGCGCTGGAGACGATCTACCTTTATTCGGCCGGCACCCCCCGGCTCATCAATATCCTCTGCGACAATGGAATGCTAACGGCTTACGCGTCCGGCAAAAAAACCGTCAACGACATCCTGATCCGGGAAGTTGCGGCGGATCTGAATATCACGCCTTCTTTAGAGGCGGAAAGCTCGTTGCGTCTTAGCCGGTGGTGGAGTGGAAAGAGACGGAATTCGGGCGTCCCTTCCGGGACCGAACGACCGCCGATGAAAACGCCGAGCGTGGGTTCACCAGAATCCGATGGCGCGTTATCAAAGGTCCGGCGGTTTAGATGGAGACCAGCGGCTGTTCTATTTGCGGCTTTATGCTTCCTGATTCTGGGAACGGGATACCTCATCACCCTGTGGAACGATTTTTCTATCTTTCAACCAAGGCTGCTAGGTGCATTATTTGAAAAGTTGAACAGGACACTGAAATATGAGCAGAGTCTTTGACGCTCTTAAACGGGCACGGCAAGAAAATGGCCAAGGCGGCGAAAAATCCCCAGACGGGGAATGGCTCCTTGAGGCCAAAGCTTCGTCGGAAGAGATCTCGGTTCCCGTCTTTGGCGAGGATGGCGGGATCAACGGAGCGACGCCTCCGCAGAACAACGGTGGATCCAAATCATGGCGTGAACGTTTGGAAGAGCTGTTCTTCGGATGGGATTTGCGGCGGTACAAAAACTATCCTCTGGTAGTCCTGGAAGAAGGGGCTCCGGCGGCGGAACAGTATAAGATTCTGCGAGAGCACGTCAAGAGGATACGCAGCGAGGCCGGCGCCCGTTTCCTGTCGATTACCAGCCCGGTTAAGCGAGACGGAAAAACCACCGTAGCCGTCAATCTGGCTGCTGCTATTGCGCTAAACTACGAAGAGGAAGTTCTGCTGATCGACGCCGATCTTCGCAGGCCTGAAGCGCACCGCTACTTCGGGCTTGCGCCCAGCCCCGGATTGGCCGACTACCTCAGATCCCAGTCCAATGAAGACCTCTCGACTTACGTACGGAGCACCTTCATTCCCGGACTTCAGGTTCTTCCCGCGGGCCGGCCGGAAGCTCTTTCATCCGAGTTGCTGGCCCGAGGAAAGATGCGATCGCTCATGGCCGAAATCCGCTCCAAATTTCCTTCCCATCAGATCATCGTTGACACGCCTCCTGTGTTATCGACTCCGGATCCGCTGGTCCTTTCGAAGCACGTGGAGGGGATTCTTCTGGTCATCCGGTCCGGAAAAACTCCGCGCGAGTATCTTGTAAGGGCCGTTCAGTCCCTGAACTCAACCAAAATCATGGGTGTTGTCATGAACGGCGTCCAGCTGGGGATCGCTTCAAAATACTATTATCGTTCGCACTAGGTTCAATTCAAAAACTGAGGCGAGAGAAATCATCTTCTCTTGAAATTTCAATGAAGATCTTTAACCGGTATTACACGGTTTACGATTTCCTTTTGTTGCTCGGCGACCTGGTTTCGGCTTTCCTTGCCACGGCGATCGTGCGTGCCGCTTATTACTTGATGAATCCAACGATCGCGGTCGACTGGTTACCCTGGCTCGGGCAGGGAGGGGTAATGGCCGTCCTGGTGCTGGTCTCCTTCTATTACTCCGATCTGTACGTCATCGATGAGGCCCTTTCCCCGCGGGAGCTGATCGTTCGGCTGCTCAATGGGTTTGGCATCGTCTGTGTCATGGCCGGTGTCGTATGCTTCCTCTTTCCGGCCCTGGGTTTAAGGGACGTTTATCTGAGCGAAGTCTTGCTTGTCGGCCTGAATATTTTTATCTGGCGTCTAGGCTGTCTGCATTTGCTGAAAATAGCCAGGAGCCATGGCAAAATTCTGATCGTCGGCGCCCGTAGCATAGGCAAACTTGTCGCGGAGGAACTTTGCCGTCAAAAGCATCTCGGAATCGAGGTGGTTGGCTTTATCGGATCAGAGGCCGGACAGATGACGCTCTCCTACGGTAATCCGACAAACATCCTTCTGCCGATTTTTCCGCGTCATTCCACTCTCAGAGTAGTCGAAGCAAAGGGGGTGAATAAGATCCTTATCGCGGAGAGCGGCGGCGACTTTCCCGCCCAGGAACTCGTTAAGCTCAGGCTCAAAGGCGTTCCTTTTGAGGACTGCCATACCTTTTACGAGCGACTCATGAGCAAGATCTCTATAGCTGACCTTCAGCAAGAGTGGATTGCTTTGTCGGAAGGGTTCCGCCGCACGCATTGGATTCTATTCTCAAAGCGACTGGTCGATATGATCGTTTCGGCCGTAGGGCTCATCCTGTCAGCACCACTGGCGCTTCTGACGGCTATCGCGATCAAGTTAGACAGCCGCGGACCGGTTTTTTATCGACAGGATAGGACAGGACAAGATGAGCGCACCTTTACCCTCTACAAGTTCCGCTCGATGTTTCAGGATGCTGAGGCCGGGACCGGTCCTATCTGGGCCACGGAGAACGATCCTAGGGTGACCCGCGTGGGGAGGATCATTCGTAAGCTCAGGATCGATGAAATCCCTCAGATGATCAACGTGCTCAAAGGGGAAATGAGTTTTGTCGGGCCGAGGCCTGAGCGCCCGTTTTTTGTATCTGCCCTAAAAGAAAAAGTCCCCTATTATCACCTGCGATTTGCGGTGAAGCCTGGAATCACCGGCTGGGCTCAAGTCTGTTATCCCTATGGAGACAGCGAGGAGGACGCAATCGAAAAGCTCCAATACGAGCTATATTACGTAAAGCACCATTCTCCGATTTTCGATCTGCAAATTATCTTCGAGACTTTTAAGATCATAATTCTCGGCAGAGGTTCCCGATAAGAACAGGAAAGCAGCAGGCAGGCAGCAGTTGGCAGCGAAAAAACACACGCCAAGCTTAAACGGCTTTGTATTTCGCAGTGCCAACCGCTTGCCGCGGCCTTGCTGCTTCATTTTTTTCTGCTAACTGCCAGCTGCCTTCTGCAAACTGGTTTTTATGCCCCGGAATCCTATTCTAAACGCCATCACTGTGGATGTGGAAGACTATTTTCACGTGACGGCGTTTGAGCGTGTTATTCCCCCCCAGGATTGGGACGACTTTCCTCTCCGCGTGGAGCGAAACACCACGCGCCTCTTGGAAATCTTCTCGCTTCGAGGAGTTCATGCGACTTTCTTTGTTCTTGGCTGGGTGGCACGAAAGTGCCCGGACCTGATACGCCGGATTCATCGGGGGGGGCACGAGATCGGCACTCACGGCTATGCGCATCGGGTCATTTATCGGCAATTTCGTGAAGAGTTTCGCCAGGATCTGAGGCAGTCTAAAAAGATTATCGAGGACCTGCTGGGCTCGGCGGTAAAAATCTATCGGGCTCCCAGCTACTCGATTACCGCCAAGAGCATGTGGGCTATGGACGTTCTGGGGGAGGAGGGGATTGAGTACGATTCGAGTATTTTCCCAACGGTGCATGACATCTACGGAATCCCAACCGCTCCGCGGTTCCCGCACCTGAAAGTTCTGAAGAACGGGCAAATGATCAAGGAGTTCCCGCCTTCGACGGTGCGCCTCTTCGGGCGAAACTTTCCGGTTGCGGGTGGCGGTTATCTCCGACTTTTTCCCTACCGACTGACTGCTTGGGCCATCAGAAAGATCAACGAAGTTGAAAGACAGCCGGCGATGATTTACCTGCACCCATGGGAACTCGATCCGAGGCAACCTCGAATCGACGCTTCCTGGGTCTCGCGGTTCCGACATTATCAAAACCTGGACTCTACAGAAATGAAACTGAGGCGCCTTCTCAAAGAGTTTCGCTTCGGGGCGCTAAAGCAGGCGCTGGATGGGCGAGCCCTGGAAGAGGAAAACATGCACCAGCGCGCCGGGCAAGAAGCAACCACCGTAGAGCAAAGCGCCAGGCGGTCTGCGCTTCGCACCTGGCTCCGCTCACGCGTTCATCGAGCCTCAAGTTGAGCCCTATGGAAATTCTCCGACTTTCGGACAGTGATCCGCGACAGGTCCGCGCTTGGGATGATTTTATCAGATCTTCGCCTACGGGGACTGTGTTTCATCTTTGTGCCTGGAAACGGGTCGTGGAGGAAACCTTTTATCACAAGCCGCACTACCTTTTGGCCGTGGAAGGAAAGGAGATCCGCGGGGCTCTGCCGCTTTTTGAGGTTCACGGTTTGCTCTCGGGTAGAGTCCTCATCTCCGTTCCCTATGCCGTTTACGGCGGACTCTGCGCGATGAGTCAGGAAGCCCGTGATGCTCTTCTTAGGCAGGCCGAAAGCCTGGCGGCATTGCATCGAGCGCGGCACGTCGAGTTTAGGCATCTCCACGATCCTCAACCCGACCTTGCGAGCAAGTCGCTTTATGCCAGTTTCGCAAAGCGTATTGACCCTGATCCGGACGTAAACTTCACGGCCATACCCAGGAAGCAAAGGAGGATGGTCCGTCAAGGAATCAAGTTTGGCCTGGAGGCGAGGCGAGGTTGGGAACTCCTGGAGCCATTTTATGATCTCTTCGTAGCCAACAAAAGACGTCTCGGCTCGCCGCCGTTTCCCCGCCGGCTCTTCGAATCCGTTCGTGACCATTTTGGCGAAGAAGCCAGGCTCCTTACGGTCTGGCACAAAGAGCGTATGGTTGCCGGCGTCATCTCGTTCTTCTATAAGAATCGGGTGATGCCTACCTTTAGCGGCGCGTCGGACGAAGCATTTTCTCTCGCCGTCAACGATTTCATGTACTGGGAGCTCATGCGTGAGGCGTGCCTGGCTGGTTTTCAGATTTTTGATTTCGGGCGAAGCCGGGAAGGGACCGGGCCGTATAATTTCAAACGGCATTGGGGATTCGAGCCGGCTCCCCTCGTGTATCAGTATTTGCTGATGAACGGCCATGGCATTCCCAATATCAGCCCGTCTAATCCACGCCTACAGCCGTTCATCAAGGCCTGGAAGCACATGCCGCTGCCGATCACCAAATGGATCGGCCCGGCCCTCACCCGCTGGCTACCGCTCGACTAATGCTTAAACGCGCCGGCTTGCTGCAACAGTCGAGACCTGAAAGCTCCTATGTCCCCGGAAGTTGTGAAAAAATTCAAATCCCCCATTCGTCCCCCTTTTTCAAAAGGGGGATAAGGAAAAAGGAAAATGGAATTTGCTCTGTAAGGGCTTGGGAATTCCAGGCTGAGTTACGCATTAATGAAAATTCTTTATCTGGCGCATCGTCTTCCTTACCCCCCTAACAAAGGAGAAAAGCTGCGGGCCTTTCATCAAATCCGATATCTCTCCAAGAGACATACTCTCCATCTGGCCTGCCTGGCGGACGATCCAGAGGATCTCGAGCACATCAAAACGCTGGAAACATTCTGCGCTTCAGTCGATGTCATCTATCGAAGCAAAGCCGCTGCCCGGCGGCTGGGGATTATGGCCATTGCGAATGGAAAGCCTCTCTCTTTGGCTTCATTTTATCTTGGTGAGCTCCAGCGAAAGATCGACCAAAGGATCAACACCGAACGCGTGGATGTGGTTTATGTGTTTTCGGCGGCTATGGCCGAGTACGTTCGACATTTGAGGAAGATTCCCAAGATGATCGATTTCGTCGATGCGGACTCGGAGAAATGGCGCGACTACGCGCAGCGCCATCCGCTCC
Source organism: Deltaproteobacteria bacterium (assembly GCA_016210115.1). Lineage (GTDB taxonomy): Bacteria > Desulfobacterota > Binatia > UBA9968 > UBA9968 > JACQUW01. The sequence continues at coordinate 19,822 of JACQUW010000328.1, read as the reverse complement.
CTATGTCTTGGGTTTATCGGTTGGAAGCGGAGCGCCTGGCCCGATATGAGAGTGAGGCCGCCGGGCTCTTCGACCGTTCTATTTTCATATCCGAGAAGGAGGCGAATCTTGTCAGGAGTCGCGTGAACGGTGTTTCTATTTCCGTCATTACAAACGGCGTTGACACAGAATTCTTTCACTTCAAACGCGCGTGCTCCATTGATTCGTCGCGCATCGTGTTTACCGGGACCATGGATTATTTTCCGAATGTCGACGCCGTGCAGTACTTCTGTCGGGACATTTTTCCGCTGATTAAGAAGGATTTGCCTGGGGCCTCCTTTGACATTGTAGGCCGAAACCCCACGCGTCGAGTGACAAAACTGGCGCGTCAGCCGGGGGTGAACATTACCGGCTCGGTTGCCGACATTCGTCCTTATCTTCATCGGGCTGCGGTGGCCGTTGCTCCGTTTCAACTGGCGCGGGGAGTGCAGAACAAGGTCCTGGAAGCGATGGCCACGGGAGTTCCGGTTGTCGGCACCTCCTTGGCCTTTCAGGGCTTGGCCGTAGACGCGAAGAGCGGGATTCGCAAGGCGGACGATCCGTCACTATTCGCCCGTTGGGTTGTCGCGCTTATCACGGACACAGGCCTGCGGCAGCGATGCTCGCGTCAGGCGGTACAATACGTGCGCGCTCACCACAACTGGGAGGAGCATGGCGCTCGTCTGGAGCAGCTCATCGAGGAGGCGGTGAGAGGCGGCGCTATCCATCGTGAGCAGGTTGGCATTGCCTGACCAGAGCTTATCCATGATAATCCCGGGTCCAAAGCAGCCTCCGCTGGTGGCCCACATCGTTTACCGGTTTGCCGTGGGAGGACTTGAAAACGGCTTGGTCAACCTCATCAACCACATGTCTTCTCAAAAATACCGTCACGCCATTATCTCTCTAACGGACTCTACCGATTTTCGCGCGCGTATCGAGAAGCCCGACGTTCCAATTTTCGCTTTATGCAAAAAACAGGGGCAGGATTTCGGCGTGCTGGTCCGTCTCTGGCGCCTTCTGCGACGTCTCCGTCCCGACATCGTCCACACGCGAAATCTGCCCACACTGGAATGTCTCTTCCCCGCGGCTGCCGCAGGAGTTAGAGCTCGCCTCCATGGCGAGCATGGTCGAGATGTTTACGACCTGGATGGGTCGAGCTTTAAATATAATTTTTTACGCCGGATTATAAGCCCGTTGGTCCACGGCTATACCGCGGTGAGCGCCGATCTGGCCAAGTGGCTCGCCGGCACCCTGCGAATCACGCCTGATCGAGTGGCACAGATTTACAATGGCGTCGACACGGAACGCTTTAAGCCTCGAAACGGTGATGATCCTTCTCTCGGGCCCCACGGATTTGCGCCGCGCGGCGCTTTGGTCATCGGCACCGTTGGCCGAATGGAAACGGTCAAGGATCAGCTGACGCTGGTGCGCTCCTTCATCGATCTCTTGACCAGATTTCCGGAGAGCCGCTCCGATTTGCGTCTTGTCCTGGTAGGGGAGGGCGCGCTGAGGGAACAAGCGCGGCAGTTATTAGCCGCGGCTGGAGCCGAAGGCGTCGCCTGGCTTCCCGGAGAGCGGGGCGATATTCCCCAGATCATGCGCGGCTTCGATCTTTTCGTATTACCCTCGCTGGCGGAGGGCATCTCAAATACGATTCTAGAGGCGATGGCCAGCGGATTGCCTGTGGTGGCGACCCACGTTGGCGGCAATCCTGAGCTCGTTGATGACGGCCGAACCGGAACGCTGGTACCTCCTGCCGACCCGAGCGCCATGGCCGAGGCTATTCGATCTTACGTCGTCGATCGGGGCATGTTGCTGCGTCACGGCGAGGCGGGCCGAAAGAAGGCTGAGCTGTGCTTTAGTATCGAGGCAATGGTGAATGGTTATCAGTCACTCTATGACAATTTGCTCCGCGACCGAAGACCACTGGCCGCGGAGAGTGCAAACCGCGTAGCGCATGGCGCATAAGTTTACATACCCCTCACCCTGTCCCTCTCCCGCAAGGGGAGAGGGAATCTAAGCTCTCAACACTCGACACTTTTTGTTATGTGCGGCATCGCAGGGGTTCTCGAATTTAAGCGCGGCAAATCGCCGTCTTCGGAGGGCCTTCGTCGCATGGCCCGAGTCATGACTCACAGAGGACCTGACGAAGAAGGCTTTTATCAGTCGGGACCCATGGGTCTCGCCCACAGAAGGCTTAAGATTATCGATCTCGTCTCGGGGCAGCAACCGATGCAGAGCCCCGATCGTCGTGTTTGCCTCGTGCTTAACGGGGAAATCTATAATTATCCGGAGCTCAAAGAGGCGCTGGAAAAGGATGGGTATGCCTTTCGCACCCAGTCTGATACCGAAGTGCTTCTCGCCCTTTACCTGCGCGTAGGCCTGGAAGCGTTCGCCAAAATTAATGGGATGTTCGCCTGCGCCTTTTGGGACGAGCGCAGCCGCGAGTTAATCTTGGCGCGTGATCGGCTGGGTAAGAAGCCGCTCTTTTACTACCACGATGAAGAACGCTTCCTCTTCGGCTCGGAGCTCAAAGCGCTGCTCGCCTATGGCGGAATAGAGCGCAATGTTTCTCTTATCGCGCTTAGACAATACCTTACCTACGGATATACGGCCGGCGAAGAGACTTTCGTTGAAGGTATCCGCCGCCTCCCCTCTGCCAACGTCCTGGTGGTGCGAGACGGCCGGCTCCGCCAGCGATCGTACTGGGAGCTTAAGTTCCACACTCCGCAGGAGCCCGTGGACGAAAATGCGGCGGTTGAAAGGCTCGACGGCCTGTTGCGCCAGGCTGTTCGGCGCCGGCTCCTCAGCGATGTTCCGCTGGGGGCATTTTTGAGTGGCGGGCTTGACTCCAGCACAGTCGCGGCTTACATGGCGGAGGCTTCAGGTCGCCCTGTCAAGACCTTCACGATCGGGTTTGAAGAATCGAGCTATTCGGAAATTGAGGATGCGAAAGTCGTCGCGCGTCACCTTGGGACCGAACACTATGAGATGGTCGTCCGTCCCTCGGCTCTGGAGATCCTCCCGGATTTGGTCTGGCACCTGGACGAGCCTTTCGCCGATTCGTCAGCAGTGCCTACCTACTATGTTTGCAAGGCTGCCCGCGAGCATGTAACGGTCGCCCTCTCGGGCGACGGTGGAGACGAAATCTTTGCCGGCTACCTGCGGTACCAGGAGATGGAGCGCTATCAAAAAATGCAGGCGGTGCCGGCCTGGATTCGACGAGGGCTCATCAGGCCCTTGACACAAGCCCTTCCTTTTACCGCGCCTGGCTGGAATTATCTCTACGCGGTGGGACACTTGAAAAACAGCAGCCTGCCAGGCGGCCTGGGTCTTTACCCCTATATCGAAGAGGAGCTCTACACCGCGGAATTTCGCGCGGAGATTGCGAAGTGCGAGCCGTTCCAGACAACAGAAAAGATTCTCAGCCAGGCCCGCCACCTCGATCCTATAAGCCGGCATCAGTATCTGGATACCCTCCACTATTTGCCGGGAGATATTCTGATGAAGGTGGATCGGATGAGCATGGCGAATTCCCTGGAAGTCCGCTCGCCGTTGCTCGATTACACTTTAGTCGAGTACGTGGCCGGGCTTCCGCTCTCAATGAAGGTCCGGAACGGCGTCAGCAAGTACATCTTTCGGAAGCTTGCCCGTCGCAGCCTTCCTTCATCGGTTCTTACTAAACGCAAACAGGGCTTCGCCGTCCCTAAAGACCGTTGGTTCCAGAGCGAGCTGCGGGGATTTGCCGAAGAGATCCTGCTCGAGCCCAAGACGGTTTCCAGAGGCTACTTCCGCAAAACGACTCTCGAACGAATTTTGCGCCATCACAGCACCGGCCGGCGCGACTATAGCACGTGGATCTGGGCCCTGATCGTCTTAGAAATGTGGTTTCGGACGTTTGTGGAAAGCAGCTCGGGAGGAATCGACGGGAGGACGCAGATCGAGAGCTCACAGTCCTTGAATGATACCGGCCCGGCGCCGTCTCTGAACTGAGCCGAGCGTGGAGCTAGCCTGACCTAGCCTCGACGTGGCCCACATAATTCACCGCTCCGACGCCTGCGGGGCGAGCCTTTCCGGTCGAGGGCAATAGGCCTCTGCCTTGAGGTGGTCTTGTAATTCCAGATCTGGAGTGACGTCAGTGGAGCAATGAGAGAGATAGCCGAGTACCGGAGAATTCATCGAACCTGCACGTTCCTGTGCCCTCTCTCTTCAAGACTCACCCCTCAGGCTGCACTGTGTTACAGCTTTTCCTCGGTTAATAAACCGAGCTAGGCGTCTATGCATCTCCTTTTGTTGATCTACTGCCTGTTCATCCTTTACGGCTCTTTCATTCCTTTTCGGTTCAGCGCCGACCCGGAAATGCTTCGAACCGAGTTATCGATGGTACAACTCTATCCCTATCAGTCGGGCGTCAAGAACTTCTCCACGGCGGATCTGCTGAGCAATTTTATACTCTTTGTTCCTTTGGGCGCGCTTCTGACGGGCGGCACGCTCAAGGGACTCAGGGTTGAGAGCGCATGGTCCATGATATGGATCAGCGGGGCCTTCGGTTTTGCCTTGGCGTCCGTTATTGAAGCCGGACAATTGTTTGCTCCAGGTCGGACAGCTTCGTTTTTAGATGCTGTCTGCGATGCACTGGGCGCGGCGGCAGGAGCTTTTCTTTCTTCTTTCTGGCTGCGTTGCGTTCCACCCGATCGGTTCAGAGCGACGGCCGCTAACGCACTCCGGGAGAGACCCCAAGATCTGCTTCTGGCTTTGACGGCGCTCATTTTGATGGCCGATGCTTTTTATCCCTTTTATCCGACCCTCGATATTTCCATGCTGCGGGGAAATCTCGCGCGCGCGCAATGGAGTCCATTTCAAGGCGGCCCCGATCCGCTTGCGGGGAACATTTCGCTGGAAAAGACAGTTCTCTTCATAATTTTGGGTGAGTTGGCGCGCAGGAGTGTCGCGTCTGGGAACGGCCTGTGGAGCGGCCGATTCAAAGCGTGGTCTCTCAGCGTTTTCTTTGTGGCCGCGATAGAATTCGGAAAAATCTTTTTTGTCGGCCGTTTTCCCAAGACCGGGACGCTGCTGCTAGCCTCACTCGCGATTGGCGGGGCCGTCGTTTTTGTCCCGTTCTTTACGGCCACTCCAATAATTCAGAGGCACGCGACCGAGTGGCTCCTTGGTTTGCTCATTCTGCTGATCGGCTGGCAAGAGCTGAGTCCTTTTTCACAGTTTTTGGTTTTGGACCGCAGCGGTCACAAAGCTTCTCATATCGAATGGCTGCCACTGGCGAGTTACTACGGAGCGAACGTCGAATCAGCGTTGTTCGATTTGGCCAAGAAAATTCTTCTCGTCGCGCCTCTTGGGTTTCTCCTGGCAGCGCAAAGGTGCGCAAAGACGCTTTCACCGTCCCGCTGGGCAGCCGCGGCCTGGGCGGTAGGAATCGGTCTTCTCTTCGAGGCTTTACAGCTCTTGCAGTCGTCTAGAATTCCGTCAACTACGGATCTTATCATTTTCGCTGTCGCCGCCTTGCTCGGAGCGGATCTCCACAGTCGCTATCGCCGGCTCATTGCAGCATAGCGCAAAGCGCAAAGAGGAAAGAGTACGTGGTGTGGTGTCCCAGTTGTTTTTCTGTTTCTGCTCGCTGCCGGCTGCCGCCTGCGAGCTGGTTTTAGATCTTTGCCCTATGCTCTTTGCGCTTTGCTCTTAACCCTCGACACTCAACACTAGCCACTCGACACTTTTTTATGTGCGGGATCACCGGGATTTTCTACATGGATGGCTCTTTAGTCGACTTGGCGCGGCTGCGCCGTATGACCGAAACGCTGGCGCATCGCGGCCCTGACGCTAATGGCTTTTACACCGATGGCGCGGTTGGCCTGGGTCACCAGCGGCTTAAGATCATCGATCTGGAAGGCGGAAAACAGCCTCTCTTCAACGAGAACAAAAGCCAGGTGATCGTCTTTAACGGGGAGATTTATAATTTTCTCGAGCTTCGTGAAGCTCTCATAAGAAAGGGTCACCGCTTCCAAACGCGAAGTGATACCGAAGTGATCCTCCACGCTTACGATGAGTTTGGCGAGGAGTGCGTGCGCCACCTGCGAGGAATGTTCGCCTTTGCCATATGGAATCACGAGAAAAAAGAACTCTTTCTCGCGCGAGACCGGGTTGGAATCAAGCCGCTCTATTACTACTGGGATGGGAAAAAATTCCTCTTTGCTTCCGAGATCAAAGCCATACTCCAGGATCCGGCGGTTGATCGGAAGATCGACGCATCGGCGCTGGATGACTACCTGACCTACCTTTATATTCCAGGCCCGAAGACCGTCTTTAGAAGCATTCGCAAGCTCCGTCCGGCGCATACCTTAACGGTGTCAGCCCGGGGGCTCGAAGAGCATGAATATTGGGACCTTGTCTTCAAGCCCACGGACGGTCTCCGTCAAGGGGACTACACGGCCGGCCTGCTCCAAAAACTCAACGAATCAGTCGCTCTTCACCTGGTGAGCGAGGTGCCTCTCGGCGCTTTTCTCTCAGGAGGCGTCGATTCGAGCGCTGTTGTGGGTTTGATGTCCGCGCAAATGAATCGCCCCGTTGAGACCGCCTCGATCGGTTTTCGGGAGTCGGGCTTTAACGAGCTTCCTTATGCCCGCGCGGTAGCTCAAAGATTTAACGCACGCGCTTACGAGAGAATCGTTGACCCCAGCGCTGCCGCCATCCTCGACCGCCTGGTGTGGCACTTTGACGAGCCGTTTGGCGATTCCTCTATGGTGCCGACCTACTACCTGTCGGAGGCGGCTCGCGAACGGGTGACGGTTTGTCTTTCTGGCGATGGCGGAGATGAAAACTTCGCCGGCTATCGTCGCTACCGCTTTGATCTCCTGGAAAATCGGATCCGTTCGGTCATTCCCGCGGGACTCCGTTCGCCCCTGTTTGGAACGCTTGGACGGCTTTATCCGAAGGCAGACTGGCTGCCACAGATCTTCAGGGCTAAGACGCTTCTGACCAATCTTTCGCTCTCTCCCGAGAAGGCTTACTTCCACAGCGTGAGTTGGTTCGGCCCGGAGATGAAAAGGGTTCTGTATCCGGATTCTTTGAAGCAAGAGCTCAGCGGCTATGACGCTTTTTCCGTCATGAAGGGCCACTTCGACCGGACGGAAGGTTGGGACCCTCTCTCGCGCATCCAGTACGTCGATATCAAGACCTACCTGGTCGATGACATCCTGACCAAAGTAGATCGGGCCAGCATGGCCCATTCCCTCGAAGTTCGGGTCCCTCTTCTAGACCATGAGGTCATGCAATATGCAGCGACCATTCCGGCGCGCCACAAGCTGCAAAACGGTGAAGGGAAATTTATCTTCAAAAAAGCTCTCAACGAGCTGCTTCCGCCTGAAGTCCTCAACCGCAGTAAAATGGGTTTTTCCATTCCCCTATCGAAATGGTTTCGCACCGATCTGAAGGGGCTGTTCGAAGATCGGGTGCTGACAAACGGCTCTTTCGTCGGGAATTTCTTTGACTCGAATGCAATCCGCCAATATTGGAATTGCCACCAAAGAAGAACCCGGGACTACTCACCTCATCTCTGGGCTCTACTGGTTCTGGAGTCGTGGGGAAGGAGGTTTCTCGGATGAGAGTCCTGGTCTTTACTGCGCTTTATCCTAACAATATCTGGCCGCAGCATGGGGTTTTTGTAAAGGAAAGGGTTGTCAACTCTGCGGCGTTCGAGAGATGCGAGATCAAGGTCGTGGCGCCGGTGCCCTATTTTCCCGCGATCAAGATCAACCAACGATGGCGCTACTCCCAGGTTGCGCGGCAAGAGATCAGAGATGGGCTCGAGGTTTACCACCCGCGGTATTTTATGATTCCAAAGGTGGGCATGGCGTTGCACGGCTGGTTGATGTTTCTCTCCCTCCTCCCGGCGTTAAGAGGAATCCGGAAAAGCTTTGATTTCGATATCATCGATGCCCACTATCTCTACCCGGATAGCTTTGTCGCAGTTCTCATGGGCCGCTATTTTAAAAAGCCGGTTGTCGTCTCCGCACGGGGAAGCGATATCAACCAGTTTAAGGACTTCCCTCTCATTCGAAGGCTCCTTCGTTATACGCTTTGCCGGGCTCAGGGAGTGATTGCGGTGAGCGCGGCCTTGAAGCAGGCGATCACGCAGTTGGGGTTTCCCGAAGAGAGAATCAGAGTGATTCCCAATGGCGTCGATCTGAAAAAGTTCTATCCCACGCCGAAAAGTGAGGCCAGAGGAACGCTGGGATTCGCGCGGGGGCGAGTGATCCTTTCCGTCGGCCATCTGGCGCCGGTGAAGGGGTTCGATCTCTTGATCAAGGCCGTCAAAATACTGGTCGATGATCTCAACGAAAAAGATCTGACTTTAATCATCGCCGGTGGGGGCGCCTATAGAAAAGAGCTGGAGAGACTCGTTTCTTCGTTGGGACTCGGAGACAACGTGCTTTTTCCGGGAGAAATAGCTCATCAGGATCTGCGCCTGTGGTATAGCGCGGCTGACGTTTTCTGTCTTGCGAGCCTTCGGGAAGGCTGGCCCAATGTGCTTTTGGAATCTCTCGCCTGCGGCACCCCTGTGGTGGCCACGGCCGTCGGAGGCGTGCCCGAGATCGTCTGCTCGAGCGAGGTCGGTTTGCTTGCTGAACGCAACGAACGAAAAATAGCCGAGAAGATCTCGCAGGCTTTGAGGCAGAGCTGGGACTCTGACTCGCTCGTCCGGCACGCGCAGCAGCACACCTGGCACCGGGCGGCAGCGTCCGTTCATAATCTCTTTGCAGCCATTCTAAATGGCAGCGGAAGCGCTGCTTACAATCAAAAAGCTCATTCACCTACCCCCGTGCGGACGGGCTCTCACGGATAAGGTTTTCAACGCGCACTCATGAAAGTCATGCTCGTTGCCGGCGCCCGGCCTAATTTTGCCAAAGTAGCCTGCATTTTGGACGCCCTGGATAAGTTCAACCAATCTTCTGATCGCCCGATTGTGCCGTTTTTGGTCCACACGGGCCAGCATTACGACGACCAGATGTCGGACGCTTTTTTCAGGGATCTGGCGATGGCCAAGCCCGATGTGGATCTGGGCGTGGGCTCGGCGTCGCACGCCCAACAGACGGCGGAGATCATGAGAAGGTTTGAGCCGGTGTTGTTCCAGGAGCGACCCGATGTCGTCTTGGTGGTAGGGGATGTGAACTCCACGGTCGCATGCTCTCTGGTGGCCTCCAAGGCTGTCTATCCGTGCGCGGTCCGTAACTCCGAGCGTCCTGGTCCTCTCGTGGCCCACGTTGAGGCGGGGTTAAGAAGTTTTGATCGATCCATGCCCGAGGAAATCAACAGAGTGCTGACCGATGCTTTATCAGACCTTCTTTTCATTACCGAAAAAAGCGCGGCCGAGAATCTCACCCGGGAAGGTATCGCAAAAGAGAAGATTTATTTTGTCGGCAACACCATGGTCGATACATTGCTGAAGCACAGAGAAAAGGCCAACGACTCCAAGATCCTCTGCCAGTTGGGGCTAAATGGAGGCCCTCCCCTCAGTTCCGGACGAGACTCGCAAAATAAGCAATGCCGAGACTATGGCATCTTGACGTTGCATCGCCCCAGTAACGTGGACGGACGCGAAACGTTCCAAGAAATTCTAGAAAGCTTGGCTGTGGTCGCCAAAGAGATCCCGATTTTCTTCCCTGTCCATCCACGAACGTTGAACCGCATCAAGGAATTTGGCTTTGAGAGATATTTCACCTCGGTGGCGCATGGCGCATGGCGCATGGCGCATAGCGCGGAACTCTTGGCCCTCAACTCTCAACCCTTAACTCCCGTTTCCCGCCCTCAACTCTCAACCCTTGCTTCCGAGCTCCCTGCTCCCTGCTCCCTGCTCTCTCTGTCTTCTGACTCCTGCTCGCTGCCTGCTCGCATTTATTGCCTTCCGCCCCTCGGCTATCTGGACTTCCTCTGCCTGATGTCCAATGCCCGTCTGGTTCTGACCGACTCTGGAGGCATCCAGGAGGAGACCACGGTCTTGGGAATTCCGTGCGTTACATTGAGAGAAAATACGGAGCGGCCGGTAACCATGACTCAGGGGAGTAATGTTCTCGCCGGCACAAAGCGGGAGGAGATCATCCGTCACGCGCTGGGCAAATTGCATGATCCTGTGCAGCCGCGGACCCCCGAGCTTTGGGATGGTCGAGCCGGCGAGCGGATCGTCAAAATTCTGGCCAAGCTGGCCTGAGGGTCATGAGCCGTACATGAGTCAGCCCTTAATAAAGCGTTCTGAGATCTTGGGCGAAAACCGGGTCGTCGCGGAGGGACTCAAGGGTCTATGGCATTCAGCTTCTCTGGGTCAATTCGCATTTCTTATGGGGGAGCTGGCGCTCCTTGCGCTTGTTATTCGCCAGTTCCAAGTGGAGTCCAGTGCCTTCCTGCGCCTTTGCCTTTTTGCCTTCGGCGGGTTTGCGGTCCACTACTTTCTTCCTCGTCCCTACCAGTTGCCGTTCTTCCTCTTCTTATCTCTATCCGCCCTGCAGGTTGTCCTAGGCCTCTCCAGTGCTCTGTGGGTTATATCCATCGGTCTTCTATTGATCGGCATCTGTCATCTGCCGGCCAGTTTTTCCGCGCGCGTTGTCCTGCTAATCCTGGTCGCCGCGTCTCTGGCCGTTCTCAGATTAGATCTATTTCCAGTCGCCTGGTCTCATGCGATCTGGCCGATCTTGGGATCCATGTTTATGTTCCGTCTGATCGTCTATCTCTACGATCTGCGGCATGACAACGCGCCCCGATCGCTCTGGCAGACCCTGTCATATTTTTTTCTTCTGCCCAATGTCTGTTTTCCGCTTTTTCCCGTCGTGGATTACAAAACGTTCCGGCGGAGTTATTACAGTGATGAAGCGGGCCGGATCTATCAGAAGGGCATCGACTGGATGGCTCGCGGACTGACGCACCTCATCCTCTACCGGCTTGTGTATTACCACCTGGCCCTGACCCCATCGGAGGTGGTGAATTCCGCGGACCTGGCGCGCTATCTGACGGCAAATTTCCTCCTTTACCTGCGCGTCTCGGGCCAATTTCATGTCATTATCGGACTCCTGCACCTCTTTGGCTTTAACCTACCGGAAACCCATCATCGGTATTTCCTGGCTTCAAGCTTCACGGATTTCTGGCGCCGGATCAACATCTACTGGAAAGACTTCATGTTGAAGATCTTTTACTATCCCGTTTATTTCAAACTCCGGGCGTTGGGAGCCACCGCGGCCCTTGTGCTCTCGACCCTGGTAGTGTTTTTGGTCACATGGTTCCTTCATTCTTACCAGTGGTTCTGGCTGCGCGGTTCCTTTCTGTTGTCGTGGCAGGATGGCTTGTTCTGGGGCATTCTGGCTCTTTTAGTAATCGTTAACTCGCTTTATGAAGCGAGATATGGCCGCGAAAGAAAGTTGGGAAAGACTCGCTGGGGGGTGAATGGAAGAACCGGCCTTGTAGTCAAAACGGCCGCCACGTTCACGATTATTTGCATTCTGTGGTCGATCTGGACCAGCGAGTCCTTGGCCGGCTGGCTCTCTCTCTGGAGCGCGGCCGGAGAGCTTTCATCCGGCGTTTTCTGGCTCGTCCCATCCGTAGCGGTTGGCGCCCTGGCAGCAGGCGGAGCAAGGCGTCTGCGACTGAACGGCACCGATGGCCGACCAAAACAAGAGCCCGGCTTTTACCGGAGGTCGGCCCCAACGGTAGCGATGCTTATCGCATTGACTCTCTTGGGCATACCGGCCGTCTATGTGCAACTGGGTCCGGACGGGGCGAGCTTCGTCCATTCATTGCGATCAGGCAAACTGAGCCGGGCAGACACGGCGATGTTGGAGAAGGGCTATTACGAAGATCTGATTCGGGTCGACCGTTTCAACTCGCAGCTCTGGGAGGTCTACATGAACAAGCCCCTCAACTGGCTTGACGTTCGTGGATCGGGCCTGGAGCGCTTCACCGGGGACTTTGCGCAGAAGGAGCTTGTCCCCTCGTTTGTGTCTTTCACCAGCCACGGAAAAATCAGCACCAACCGCTGGGGCATGCGGGACCGGGATTATGGAAAAGAGCCCGCCCCGGGAACTTTTCGCGTCGCTCTTCTTGGCGCCTCCACGGTCATGGGTTGGGGTGTGGGGGACGGAGAAACTTTTGAAACGCTTCTCGAGGAGCGGCTCAATAGGGAATCTGCGGGTGAGCCGTATGCTAAATTTGAAATCCTGAATTTTGCGGTGCCCGGCTATCAGCCGCCTCAGCAGCTCATCGCGCTGGGTCGGGCGATCGCCTTTAAGCCCAATGCGGTTTTCTATGTCGCCACGGGCCGGGAGGCGTCACGCTCGGCGTCTTACCTCGTGGAGGCGCTGCGGAGCGGTGTTCCTTTCCCTTACGAAGATCTCCGACAAATCGCCGTTCGGGCCGGCGTCTCGGCGGGAACGTCGGAAACGCTCGCGATGAAAAATCTCTTGCCGTTTCGCGACGAGATCCTCTCCTGGATTTATCGCCGAATAGTCTCGGACTGCAGGGAAAGAGGCGTTGTCCCCGTATGGGTCTTTCTCCCGCAGCTTGAAGGAGGGATCTGGCAGGACGAGACCGAAGGCCTTTTGAAAATCGCCCAAGACGCTGGCTTTATCGTCTTGCCATTGAGCGATGTTTACAAGGGACATGACGTAAGCGCTTTACGACTGCTCGACTGGGACTACCATCCGAACAGTACCGGCCATCGGCTCATTGCTTCCCGCCTCTACGAAGCCCTTGCGGATAAAAGGGATCTCATTTTTGCTTTGAACGGCCGCCAGTGAAAGACTTCAGCAGATCACATAACGATCTCCGATTAATTCGAGGAGGAAACCGTGACCAGAGAAGAGGTTTCAAGCACTGTGAAGAGCTATATCCTGAAGGAGTTTCTGCCCGGAGAGGATCCCGCGGAGCTGACCGAGTCGACTCCGCTTATTACCGGAGGGATTCTCGATTCCATTGCGACGCTGAAGCTCGTGACTTTTCTCGAGGATCAGTACGCCTTTACGGTCAAAGCGCACGAGGTGGACGTGGAAAATCTCAACACGATTTCCGACATTGCGGCGCTGGTTCTGTCCAGAAAATAGAGGAAGCGCGATGACTCGACGGGCGCTGCAGGAACTTCTGGATCATTCGGCGAAGGTGTACCCGGACCGAACAGCGATTGAAGAGGCTGGGGAGGGTCGTCTTACTTATAGAGAGCTTTCAGAGCTTTCGGACCGTCTGCGTGACCGCCTTTTTTCTCTGGGACTCGGGCCGGGAGAGCGGGCCGGAATCTATGTGAGGAAGTCCATTGATGCGGTCGTCGCGATTTTCGGCATACTGAAAACGGGGGCTGCGTACGTGCCCCTCGATCCGGGAGCCCCGGCAGCTCGCAATGCCTATATTCTCAACGATTGTGCGGTCAAGGTCGCTGTGGTCGAAGAGTCTTTAGAGGCCCGACTGCGAGATGAGATGGCGCAAATAGGAAGTCTCCCGGGCCTGTTCGTGCTCCGAGGGGCCGGCGGGGGACTGCCGATGAGAGAGGCGCTTGAGCGCGAGCAACAAAGGGATCCAGCGGCATCGAGCCCAACGGTCATTTCTGATCCCGACGATCTTGCCTATGTCCTGTACACATCGGGTTCTACCGGGAAGCCGAAAGGAGTCATGCTCTCGCATCGTAACGCGATGAGCTTCGTCGACTGGTGCTCAGAGATATTTGACCCCGTCCCAGTCGACCGTTTCTCCTCCCATGCGCCGCTTCATTTCGATCTCTCGGTTCTGGACATTTTTGTTGCGATCAAGCACGGTGCGGTATTGGTTCTTATCGGAGAAGAGATCGGCAAGGACCCGCTTCGGCTTGCGCCTCTGATCTCAGCGAAAAAGATTTCGATATGGTATTCCGCGCCCTCGATCCTGAGCCTTCTGACGCAGTACGGGAATCTTGAAAGGTATGATTACTCGCGTTTGCGGCTGGTCCTCTTTGCGGGAGAGGTCTTTCCGATCAAACACCTGCGGGCTTTGAAATCCGCTATTCCCCGGCCCCGATATTTCAATCTGTACGGCCCCACCGAGACCAACGTGTGCACGTTTTACGAGATCCCTTCTCAAATTCCAGAGGGCCGCACCGAACCTTTCCCGATCGGAAAGAGCTGTGCTCATCTTCAAACCGTCGTCGTGGACGATGACGGAGGAACGGTCGCTTCGGGGCAGGAGGGCGAGCTGTGCGTCAAAGGCGTCGCAGTGATGAAAGGGTATTGGAACCTTCCGGAGCAAAGCGCGCGTGCTTTCCTTGAAGATCCGTCCGGCGAGCTATGGTATAGAACCGGCGATGTCGTCATTGAAGAAACCGATGGCAACTGCCGTTTTATCGGGCGGCGGGACCGGATGGTCAAGAGAAGAGGATACCGGGTCGAGCTGGGCGAGATTGAAGCGTGCCTCTATGGTCACCCTGGAATCAGAGAAGTCGCGGCGGTGCCGATCTCGGACCATGAGGGGGCGGTCCGTATTAAAGCTTTTCTGAGTTGCGGGGGCGACAAGCGCCCGTCGATTGTCCAGCTCAAGAACTTTTGTGCGCAGCACCTGCCGCTCTACATGATTCCCGACCTTTTCTCGTTCCGCGATGCCTTGCCAAAGACATCCACAGGCAAAACCGATTATCAGCGGTTGAAGGAAATGGATTGATGGATTTCTCGCTCAGCGAAGAGCAGGAGATACTGCGGAAGAATATCATCCGTTTCGCCAGAGAAGTCCTGAACGAGGGGGCCGCTCAGCGCGATCGGGAGGAGACCTTCTCGCGCGAGCTCTGGCAAAAATGCGCGGAGATCGGGCTTCAAGGCCTGCCGGTGCCGGAAGAGTATGGAGGAAGCGGGCTCGACCCTGTGTCCTGCGCCGTTGCGCTCGAAGCGTTTGGCTACGGCTGTCATGATGGGGGGCTTGTTTTCTCTCTGTGCGCTCATCTCCTCTCATGTGTCGTGCCACTCTGGAAATTCGGAAACGAGGAACAGAAGCGCCGTTACCTGCCGCCCCTCTGCGACGGTCGCATGGTTGGGGTACACGCGATGAGCGAGCCGGGCTCTGGCTCCGATGCCTTTTCGTTGCGAACAAAAGCGAACCCTGACGGTCGTGGGTTTCGCATCAACGGCACGAAAACGTTCATTTCCAATGGTCCGGTCGCGGACCTGGTTATCGTTTTTGCGCTGACCGATCAGAAGAAGGGTTACTATGGCGGTGTGACCGCCTTTTTGGTGGAGAGCGGTTCGCCGGGTTTTCAAGCGAGCCGGAAATTCGAAAAAATGGGCTTGCGAACTGCTCCACTGGGCGAGTTGGTATTTGAAGATGTGTTCGTGGATGCGGATGCGGTTCTTGCGGGCGTCGGCGCCGGTTCAACGATCTTTACTCACGCCATGGACTGGGAACGGGCGCTTCTTTTCGCCAGCCACGCTGGAACGATGGAACGTCTTCTGGATCAAGCGGTTGAATACGCGCGAACGCGCGTCCAGTTTGGCCAGCCCATTGGCAAGTTCCAGGCCGTATCGCATCCCATCGCGGACATGAAGGTCCGCTTGGAGGCAGCCCGCCTTCTGGCCTATAAGGCGGCCTGGCTCCTGGATCGAGGCAAGAATCTCGCAATCGAGGCCGCGGCGGCGAAGCTCTTTATTAGCGAGTCATTCGTCAAAGGCGCGTTCGACACGGTGCAGATTCATGGCGGCTACGGCTACATGGTCGAATACGAAGTGGAGCGAGTCCTCCGGGACGCTGTAGCGAGCACAATTTATTCCGGCACCTCTGGAATGCAGAGGAACATCATTGCCCGCTGGCTCGGCCTGTGAAGGTCGGCGGAAGTATCCTGCCCGCATATTCAGGGCTCACGGCGCCGGAGGGGCGAGTCTCCCCAGTTGGGCAATAGGCCTCTGCCTTGGAAGTGTTCCCTCAGGGGCACGCCTTCCGGTCGCAGCCGACCTGCCTGTGCGTGTCCGCACGCAGACAGGTGGGCTAGTACCTCGAGGCTCCAAAGTTGGTTGTCTCCCGGTCTCCGCGTTCCATAACTTGCACGGTTCTACGTCTGCGACCTACAGGCCTGCCCCTTCGGTCACCGGCTTTCATGTTAACGAACTTTCGGGACGGCTAGTTGCTTCGTGACTTCTTTCCTACCTCCTCCAATGAAGATTCTGCACGTTCTCGACCACAGCCTGCCGCTCCACAGCGGATATACGTTCCGCAGCCAGGAGATTTTTCTTTCTCAGCAAAAGATGGGGCTGCGACCGCTTGCGCTCACATCGCCGAAACATGAGCAGAGCTGGACAGGAGATTCGCAGGACGGTGAGATCATTGCCGGCATCCCGTACTTCCGGACGGGAAGCTTGTCCAGGAGAGGCCTGCCGTTCGCATCGGAACTTAGCCTCATGGCCCGCCTGGCCAGACGCATTCATCAGATCGCCGTAATGGAGAAAGCGGATCTTTTACATGCGCACTCTCCCATCCTCAACGGTCTTCCAGCGCTTTGGGTTGGGCGGAAGCTGGGTCTTCCGGTGGTTTATGAGATACGAGCATTTTGGGAAGACGCCGCTGCGGATCATCGCACCTACGCGGAGGATTCGCGTAAGTACAAGCTTGTGCGTCACATCGAGACCTGGCTATGTCGAAGAGTCGATGAAATCGTTGTCATTTGCCGTGGTTTGGAAGACGACTTGATTCAAAGGGGCATTCCTCCGGAAAAAATAAGCGTCGTCTATAACGGGATCAATACTCATAAATTCCAGATTTCGTTGGCGGACCGGGAACATCGAGATCGCTGGGGGCTGAGCGGCAAAAAGGTTATTGGCTTTATCGGTTCTTTTTACCGCTACGAAGGATTGGACCTGCTGGTAGACGCCTTTGCCCAACTCGCATCGTCCAGACCGGACGTGTCTCTGCTGCTCGTCGGCGGTGGCGAGATGGAAAACGAGCTGAAAGCTCAGGTTAACCGGCTCGGTCTCGACGGCAAGGTCGTCATGCCAGGCGAGGTCCCCCACGAGCGGGTCCCGGGCATTTACTCCACGATCGATATTCTGGCGTACCCGCGCTACTCGAAGCGTTTGACCGAGCTGGTCACGCCGCTAAAGCCGCTCGAGGCTATGGCCATGGGAAAAGCATTGGTCGCAAGCGACGTCGGCGGCCACAGAGAGCTGATCCGTCACGGGGAAACGGGACTTCTTTTCCCGGCGGGTGACGTCTCCAGTTTGGTCTCCGCCCTGCAACATCTTCTCAACGCGAGCGGCCTGCGAAAACAGATGGAAAGGCAAGGGACTGTTTGGAGCCGGACTGAACATTCGTGGAAGAAGACAACCGCCATGTACAGTGAAATCTATTCAAGGGCGATAGCGAAACGTGCGGGAGAGGAAATCTTCGCCTGACGACCGTTCAGGCAACGAAATTTTTTATCGAGATGCCGTCGAGAGATGGTTTCCGGAGGAATTATGGCGGAGAACAATGAACAAACAAAAACGGGCGTCCTGCGCCGCTTGTGGGAAGGGTGGAAGCGGTTAGGAAAGAAAATAGGGGATTTTCAGGCGCGGCTTCTACTGATCATCTTCTATTATGTGGTATTGGCCCCCTTCGCTCTGGCCGTTCGATGGGGGAGCGATCCATTAGGTATCAAAGCGGGCCGGCCTCGAGGTTGGACTCCCCGCGGTGAGTCCGAAGCAGCGTCATTGGCGACTGCTATCAGGCAGTTTTAAGGGGGATTGATGAATATTCTTGGGATATCCTGTTACTTCCACGACGCCGCTGCGGCGTTGCTACGCGATGGGGATCTGGTCGCTGCGGCCGAAGAGGAACGCTTTACACGGAAGAAGCACGACTACGCGTTTCCTCAGAACGCGATCGAGTTTTGTCTTAACCTGGGCGGTCTTCGACCATCCGATCTGGACTACGTGGTTTTCTTCGAAAAACCGTTCATCAAGTTCGAGCGGCTGCTTCTCTCGAGCATGCAGACCTTTCCTCGCTCCCAGCGTGTCTTTCGGGAGGCGATGATCTCCTGGCTTGGCGATAAGCTTTGGATCAAACATTTGATTCAAAAGCGATTGGGGGTGCCGCCGTCCAAAATCCTCTTCAGTGAACACCATCTCTCGCATGCGGCGAGCGCTTTTTTCTGCTCCCCCTTTGAAGAATCGGCTATCCTCACGGTGGATGGTGTCGGCGAATGGACCACCGCAAGCCTCGGCGTGGGCAAAGGAACAGAAATCAAACAGCTCAAAGATATTCGCTTTCCGCACTCCATCGGACTGCTCTACAGCGCATTCACGGCTTTTTTGGGTTTCGAGGTAAACGAAGGAGAATACAAGGTCATGGGAATGGCGCCCTTTGGGAAGCCTCGATATGTGGACAAGGTGGAGAAGCTAATCCGGGTTATGGATGACGGCAGCTTCGAGCTCGACATGGACTATTTCTGCTTCCATTACTCTCCCGAAAACACCTTTAATGGAAAATTTACCCAACTATTCGGCCCGCCCAGAGAACCTCAAGCCTACTTTTTTACGTCTAACAGCGGTTATCCCTCTTATTTCGGAGATAAGCCGGGAAACTATGGGGAGCTGTGCAAGCAGAACGAATACTACGCGGATATCGCGGCAAGCATTCAAAAAGTGACGGAAGAGGTGCTCCTCAAGATGGCCAGGTATGTGCATCGGGAGACGGGACTGAAAAGGCTTTGCATGGCCGGGGGCGTAGCGCTCAACAGCGTCGCCAACGGGAGGATTATTCGGGAGACCCCCTTCGAAGAGCTATACGTGCAGCCGTCGGCGGGGGATGGAGGAGGCGCCATCGGGGCCGCCCTTTACGGCTACCACGCGGTCTTAGGCAAGCCTCGCAGATTTGTCATGGAACACGCCTACTGGGGTGAAGCGCACGGTCCCGGCAGAATTGAGAAGTTTCTTAAAGACAGCAATATCCCTTTTCAGCGCTTTGAAGACGATGACAAGCTCGTCGATCGCGTGGCGAGCGAACTGGTGAAGGGCAAGGTGATTGGCTGGTCCCAGGGGCGCTTTGAATGGGGTCCCCGGGCGCTTGGAAATCGCAGCATTCTGGCCGACCCTCGGCGCCCTGATATGAAAGACATTGTGAACGTCAAGATCAAGTTTCGCGAGCCCTTCAGACCGTTTGCGCCATCGGTCCTGGCCGAAAGCGCGGCCGAGTACTTCGATCTCCAGGAGCCCGGCCGGCATTACCCCGCCCGTTTTATGCTCTACGTCGTCGATGTAAAGGAAAAACAGCAGGATAAGCTTCCCGCGATCACACATGTGGACGGAACCGGTCGTCTGCAAACGGTTAAACGAGAGACGGCCCCTCTTTATCATCAGTTGATTAAGACTTTTGGGCAAGCCACCGGAGTGCCGGTTGTTCTCAATACCTCTTTCAATCTCAAAGGTGAGCCCATCGTCAACACGCCGGAGGAAGCCTTTCGGACTTTCAGCCGGAGTGGCATGGACGCCCTGGTTCTTGACCACTACTTCATCGAAAAAGAATCTTTGTGAAGCAGGGTTTTTGGATTTGTTCCCGATTGTCCTTTGCGCCGTGCGCTTGGCGCTGAGCTAGTAACAAAGGAGACTCTTTATGCCCTCTACGGGAGAACGTGTGAACCGATTTCAAATTGCGGGCGAGCTGCTTCAGTTCTTTTGGCAGCGCAAGTGGTGGTGGCTTAGCCCCATGATCGTGGTACTTCTCTTGTTTGGTTTCCTGGTCATCTTTGCCCAGTCGTCGGCGATCGCCCCCTTCATCTACACTCTTTTCTAGATTGCTTGCTCCGAAAGCGAGCCTCAGGGCGCAAGGTTCCGGGCCG
>JACQUW010000049.1 GCA_016210115.1 Deltaproteobacteria bacterium | reverse complement strand
TTGCGGGGCATGGCAGCTTCGCGGTGGGCCTTGTGCTCGCATGAAAATTATCGATCAACTTTAAGCTCGCTTATTTTAGGTCTAGTTTCGACGTTTTTTTGCTTCGGATATAGCATCGAGGAAAGAGAGGAAGCTTCCGCCGTGTACGATGATCGCAGCGTTAAACCCATGAGCGCCAGCCTGATGCGGGCGGGCATTGCGACCCGAATTCTTGCCGGGTTGTACGAGACCGTGCCGACTCTGATGACGAGCGCTGTGCGGCTGAAGGTCGAATTACCTGGGGGCTCAGCGCAAGCCGGACCTCCTTATCCGTTTAGTTTTGCGGTGAGCCCGGCGTGGTGCAGCGGGCTCAAGGGAGCGCGGCTCGTGGGATCAGGGAAGCTCGACGTCGGCTGGATCAATCCTTCGGTCATTACCAGCATGGCTTACCTGGGAAAGGGACCGTTCCGCATCTCCTATCCCTTGCGAGCGCTGGCGGTGTTTCCTTCCTGGGACCGTCTCGTTATGGCTGTGGCCGGAAATGTCGGTGTGCGATCGATGGAAGATCTCAAAGGAAAACGTCCGAAGCTGCGTGTTTCGGTGGCCACCAACGATTGCGTCGACTTTGCCATAGGCGCTTTTCTTAAAGCGCATGGCCTAAGCCTGGAGTCCTTTATTGAATGGGGCGGCACCCTAGAACCGGTCGTCAGGCCGAGCAATCCCAGGCGGCGAGAAGGAATCATATCGGGTGAGATCAACGCGGTGATCGATGAAGGTATGGATTCCTGGGGACAGCTGGCGCTGGATAACGGAATGGTGTTTCTGCCGTTCTCCGGGAAAGCGCTGGCCAGGCTGGAGCGTTACGGCTTCCGGCGCGCGCGCCTCGCGGGAGGCCGGCTCCTGGGCGATATTCCGGAATCGACTGAGGTCGTCGATTTTAGCGGATGGCCTATCGTGACGCATGCCAGCCTCCCGGAGGAGCTTGCATATCACATCGTGGCGGTTCTGGACCGTCTCCACGAGACAATTCCATACGATTCTGCTCAAACTCCTTCCATGTCTTCTCTTTGCCGGAGCACGGAGGAGGGGCCGCTGGACATTCCCCTCCACCCCGGAGCCGAACGATATTATCGAGAGCACGGATTGTTATAGTCAATAGTCAAGAGTCATTAGTCAATGCTAGCTCCTTAGTCAATAGTCAAATGTCATTAGTCAATGGCAAAACTTCCACTATCGACGATTGGACGATTTACTGTTGACGACCTGCTATTCACCATTGACGCATTAACCATTAACCACTATTGACCATTCACAATTGACGATTAGCCACTATTGACCATTGACAGTTGACTATTGACCGGTATGAACCGAACCGACCTTATCGTTGTTCGTCATGGCCAAACGACCTGGAACATCGAGAAAAGATGGCAAGGCCATTTTGATAGCCCCCTGACTCCCCAGGGCGAGCGCCAGGCTCACCTTCTTGCCGCTCGCCTGAAGCATCGACGCTTCAGCGCGCTTTATAGCAGCGATCTTGGCAGAGCGTACCAGACTGCTCGAATCATATCGGATGCGACCGGCCATTCCGTCGTGGCTGATGCCAGGCTGAGAGAGCGAAACCTCGGTATCTTTCAGGCTCTCACAGATGAAGAAATAAGAACCGCTTATCCGGAGGAATACGAGCGCCACCGATTAAGAGATCCGGATTACATCGTTCCGGGAGGCGAGAGCCTGCGCCAGCAGGTCGAGCGAAACATCTCGTTTCTCGATCAGCTCGCCAAAAACCATTCCGGTCAATGCATAGTGGTGGTAACCCACGGCGGCGTTCTCAATGGTCTTTTCAGACACGCGCTTTTCATTCCGCTTGAAGCTCCCCGGCGGTTCGGATTCCCCAACAGCAGTCTGAACATTTTCACCTATGGCGACGGAGAATGGATGCTGCAAACCTGGGGTGACACCAGCCATCTTGACGGGAGCTGAGAGGCCAATCGCTTGCGGTTTAGATCTTGACACTCTGTTTTGATTTGCCATACTCAAGCGCGATACTCGACGGAGACTGAAAGGAGAGGCCCATGCTTACCTTACGCAGAATTTTGCTGACGGCGGTTATTTTTCTGCTAACGCTCACCTGGCTGATTTCAAGCGATGTTTCGGCGCAAGGCCGAACGAAGATCAGGTATGCCTTGGGAGACGTCATCTCAATCGATGAGCTGCCGCTCCTGATCGCCGTGGAACAGGCAAAGGCACGCGGGGTGGACGTGGAGGTCACAGCATTTAAAAGCGAGGAGGTCGCGACCCAGGCCGTGATCAACGGCCAGGTCGATGTTGGTCAGGGAACCCCTTACGCGGCTCTTCAGAAAATACAGGTCCCGATCCGTTTCTTTTATCAACTCAACGCGCTCCAATTTTTTCCGGTGGTTAACAAAGAGTTTTACAAAGGGTGGAAAGACCTGGACGGGCAGGAGATTGCGGTGCAAGGTCGGGGCTCGGGAACCGAGGCGATCATGAACCTCGCGGCGAAGGAGCATGGCATCAAGTACAAAAGCATCAGTTACGTCCCGGGGTCTCAGGTGCGCGCGCTCGCCCTACTGAAAGGCAATATCAAGGCGACGATTCTGGATGCGCCTAACAAGAACCTGGTTATGAAGGATGCGCCGGACAAATTCATCATTCTGCCACTGGGCAATGTAAAAGCGAGCGACGAGGCGCTTTTCGCCGCCAGGGAATTCCTGGACAAAAACCAGACTGCTGTCCGAATCTTTATCGAAGAGCTGACCAAGGTAGCGCGAGCGATAAACGCGAACCCCGGTTGGGTTGTGGAGCAACGAAAAAAGCGGGGTTTGTTGAAAGAGCTGCCCGCCAAAATGGAAAATGAGATCCTCCCTTTTTTCCAGGAAGCGGTAAAGAACGGGGTTTTTCCTAACGACGGCGGCGGCGAGCAAGCGGCAAAAAACGACCTGGAGTTCTTTCGCCTCTCCGGAGCGCTTAAGGGCGAAAACCTGAAGGTCGAAGACTTCTGGTATCTTGCCCCGCTCAAGGCGGCGCTCGCGAATGTAAAGTAGGCGAACGATGCTTCGAGTGGGTGGGTTCGTTCTACTCTCCTGGCGGAAGCGGAAACTTTCGGGGATCAGGGTAAAGCACCGATGGCGAAGCGACACCTCGTCTGGCAGCTGCTCTCTTTCGCGCTCTTTTTTGGGTTATGGGAGCTTGCGGGCCGCTGGCCGGTAAGTCTCGCCTTCCCGCCTTTCAGTAAGACTCTTCTGGCGCTGCTGCGCATGGCGGCGGACGGAAGCCTTCTGAAAGCCTACCTCTCAACTCTTCAACCGCTGGTCCTGGGGATCGTTCTCTGCGGGCTTGCGGGAATCGGCTTCGGAATCGGGATGGGGCTCTCACGCGCCATCGAGTGGTTCAGCCTGCCGGTTTTCATCATTTTGCAGGCGGCGCCGATGGCTGCAATGATCCCGCTGATCACCTACATTTACGGAATCGGGCTTACCTCGAAAGTGCTCGCGGTCGTCTTCCTGGCTGCGCCTGTCATCGTGATGAACTCGTACAAAGGAATCCGCAACACCAATCCCTCGCTTATCCAAATGTGTCGTGCTTTTCTCGGAACACGACAGCAGGAGGTGATCAAGATAATCCTCCCCCACGCGGGCGCGCTGATCTTTGCCGGGCTGAGGCTCGGCCTGGCAATGGGTTTCATCGGCATTGTCATCGCCGAGCTTCTGATCACGCCGACGGGAATCGGGGATCTCATCACCTATCACAGCTCGGTGGCCGATTATCCCGAGATGTTCGCGGCGATCGCCTCGATTATTATCATCGCGGCGCTCGCGATTCATGGCCTCGAACGGCTCGAGCAGAAAATTTTTCCGCCTGAAATTCGAGGATCCTGAGGATGGCGGCTGATGTGATAGTGGAGGCGAGAGAAATCTCCAAAACGTACGACGGCGGTGTCGAAGCGCTCAAGGGGATCAACCTGGTCATCCCTCGCGGCCGGCTCAGCACGCTCTTGGGCCCGAGCGGGTGTGGCAAAACGACGCTTCTGAAAATCATTGCCGGTTTAATCTTTCCGAGCCGGGGCGAGGTCTGGGTGAAAGGAAAGAAGGTGGACGGACCGGGGCCGGAGCGCGCATTCGTCTTTCAGGATTTCGCGCTGCTTCCCTGGGCGAACGTGCTGAGAAATGTGGCCTTCGGCCTGGAGCTGCGCGGGGTTCCGAAGGCTGAGCGAAATGAGATCGCGCGCAAGCATATCGCCGAAGCCGGGCTTTTCGGCTTCGAGTCGAGTTACCCGCACCAGCTCTCCGGGGGTATGCGCCAGCGGGTCGGGCTCGCGCGAGCCCTGGCAGTCGATTCCGACATCATTCTGATGGATGAGCCGTTCTCTTCGGTGGACGAGCAGACCCGGCGGAAGTTCCAGGAAGAATTGCTCGACCTGCTAAGAGAGAAGAAAAAGACTGTGATTTTTGTGACGCACAGCATCGAAGAGGCGGCCTATCTGTCGGATCAGATCATTCTTCTTTCGCCGCGGCCCGGAACGATATCGAGATTCATTCAGCCGAACATCGACCGCACTGGAAAGAATCCGGAAGAAATCAGGCGCGACAAAAATTATCTGGACGTCGTGGAAGAGATATGGCAAATCCTGAAGCAGTACGTGTAGGGACACGGCATGCCGTGCCCCTACACGGTTGCCGATTTCTTCGCGCCTGCGGCTCGTCAACGAGAATTCCCTCGCCCGCTTGCGGGAGAGGGCGAGGGTGAGGTGGTTATTTTCGGCAGAAAAGTTCCGATCTTTTTCTCACTGGTGATCTGGTTTATCGTTTGGGAGCTGATCGGCCAGGCAAAGCTCTCGAGCATCGTCCCGCCTTTCTCGCGGGTCATCGCGGCGGGGATAACAATCCTCCCGACGGAGAAGTTCAACGCGGCGGTTTCGATCTCGCTCCGCTCGTTTGTGATCGGCATGGCGCTCGCCGTCCTGGCCGGCATTCCCACCGGTTTCCTCATGGCTCGGGTACGGAGCCTGGAAAGGATCCTCGGATTGTGGGTCAATATTTTCGTCAGCGCGCCCATCTCCGCTCTGGTGCCGATCCTGATGGCGGTGATCGGGATCGGCGAGACGACCGTCGTCGTGACGGTCTTCCTCTTCGCAGTTTTTGTGATCATTCTCGACACGCAGGTCGGGGTCAAACAGGCGGACCGATCACTGGTTGAAATGGCGCGCGCCTTCGGCGCGCGGACGCACCAGGTTTACACCAAAGTGCTGATTCTGAGCGCGCTGCCCGAGATCCTTGCCGGATTGCGACTGGGCTCGATCCGTGGGGTGAAGGGGGTGGTTATCGGCCAACTCCTGGTGTCCATCATCGGAGTCGGAGAGTTGTTCGAGCTTTACTCGCAGCACTTCTTGATGGAAGAGTTCTGGGCTCTTGTGATTGTCGTCTTTATGTTCGCTTTCGCGGTTTCAGAGGCGATCGCCTTTCTCGAAAGGCGAGTCGATTATTACGCGAGCACGCGTTGACGGTAAAAACGGTTAATGGTTATTAGTCAATGACAAATAGTCAATGGTCATTGGTCAATAGTCAATGGCGAATTGCAAATGGCGCGAATTCACTATTCACGATTGACCGTTGACTATTGACCATTAACTATTCGCTACCATCCCCCCCCTCCTCCACCACCGGAGGAGCCGCCACCACTGCTTCCCCCTCCTCCACCCGAGCTACCTGAACTCGAGCTGCTGACCCCGGAGGCCACGTCTCCTACCGCCGCCGCCCACGAGCCCGTCGCTCCGGCCCCACCGAATCT
The DNA here is from genome assembly GCA_016210115.1 of Deltaproteobacteria bacterium. Taxonomy (GTDB): domain Bacteria; phylum Desulfobacterota; class Binatia; order UBA9968; family UBA9968; genus JACQUW01. The sequence goes on along the minus strand of JACQUW010000049.1, from coordinate 49,726 downwards.
GCCACCTCCACCGGTCCATCCGCCGGCCTGGCTTATCGACGATCCAAAATCGGAAGCCGACACTGCAGCCGTGACGGAACCTCCATATGCTCTAAACCAGCGATCGACATCGGGGCCAAGCCCAAAAGCGATCAGGTAAGGCAGCCACTCGTCTTTGAGTTGCGGCCTTGGGAGTTTCAGTTGTTGAATAAAATAGCGGCGGGCCGAGGCCAGTCTCTTCTTCAGCGCTATTCTTTCCCTTCCGTCCTGACACATCGCTTTTTTCAGGACGTCGAGAAAAGCGGCAAAACCGAGCAAGGCTGTGCCCGAGAGGAGAAAGCCACTCAACTGAAACGGATTCGTGGCGACAAGAAGCATCGCGGCTATTAGGTAGGCCAGGATTGGAAGCAGACATTTGATCAAGCGAAGCCGCACGAACATAACGTACTTGCGTGAAAGAGTCGCCTGGCGGGCGGCAGCGGCGTAAAAAACGGCTGTGAGGCCCACTACAGTAAGCGCAAAAACGCCTTCCTCTCGCCCGAGAAAAACCGCGAAAGAGAGAAAGGCAAGCCCCGCCGCCATGGCAGCGATCGCTAATTGTCTCGATGGTTGGGGAGGCTTCGGTTCCAGCCTGATTAGGCGTTTTACCAGAGAGCTGAGACTGCTTCTGATTTTGGAGGCGGGATCGAAACCGCGACTGCGGTACCTCTTTCGAATCCGCTCGGTGTCTGTGCTGCTCCCGTTAAAAAAAAGCGCGTTTACCAGATTCGTTTCATAGCGATTCAGATTCTCGCGCTCCGCCAGAAGATCCAGATGGAGGACGTCTTTACGGAAAATCCAACCCCCTTTTTTTTCGATATGCGTTCGGATCTTCTGCTCCGTGACCAGACGCGCCAATACGGCAGCCACTTCCGGAGCGGCGGTCGTATCGTCCCACGCAGCGCCGGCCACCTCTGGAGGCATTTGAAGCAGGTTCCCCCGCAGCCACTTCTCATCGATAGCGTCAATCGGGAGCAGCGGATCGAATCGACCAAGCGATTTCTCTCGGCGATAGAAGTGGCCATAGCCAAACGTTAAAGCGGCCAGGAGAATGATAATCAGAGCATAACGTGTGGCGGCTGAGGCTCCCATACGAACAGCCGCCGGCCGGCCTTGAGCAACGTACTCGAAAGGCACTGCGAGGACGACGTCCTGCCCAGGCAAAAGCGATCCAAGCTGCAGCACTTTCGGAAAAGCGATTAGCGGTCGCCATGCCGGATCAATTTGAAGCTGGAGCGAGAAAGCACGAATCGGGCCGGGGCGATCCGGAAAGGCGAAGTCATGGTCGAGGAAGAACCCGTTTTTTTCGGGAACCAATATGTTCGAGAGACTGTATTCCAGAACGTAGACGATTTCGGTCCGTTTGAACGGAGGGTCGCCAGGGCGCCGGCTTCGCCAGCGGAGAGTGGTCGAGTCATGCCAGGCAAAATGGTCGACCTGAGAAAGGTCGCCTCGCGATAAAGCACTCTCTGTATTCGAGACCGGATCGACCTTCGAGACGCGATGGAGTTTTAGCTGCTGCCCGAACTCCAATCGGAAGCGTCGCTCTCCCCCGTTCCAATCGCCGGTAAATAGCATTGCATGACGCTCGATAACGTGAAGCCTCCCATCCCGGTCGAGTCTGGCGATGACATCCAGCGCACGCCATTCCAACTCACGCGCCTGAAGATTGACGATGCCAATGAGCAGAAACGAAACGAGCGAGGATAGGATGCCGAAGCTTCTCTTTCTTGTCATTGGGCTTAACCAACCGCACGCGATATTAGACGAGAAGCACCCCGGCCGGCAAGCCTGATTTTCTGACGAACCCTGGTCCGATTCGCCCCTTGACATAACTACCGCTCACCGGATACTACTGCCCCACATTATCTGCCTGGCGGCATCGCCTCTCTGACGTCGGGCCGGACCGTCTGAATTTCGTCCACGTTACGTGATCACAATCGTGGGGCACAAAACCGTGTAGTGCTGGCTAAAGGAAAGGAGAAAAACGTGCGAGATCGAAAGAGTTCTCCGGGCTCAAAAAGGACGCTTGACAGAAGCCGCGGCTCTAGTGGCAGCGGGTTTGGATTGAGAAGGCCTCCAATCCGGTGGCCCCGGAGGGCTCGCATTGCCGTGATCCCGTGCGTGGTCATGGAAACTCCCGAGGAGGGGTTGGGCGGGTCCGGCTGGCAGCATCCGGGTGCGTTTCGCCAATTACCGCCTAACGCCCGTTTTAAAAAAGAGCTCACAGTCATCACCGAGCATCAGTTCGGCGAGCGCGTGGGAATCTTCCGTGTCCTCGATCTCTTACAGGCGGAGAAAATCAAGACGAGCTTCTTTGTGAACGGCTCCACGGTAGAGGCTTATCCGGATTTGATGAAGGAGATTGTGAGCCGTGGTCATGAGCTCGCCTCAGAAAACTGGCGCCATGAGTTCGGAATGTTGCAGACGAAAGAAGAGGAGCAGGCCGACATCGAGCGCACTGTGGCTATGTTCGAGAAAGTTCTTGGGTTCAAGCCGAAGGGCTATATCTCCGCCGGGGAGCGCCCCTCCGGGGATACGCCCGGCATTTTGGTCCAGAACGGGTACGTATACTGGAACGCCTTTTTACACGAGGAACTACCCTATGTTTTGCAGGTTGACGCAGGAGAACTGGTTATCTTGAGCTATGGGGTTTGGCTAACGGATCGCAGGGCATCAAAGGACACCGGCTATACGCATCGAGAGATGCTTCAAACCTGGAAGGACAATTTCGATTACCTTTACGAAGAGGGAAAACGGTACCCTTCCATGATGCTGCTGGGCCTTCACCCTTTTTTGATCGGCCGCCCCTTTCGCGCCCAAATGCTGCGGGAGTTTATTCGTTACGCAAAAAGGCATGAAGGAGTCTGGTTCGCACGCTGTATGGACGTAGCCAACTATTGGAAAGAAAACTTTCATGACCACCAGGTCGAACGGTGGCCCAATTACGGAACGGGCCTGCCCTTACCCGAGCCCGGAGGTGTAACATGAGTCAAGCCCTTGCACTTCTGGCCTTCTTTCTCGTCTACGATTTAGTCGCTCCGGTTCTCCTTCTGCCTCAAACACATCTCGAGACTGAGGAAAAAGCGAAAAAAGAGGGGAGGGTCGCCTACTATACGACGATGAATATCACCGCGGCGAATTTGCTGATTAGATCTTTTGAGAAGAAGCACCCTTATATCAAAGTCGATCTTTTCCGGCAGGGCGGAGAGGTGCTTAGGACCAGGGTTATGACCGAGGCGCAGGCAGGCCGACATTATTTCGATGTTGCCTCGATTAATGTCCTCGACGTACAGCTCCTTAAAAAAAAGGGCCTCTTGGCTCCTTACGTCTCCGCTCACAGAGAAGGCATTCCCGCGGGTCTAAGAGACAAAGAGGGATTTTGGACGGGCAACTTTATCATCTTGTATGTAGTCGGATACAATACGCGGATGATCACAAAGGGAAAGATCCCTCCGGACTGGTGGAACCTCCTTGATCCGATGTGGAAGGGCGGAAAAATTGGTCTCGATCGAGACGCGGTGGTCTGGTATGCCGCGTTGCGGCAAAAGTGGGGCCGGGATAAGAGCTTTGAGTTTTTCAAAAAACTTTCAACGCAACAACCTCGTTATGAGCGGGGAAATACCCTGAGGACGCAAATGATGGCCGCAGGCGAGTTCGTGCTGGCCGTCGTCCACGCCCACAAGGTGGAGGAATTTAAGTCAAAAGGGGCGCCCATAGATTGGGTTACCACGTCGAATCCCATTCCCGCGTATGGCAATGTCGCGGGCTTGTCGTCCAATGCTCCTCATCCGCATGCCGCTCGCCTTTTTCTCGACTATCTCTTCTCAAAGGAAGGGCAACTCGTAGTGCAAGAGGGTGGATTTATTTCCGTCAGAATGGACATCCCCCCGCCGACGCCGTCCTTGGATCAGCGTAAACTCGTGCTCTATTACGTTGAACCGGCTCTGGCGGACTATTACAACGCATATCAAAAAGAATATCAGGAGCTCATTCAATAGCCCTGAAAAACGTTCCGTTGCCAGGTACTACGAACACATCATCCGTAATGAAGAATCCTTGAACCGCCTCCGGCAATACGTCCTGGATAATCCCGCGCGCTGGGCATTCGACCGCGAAAATCCTGGGGCAGCGACTCCAGAGACTACGGAGCCGTGACGCGCGTGAATGGGAATGTAGAAATTCCCGTGCGGGTTACGCGCGACCACAAGTTGGCAAGGGAGTGGGAGCTCGTTCTCGTCTCTCAGGGCCTCTCCCCCAGCCTGCGTCTGACAGGGGATGGCGTCGTCATCAGCGTGCCGGAGCAAGAGGTGGAGAGAGCACTGACTGGTCTTGCAGCATACGAGGCAGAAAACCCGCCGCAACCCGAAGAGGATGATCGGCCGGAAGGGACCACAGGCTTGCCAGCGGGGTTTGCCGTTGCCGGAATGCTCCTAGTATTCTTTTACGTCACCACCATCCAAAACCCGACAGTGCCTTGGTTCGAACGCGGCAGCGCGAATGCCGAGCGAATACTTATCGGCGAGCTCTGGCGTACGGTGACGGCTCTTACCCTGCATGCCGACTTTGTCCATGCCGTGACGAACGCTGTTGCCGCGGCAGTTTTTTTCGCGGCTCTCTACGGCATGCTGGGTGCGGGGCTCGGTTCCGCTTTGATCCTGCTGGCCGGCGCCGGTGGAAACCTTGCCAACGCTGTTCTGCAGGGTTCGCCCCACGTCTCGATAGGTGCCTCGACGGCGATTTTTGGGGCTGTCGGCATGCTCGGTGGCCTCGGTATGGCCAAGCGGCGCCGAAGCGCAACGCGGAGGCGCCGCGCCTGGGTACCAATTGCCGCAGCTCTTGCTCTTCTTGCGGTCCTAGGGGCTGGAGGACCGCGCGTTGACGTCTTGGCTCATCTCTTCGGTTTCGTGCTTGGCGGTGTCTTCGGAATTCTGAGTGCTCTCGTTATACCTTATCGGCCAGGGCTTTTTGTCCAATGGGCCTGCGGCAGCGCGGCATTCGCTGTGGTCATCTGTTGCTGGATCGTTGCCCTTCGTTGAAGGGATCGTCCATGGTTATCGCGATCATCAGCGTGAGCAATGTAGGGCGACCGGCCGGTCGCCCTACAAATCTTAGGAGTAGACGTCATTATATGAAAGAGGGTATAAACGCCACAGGATGCAAAAAAAAAGGACCCGAGATGTAAGAGAAAATAGACGGCGGCCTGGCAGAGAAATTGTACCGGAGCTGAACCTGGATGAGACACCGTACCGGAAGTTATTTTAGAGTTAAAGGATGATGCGATGAACCGTTTACCGCTTGAAGGCACGCAGGTAATAGAGTTGGGCCACATTGTGGCGGGTCCCACGGCAGGCCTGATCCTGGCCGATTTGGGGGCTGATGTGATCAAGATCGAGGACCCATCCCGCGGTGGAGACCAGTCAAGGCATAACCCGGCAGGTCTTGCCACTTTCTATTTTCTGAACCGGAACAAAAGGAGCTTTGCGCTCAATTTAAAGGAAACCAAAGGGAAAGAGCTGTTCCTGAAATTCGCCGCGACATCCGACGTTATTCTCGACAACTATTCCCCGGGCGTCCTGGAAAGACTCGGTGTAGATTACGACACCGTCTCCAAGATCAATCCGCGCATTATCCAGTGCTCGATCAGCGGATTTCTTTCGGGACCATATGCTCATCGTCCGGCGCTCGATGAGGTCGTGCAGATGATGGGTGGAATCGCTTATATGACCGGATTGCCGGACCAGCCCCTGCGGATCGGCGCGTCCGTGACCGACATCAGTGTGGCCACTTACGGGGTTATCGGGATCCTCTGCGCTTTGTTGCAGCGAAACCAAACGGGTCGCGGGCAACGGCTGACCTCGGGGCTTTTCGAAACCGTAGTCTTCTGGGTAGGGCAGCACATGGCCAACTTCGCCTTCACGGGTGAGCCTTCTGTGCCTATGCCGGTCCGCAAGATGGGGACTCGGTTTCGCTGGGGCATCTTTGATCTTTTCCGCGCCGCGGACGGAAAGCAAGTATTTATCGGGGTTACGAGCAACCGGCACTGGGAAAAGTTTTGCGAGGCGTTTGAGCAGGCTGAGCTCGCCGCGCATCCCGGTCTTCAGAACAATGAGGCGCGTACCCGGGCCAGAGATTGGCTCCTTCCGCGTGTTCAGGAAATCGTCGGACGGTACGACAGCAAAAAACTGATGAACAAGCTGGAGAACGCTCAGGTGCCTCACGCGCCTGTAAATACGCCCGCGGACCTTTACGAGGATCCTTATCTCAATGAGCACAAAAGTCGTTTGCTACCCGTGAATACCGGGCGCAAAACGGTCTGGCTTCCGGCGCTCCCGCTTGAGAGCGGTGAGTTTGAGTTTTCAGTAAGGAGGCAACCTCCCCGACTTGGCGAGCATACGAGGGAAATCCTGCAGGAGTTAGGGGTCTGCGACGCAGATATCGAAGAGCTGGCAAAGGAGAAAATCGTGGTGCTCGCCAACTGACGGTTATCCTGATAAGAGAAGATGGAATCTTTTGGATAAAGGGGGACCCTATGAGACAGTGGCCGAGGGTGGAGTACAAGGAAGAGGGGATGCGGGAAGGAATGCAAATCGAGGACGTTAATATACCTGTAGAAAAAAAGGTGAGGTTACTCGAAGCGCTTTCTGAAACCGGCTTGAAAAGCATCGTGGTGGGCTCGTTCGTAAGCCCCAAATACACGCCCCAGATGGCCTGTATCGATGAACTCCTTCGCCGGTTTCGCCCCAAGCCCGGAATTACGTATACCGCTCTTGTGGCGAATCCGCGCGGCGAAGAACGGGCCCGCGCGTACTCGCCGCCTTTGACTCTGGAACGAGAGCCGGTGCCTTACTTGCGCTGTCACATGTGCGATGTCTTTGTGCGCCGAAATTTCAACCGTTCCCAGGCTCAAGAAATCGAGCGGTGGCCACAGATAGTTGCCCGCGCCAAAGAGAAAGGGAACAAAGCCGCTGGCATCGGAATCAACGCCGCCTGGGGATCCAATTTTCTCGGGCCTTTTACACTCGACCAGCGGATGGAGATGCTGGGCAGGCAGCATGCGATGTGGAACGAAGTCGGAATCCCGGTGACTCACGTGAGCCTGGGGGACCCCATGAGCTGGAATTTTCCCCACGAAGTCGAGGAGACGCTGCGGACTATCAAAGAGCGTTGGCCGACGATTTCCCACTTCAAGCTTCATTTTCATAATGCCCGCGGGATGGGGATGTCATCCACCTACGCTGCCCTCCGCAGCCTGGAGGCGAGCGACACGGTCTATCTTGACGGCTCGATCGGTGGGATCGGCGGCTGTCCCTACTGTGGAAACGGCCGCGCTACGGGAATGGTTGCGACAGAGGACCTGATGCATTTGCTGGAGCGGATGGGGATCGAAACGGGTGTTGATTTGGGCCGGATAATTGATTGTGTGTGGATGCTGGAAGAGATGCTCGGGCGACCGGCGATGGGACATGTTTCGAAAGCCGGCCCCTGTCCGGTCGACTCAAAAGATTGGTACGATCCCAATATGCCTTTCGTAGAAACCTTCGAGCAAGCCCGCCATTTTCGCCTGGGTCCCAGCGCCTATCGCGGTGGGATAAAGCCCTGGAAGGAGCCGATTCCGAAGCCCAAGGTCGCCTGATTTCACGTTACTTCCTCTCGCCTGAGAGACTGTTTCGCACCTGGCCGATCGTTCTTCGACAAAGCTCCCGGCGGCGTCCAATATCGGCTGACGGAAGTCAAAATGTAGGCATCCCCCTGTCAATTTTTCCTCTTTTTGGTTATACGTCTTTCAATTTCATGTTCATGTCTTCGGAATTCCGAAAACATGAACAATCTCCTGTATGTCTACGTTCGGGGCGGGAAACGAAAAATTTGCGGGTTCAGTACACGGCGCGAGTTCGGTCCTATTTTGAGGAGGTTGTAGAGATATGATTCGGCCGGAATTTAAAAAGTCACTGGAAAGTCAGCAGACCATCCTGCTTTTGTTGTGGACGTTTTTTGTCAGCGGCATCTTCATTTATCTCTGGATTACGGAATTTGTCCTGCGGAGGTCCGGATTCTTAGCTTCCTCTGCCGCTGAGACCGTCCGGATGATCTTGTGGCTTCTGGCGTTCATCGATTTGGGAACTTTTATCTGGTGGAGAAATCGGTTTCTGGCCAAAGAGGCGATTCTCGGGGGGACAAAGAAATACAAGACCCTTCAGGTCTTGCAGGAGCACACAACGCCTCTGGAGGAGCGCGCGGCGCAGGTCGTCTCGTCCTACGTCACGAGCAAGATCGTCGCTTACGCCATCGTGGAAGCCATGGCGGTTTATGGATTGGTTTTGGCGGCCATCGGCGGCTATGTCAGGGATCAGTATCTCTTCTCTATTGCCAGTCTTCTGCTGCTGGTCATCGAATTTCCTTCCAGATCGTATCTGGCGACGCTTTTGAAAGAGGTTGAGGCGCGCGGTTAGATATGAAGAAGGGAAGGGGATGGGCGGCTTGGCCGCAACTGGGAACCGCGTTCTTATTGTTACTTCCGTTTCTCTCGTGGCCAATGCCGGGTTCGGCTTCCATAGGAGAGATCGTTGGCAAGGCCGGCTCATTGAAGGGAGCTGAGAGGGAAGCTTACCTGAAAGAGGGCGCCAAGAAGGAAGGGCGGGTTATGCTTTACGGAACCCTGCTGCCCGATGCATTCCCCATTCTTCAGAAGGCGTTCCAAGCCGAGTACCCGTCCGTGATCCTGAACCTGTACAGGGGAAGTAGAAATGAAGTTCTCAATAGGACGTTAGCCGAAGCCAGAGCCGGGAGATACGCAGCCGATGTCATTCAAATTGAGTTGAGTTATGGTCTCGCAATCATCAGAGCGGATCTGGTTGCGCCTTATCCTTTTATTGACACGACGCGCTTCATTGCCGGGACCTACGATAAGAAAGGCTATTGGCATCCGATCTTTATTCAGACGAGAGCGCTTTGCTACAACACGAGATGGGTCAGTCCGGATCAGGCGCCTAAGAGCTACCAGGATCTTCTCCATCCCAAGTGGAAAGGTAAAATGGTCCTCGACCCGGAGGCGGCCTATCTTCTTGCCGCCATGGAACAATCCTGGGGCAGAGACAGGGCGATTGCTTATCTCAAGGAGCTGTCAAGACAAAACCTCCACTTCGTCAGGAGCCAGGGACTGACGGTTCAGCTCGTTAGCGCTGGGGAGTACGAGCTTGCGGTTGTTGTCGTGGGGCAAAGCGCGGCAGAGCAGAGGGATAGAGGGGCTCCCTTGGGATTTTCCATATTGTCGCCCAAGATTTTGAGCCCGCACGGATTGTTTCTGGCAAACAGAGCGCCCCATCCGCATGCGGCCATTCTTTTCGTTGAATGGATAACGTCGGAAAAAGGACAAAAGATATTGGCCGGAATGGGCCGTAGCCCTGCCATGAAAGGTGTGCCGGTTAGACACAAGGAATTCCAGATTGAAGGCGATTACGTGGTGTCGCCGGAGTTCGCATCCGCGCTGGAACGATACCTGAACGACTTTCGCGAAATCTTTGGTCTGACAAGATCACCTGCGGGAGGTCGATGAACCGAGGAGAATCAGTGAAAAGCGACGAATTGTCAGCGATCATCCGCAAGCGGCGGAGCGTTAGGGTCTATAAGAGCGGCAAGGTGACCGAAAAGCAACTGAATAGTATTCTCGAAGCGGGCCGTTGGGCGCCTTCCGGAGCCAACACGCAGCCGTGGGAGTTAGTGATTACCCGCGATCGCGCGAAGATGAGGCGGGTGCGACAGATCTACGATAACGAATGGAAGCGGCGCAAAGCCGAAGATCCGGTCCACTACAAGGGGCTCAAAAAAGATTATGTCGGCGACGTGAGTATATTGGTCTTAGTTCTTGGCGACCCGCGGACCATGCGGGTCTATCTGACGACGCGCCAACCCGGAGACCGAGAAAAGCTTTTTCAGGCGAGCATAGCCAACGCTGTGGAGCATATGATGTTGGCGGCTGCAAGCATGGGACTCGGAACCGTCTGGGTTTCGGTGCGTGAAGAGGTCGAGCCTGAGTTGCGAGAGCTCTTTAGAGTGCCACAACCTCTCCGTCTTCTCTGGATCGTCCCGATCGGTCATGCGCGTAACTGGCCTAAGGCCAAGCCCAGAAGAAAGATCGCGGCCTTCACGCACCGGGAGATTTACGATTCCAAGAAGCTTCGCCGGGACGCGGAGATTCGCGCGTGGCCGAAAGAATGAGACGTGGTAGGGCGCAGTGCGCCCGTACGCGGCAATCGAGGGATATACGCATGAAATTTGGCCTGGAAAAGTACCATCGCCATTCTATCAGGTGGAAAGGATACGATTACACGCAGCCCGGAGTCTACTTCGTGACTATCTGCACGCAAAATCGGAAATGTGTGCTTGGTGATATTGTGGAAGGAAAAATGCGGTTGAACGATGTGGGACAGATTGTTCAGGATGAATGGTTTCGCGCGTCGGTTCTGAGACCCAATGTCAAATTGGACGTAGGTGTGGTCATGCCAAACCACATTCATGGGCTTGTTTGGATTATCGATGATGATAGGGGCGCGGCGCGCCGTGCAGCCGGGTTTAAACAACGTGGCGATTCCGTAGGGGCGCAGGCCGTAGGGGCGCAGCGCGCTGCGCCCCTACGGACATTGATCAATGTGGCCGCCGGATCGTTAGGGGCGATAATTCGCGCATTCAAATCCGCCGCCACCAAACGTATTAACGAAATGCGCGACACTCCTGGGATGCTCGTTTGGCAACGAAATTATTACGAACATGTGATACGCAATGAATCCGAATTGGATCGTATTCGCGAATACATCGTGACCAATCCTGCCCGTTGGGATGAGGACGTCAACAATTCTGCGCGTATCGACGAAAATCGCAGAGGCGGGTTTGAAGCCCACGGAGTCTACTAAATTCAGGAGGAAATCCCCGATCCTCTAGGGTTGCAGTTCGGCCTTCCTCTCCCCATGTCTGCACAACTGGTAGCCTTGTTTACTGCGATTTCCTATGCGACAGCGCTGATCTTGGCCCGGAAGGGGTTAAGATATTCTACGCCGCGGACGGTCACTTTCTTGTCGATTATCATCCAGCTGGTGACCCTCTGGACTGCGGTTTTTCTCACCGGTGGCATTCCAAACGTACCGCTGATCACCATCTTCTTGCTTTTGTTCGTGGGGCTGACCCAGCTTGGTGTACGTTTGTTTGCCTATACCGGTGTGGATAAAATCGGCGCGTCGCGCAGTAGCGCGCTTCAATCTACAAGCCCTCTGGTCAGCGCAGGTATTGCGATTCTGGTTCTGCAGGAACATGCGGGTCCCGCCGTGCTCCTGGGCACAGTGCTCGTGGTCTGCGGAATCGTCTTGATTTCATGGAAACCGGAGAAGTTGGTTCCCACGTACCGCTGGTGGCATTTGCTTTTGCCTCTCGCGGCCGCCTGTCTCACCGGCATCAATCACCCCATCCGGCGTTACGCGCTCTCGCTCGCGAACGCACCCCTCTTTTACAGCGCCATCATGGGCGCCTCATCCCTTCTTTGGTTTTTTGCGTATCTGGCGCTCTTTAGTTCGGATGAGCGATTGGTCTGGGATCGGCGAGCGTTCTGGCCCTTCGTCTTTACCGGCCTGTGCGAGACCCTGTCGATCCTCTGTATTATGACCGCCTTGAGTCTTGGACCCGTGGTGGTGGTCGCGCCTTTGGGGGCAACCTATCCGATGTGGGCCTTGCTGGGCTCGGTGGTATTCCTGAGGGATGTGGAGCGGATCAATTTCAGGACGATCGCTGGAATCAGCAGCGTAGTCGCGGGAACTATTTCGATTAATCTGGCGAGATAGCCGCCCGGCAAATTTGCCAAGCTAGCATGCTTACTGATTTTTAAAAGGATTCGCTGCTCGTAAAATCGGCAATTTGTTCCGGCTGGCCTCCGCTCCCTCGTGCGGTTTTACATCGAGTCTACTTATCAACAGGGTTATCAACAATTTCTGTGAAGTTGTCTGATGGAGTCAGGGTTGCCGCTTGAATCAACGCTCCGCTTGGCAAATTTTTCAGTGGTATATAGTAGTAAACGGGGTTACCTTTTGCTGCCTCTGTAAAGATTCAGCGGAAGAACCAGTAGTCCACCCATGAACAGAAAGCCGCTCGCCAGGAGAAAGGCGTATTGAATCCCGTAATTCTGAACGAGATAACCCGCCAGGATGGGAATTGGAAAAACCGCCACCTGAACCATCAGAGAGGAAAGGCCGTATGAAGAAGCCTGAATTTTTGCCGCCGCGACATCCATGACCGCCGCAAAGGTGATGTTCATGAGCGTGTAAAAAAACAGTCCGATGGCGCTGATAACCACGCCGAGCTGCAATCCCGGATTTGCAACGGCCAGTAAAGCGAAGAGCGCTCCAAGGGTAAGAAAGGACGGGAAAAGCACCGCCTTGCGGCCAAATCGATCCGACAGAAAACCCAGGATCGGTTGCGACACAGTTCCCATCGCATGGAGCAGCGCGATATAAAAACCCAAACCGAACGGGGAGTATTTCAAGTGTTCCTGAATGTAAATGGGCAGGAACGTTAGGACGATCACGCGTCCCATCGACATGAAGGCAGCCGCCACGGTAACGCCGACAAAAGCGGGGTTCCTGACCAAAGCCGCTATTTCGCGAAAATCTGCGGCCGAAGCGGTTCCGCCAGATTCCCGAATTGAGAAAAGCCCCGCCAGCCCGATCCAAAGGAGAACGCCGAAGCCCAGGGCCGGCAGTATTTGCAGGCTAAGCACGCTCGTCCAGGAAAAACTCAGAAGCAGTAACCCGGCGCCGAGCGGTGTCAGAGTGTCGCTGATCGTAGCGCCCATGCCATGAACCGAAAGCGCGGTGGCCCTGCGATTTGGGAACTGGTTCGATAGGGAAGCCGCCGCCGCTGGGTGCCACAAGGCCGTCCCCAAACCTACAAGTCCGGCGCCCAGCAGGGCCGAAACAAACCCGGTCCCCGACCCCATAAGAAGGTATGCCGTTCCCATGGAGATAATAGCGGATGCCAGCAATAGAGCGCGATAGCGGACCACAGAGTCCGCCAGAAGCCCGGCGGGAAGATCCATGCTTCCATTGACCAGCTGGCGCGCGGATGTGAGAGCGCCCACCTGAATATCATTGAGGCCCAGGCCTGCTTTGATAGAGGGGAGCACTACGGGAAACAACTGCTGAAACCAGTGGATGATAAAATGGCCTCCGGTGATGACGCCGAGGAGTCTGAACTCCCCGGCGCGAAGCATGCGGAGAGAAGCAAGAGAAGATTGCGCCTGTTCCATGCCTGCCGATCACCAAAGCTGTGATCTTCCCCCTTGGACCCACCAATTCTCACGAGGACGGATATTCAATTCATAGCCTTTCCCCGCCTTGCGCGCCAGCTCGTAACATTTTTTGGCGAGCGCGATGTCGATAATTCCCTGACCTCCCTGATTCTTGTAAAGAATGATCTGCTTGTCGTCCGTTCTTCCCGCAGCCCGGCCCGCAAGCACCTCCGCGATATCGACTACTTTGTCCCACGAAATAACCCGATTCTGAACGGGCCAGTAGATATCCCCCTGCTGCGAATCGATCGCCTGCTCCCTGGAGAGCGCCACTATGAAGCTACACCGCTTCAGTGTGGCGTCATCGATCTCGCGCCGGGGTGCGGAGATATTGCCGCTCTTGACCAGCTCGATATTGCTCCCGACAACCGAGATAATGTACTGCCCTTCTTCCAGCCAGGAGCCATCGATGGCGGGCACATTGGTGTTCGTCATGCATAGGATGATGTCCGCATCCCTGGCTGCGAGTCTGGGCTGATCCACCGGCTCCACCGGAAGATGAGTGATATCGCTCATTCGCCTCGCGAATGTTTCGCGGTGGGCGCGCGTCGGGCTGAAAACTTTCGCGCTCTCGATTTGTCTTAACTCTGTGAGGCCCATGAAGGTTGAGCACGCCTGGTGGCCGGAGCCATAAATCCCCACCCTTTTAGCATTCCGCCGGGCAAAGTGATCGAGGCCGGCCAGACTCGTTGCCGGCGTTCGCAGATCTGCAACTCCCTGAGCATGCCGCGGGCGATGAGCCATGATTCCCAGAAGCGAACCGGTGTCCGTGTCGTAAATCAGCGCCAGCTCCGTCTGATCCGGATTGAAAGGCGGTCTCTTTTGGACAGTTCCCTCGATGGCCTTACGATGTAAAGCAACCTGGGCGCCGATGGCTCCGTAGCTTGCGGACCCTCCAGCATACACGTTAAGGACGGTATCATAAGGGTATTCACCAACGTCGCGATGGAGATTCAGCCTCTTGCGGGGAGCATTGACGCCTGTCCGGGTGGGGATGTCTCGCAAGGCCTGCTCGGCAATTTGCACAGCCTCTTTGAAGGGAATCAAATAATCGACATCATCCGAATGAAAAAAGAGCGCCATTCGTTCTCTCCTCCATTTCCTGTCCACGGATTGAGAAGATCTATCTCACCGTGAAAGTGGCGTCAAGGAATTCTTCCGACGGTGCGGCTTGGCGGCGTTTGGCTGAACGCCTCCATGGCCTCCTGAAAAAGTCGATTGGGCTCCGCCTCGTAGCGGAGGGAAAAGTGAAACGGGATAAGTTTTTTCACCTGCGCCATGCGGGCCAACTCCGCCGCCTGTTGGGCCGTTAGATGATACCGCTCTGTCGCCCGGGCTTGATCCTCCTTAGAGAAGGCAGCTTCACAGAAAAACAGATCGGCCTCTCGAGCCAGGGCGAGGATCTGCTCGATATTCGCATCACTAAATACGCAGTCCACGACGTAAGCGATCTTCTGCCCCCTCGTTTCAAGGATCAAGTTCTCTCTCCACTCTCTTAGAGTTAGGTTCAAACTGGCCCCATTTTTCGTAAAGCATTCCAGTCTTGTTGTCTCGGGCGCCCTTTCCCGGAGCATTTTTTTGAGCTGGTCCAGCCAGGGCCCGCTCTTGAGCTCCATCGCTTCCAGACGCTCCCGCCTGACGTTCAGCCGGTTCTTTTCTTTCAAAGCGAATCCCAGACAGGAAATCGAATGGTCCAGAATCCGGGTCTCTACGGCGAAGGAGGGCTCATCCAAAAGGACGCCGCTAAAATCACCGATGGCTACAGGCTCGGAGTCAAACTTTTTGACAGCCGAAAACCGGACGGCCGTCTGCTGTCCGGCATCGATCTCGCGCACGACGATCTTCAACGGATAGCCCTGGATAAGATTCCAGGTGTACCCCGCCAGTTTGCCCTGCACGTTTTGGATGATTCCCTTGGGCCCATAGATCCTCAGATCTTCTTCGCGGTTTAAAGAACAGCGCAGCAGGTGATCAAAGCCGATGAAATGATCGATATGCGTGTGCGAGATGAACACATCGCTGATTTTGTGAATCTCGCTTAGACCGAGCCAATCGATTTTGCCCAGATCGAAAAGCATCGCCCGGCGCTTATAGCGAAACCCGATGTAAAGGACCGGATCCTCAAAGGGCCCGTTCACCAGTCGTGGGACAAAGCTTTCCACCATCAACTCATCAGTTCGAAATCCGCTCTCTTCTGCTTCTATTTTTCCAGGGAAAGACCCTGGAATTCAACGGCTGGCGTCGGAAATTTCAATTTCGCAATACGACCCAATCCCACTTTGCCTCTTTTGCGCGTTTGGTGACTTGGTGTAAGATTGCGCAGTCAGCCCGCTCCCCAGATCGGGCCGGAAAAAAACCTAGCGATCGATCAGAGGAAGGGAGCCTGAGATTTCCACTATTGTAATTATGCCGATGCCTTACGGGTGCCTGAACTCCACAACTCTTTCCCAGGCCTCCCGTAAAGCGCTGGATCTCGCTCTGGAACAGTGGCAAAGATCGATGCAAATTTACCGCCCCCACACCTTTCTGGTGCTCGCCAGTTATGAGGGAAACACCGGAACCGAACTAAGTTTAAAAAAGGAAGCCGTCGCTCCGTCCTTTACTGCGGATGAGCTTTCAACCCATGTGGTCACCGTCCTCGCGAAAAACGAGGAGGATCTCGCAGCGCATATCGCCCGCAACAAAACGCTCATGCCCATCCAGACTCTGATCCTGTTTGCGGAATCCCGGCACTTGCCGTATCTGCGGCCCATTTTTAGGAAAAAATTCGGCAACGCGGTCGAGATCAAGAAATTCAAAGCGGATTTCGAATTCGAACATCCGTGGATCAGCACGGCCTCTTCGCTCACCTGGGTCCTACGCAACGTCTATCTGCGCACCTGGCTGGGAATCAGAAGGCGAACAGGGCGAAGGATGCGCAAGAAATTGAAGTCGCTCTTCCGGTCTTGAACCTCTGGTTTCGGTGGCCTAAAGTCATTTCAGTATCGGACGTCTCCTCGCTTCGGGACACGCTCCCTCCGCGTCTAAGGCTCACGCGCTGAGTTGAGTTCTCGCCAGCAAAGGGATATTGTGGCTTAATCTTGCGGCCGCCACGCCGCCGATTCTACGGGAGGTTCAATGCTACGGCTTTTTCTTATTTTCGCGCTTCTTTTGCCGGCTCTAAACGCTTGGGGGCAGGAACAGAAGGAGCAATCAGTCGCAGAAGGCTTTGTGGTGAGCTTCGAATACACCCTTTCGGACGAGAAGGGAACCCTCATCGAGTCCAACAAGGGGAAGGAGCCTCTGACCTACACGCAGGGCAAAGGCCAGATCATTCCCGGTCTCGAAAAAAATCTCACCGGAATGAAAGTCAATCAGGTAAAGAAGGTCCGAGTAAAACCCGAAGATGCCTACGGTTCCGTCGATCCTAAAAAGTTCCGGGAGGTTCCCCGTGAAAAAATTCCTGCGGAAGCCCAAAAAGCGGGCAGCGTGCTGGTCGCAAAAACTCCGCAAGGCGAGGGCGTCCCGGTCCGCGTGCGCGAGGTGAAAGAGAAGACCGTAATTCTGGATCTGAATCACCCCCTGGCCGGGAAGACATTGATGTTTGATATAAAAATCCTGAAGATCGAGTCCGCCCGCCTGAAGTAGGCTCCGCCGGCTCTAAAGCGGAACTTTCCTGCGGTCCGTCGCCCGTTGCCACTTACTTTCCGCATCGGCCCCAAAAATCAATTCCTTCTCCGCCGGGATCGAG
Source organism: Deltaproteobacteria bacterium (assembly GCA_016210115.1). GTDB lineage: Bacteria > Desulfobacterota > Binatia > UBA9968 > UBA9968 > JACQUW01. The sequence goes on along the minus strand of JACQUW010000049.1, from coordinate 32,648 downwards.
AACCACGCATTGCGGCTGATTTCAGCTTCCAGTTGTCCCGGACCCCATCCCGCGTAACCGAAGGCGAAGAGACTTTCTCGCGGGCCTTTTCCTTGAGAGATGGCGCGCAGGACCTCAACACTGGACGTCGCCGCAATGCCGTCCCGAACTCGGATGGTGCCGTTGACGACATAATCGTCGCTGTGCAGGACAAAACCGGTTTCGGGCTCCACGGGCCCGCCGTAATGGATCACGATTTCCCCTTTCGCGTCCTTGTTTTCCGCGCCGAGTGACTTGAGCAAATCCGCCATTGGCCCCTTGGCGACCGGACGGTTCACCACCAGGCCCATGGCACCGGCTTTGTTATGCATCACCATATAGATGACGGTCTGCGCAAACCGGCGATCAGAGATCTCACCCGTGGCAACCAGAAGTTGCCCGGCCAGATAGCCGCTCTGATCCCGTTTGGGCGAGCTACCCAGATCGATCGGGGGTTTGCCCGTGGAGGAAAGGATCAATCCAACGGCGGCGACGGAGATGAGTTCAAAAAATTTCATTTATGCTCTCACCTGTAGATCCGGTCGATAAAGCCGCCCTTCTCCAGCTCGACGACGACGCTGTCGTCTACGATGTCCTCCACCTTAAGGCTCGCCCCCGGCTTGCGAGATAGCGCTTCACGAATCTGTGCCTCTGTGCCCTCCCGGGTCACGAGAGGAACGCGATCATGGATCCGGGCATATTCCACGTACGAGGCTTCGAGATAGGCTTCATCGTATTGCTTGCTGTATTTGGCCAGAATCTTTTTGCTTTCCTCTTTGCGGGTCTTAAAAAAATGGGCCGCCTCGATCAGAGCCATGAGCAGCCTCCGCACCGTGTCTTTTTGGGTTCCGAAAAAACTCTTCGTCATGACCGAGCAGGTGTAAGGAAAATCGAATCGTTTCTTGAGATCAGCCGTGCTGATGAGCACTCTGTGAGGCATGCCCTTGGCGAGCTTGATCACTCCCGGGGGAGACGGGAAGCCGACGATACGACCTGTCCGAAAAGCCGCAGCGCGCTCGGCTGGACCACCAACCTGGAGAATGGCGACTTCTTTGACCGGCTCCAGTCCCAAACCTTTAATGAGCACGCGCGCTGCCACATCCGAGGAGGCGCCCACGCGGCTTATCCCAACACTCTTCTCTCTAAGATCCTCCGGAGACCTGATGGATTCATGGACGACAAGCTCATAGGGCAGGATGTTGATGAAGCAGCCCGTTATGACCAGGCTGGCGCCAGCAAGGGTCGCGCTGGCCACAGCGCCGGCCGATGCGTTTCCGGCTTTCACATCGCCGGCCACCAGGCTTGCGACGCTCGTGGTCGTGCTGAGAATAAAAACCATGTCCGCGTCCAATCCATGTTTCTGATAAAAGCCCCTTTCCTTGGCAACGAACCAAACGGCATTCGAGCCGTCTACAGAGCTGTAAGAGAGCTTTATTTTCTCCTGAGCGTAAGCATAGCTCCCGTACAGGAGGACCAAAAAGAGCACCAAACCCCGTAAGACCGACTCACATCCGTTCGTTTGAAGCGATGCTCTTCTGCCTGCGGCAGCACGGCAGACAGGTACGGGAAGTTTAGAACCGTCATCTCCCCACTCACATGCGGGACACTTCGTAATAGGGCGCAAACCCATGCGCTTCCAGATACGATCAAGAAAGATCATATACCCCCCTTGCTTCCACGCACCTGTTCATGCGCCACGCGAGCGCGGCGTTAATCCCCAGGCGCAACACCCTATTTAACGAGCGCAGCTTGACGATAAGCCGCCTCAATGAATCCACTTTTGTCAAGCTCTTCCACCAGACTCGTATCAATGACATCCATCGGGGCGATTTTGGCCACAGCCGGGTTGAAACGCCCAAAGAAGCGGATGAGAGCACTGACTCCCTCAACCGTGGGATAAGGCTTTCGGGCCGCCAACGCGTAGTTCTTGACCGCCTTGTAAGCGTCATCGGTCTTTCCAGGATCATCGAACTTAAAGTATCTGTTTAGAACCCGTTTTATCTCAACCGTATTTCGATCCTGGATGATAAAGGCAGTCGCCTCGATGCAGGCTTTGACCACTCTCAACACCTTCTCGCGGTTTTTCTTCATGTAGCCCCGGTTAGCGACCAGAGCCGCATGCTGATAGGCGATCCCCAGATCCCCCAGATAGCTGAGCTCCTTATAGCCTTCTGCTTTCAGAAAGGGAACAAACGAAGGATCCACAACGGTCGCGTCAACAGAGCCGGCCTTGAGGGCAGAGACGCGGGACGTCGTGGTGCCGCCTTGAATAATCGTGATCCCATCGCGCTTGGGCTCAAGCTTGAAGTGGTCCAAAGCAATGGCTACAGCCGCATGTGAGGAACTGCCTATACGGCTAACTCCGATCTTTTTCCCCTTGAGATCCTCGGCTCTTTTCAGCTTGGGTGTCGCGACCAGACTATATTCGAGGGAATTTACCAGTCCCATAATAATCATTTCACCCGAGCCGGAAGCATTTGAGATGATGGCAGGAGCGCCTGCATTGTGGGCAACGCCGATTTCTCCCGCGGCAAGCGCCTGCGAGGTCAGGCTCCCGCTTTCGATAAAAAGCATTTCAGCGTCCAGCCCGTGTTTCTTGTAAAAACCCTCCGTACGGGCGACCCATAGGACCCCCACGTTCGGAGAAAGGGCCGAATAGCTAATTCGAATTTTGTCTTGACTATCAGCGGGTGTTGCGGCAATGCCGAACACGAGGCTAAGCAGGAGCACTCCCAAGACTTCCCATATAATCGGCTGGTTTCGCCGAGTCATTTTCTGACCCTCCTCGGGAACTCCATATTTTTTCCACGGGCGACCACTAATCCAGAATTTTGCCCGTGACATTATCCACGACCACGGGACACTCAAAATACTGAATCTCAGGCTCGGCACCGTAAAAATCTTTGATGTACTTGCGCCATTCCGCCGTATAGAGCTTCTCCGCCGCGTCTTTGGACTCGAATAGATAAGCTCCGCCTCCGTGTGTTCCGTGTTCTGAAAGAAGGTAGTATTTTCGGATTAATCCGGCGACCTTCTGATACTTCGGCGCCGTCGAGCGATAGCGCCGCCTCATCTCCTCAGGGGCCGCGCCCCCGGTTGGAAACCGAACCACGGCAACAACCATGGGAAAGCCTCCTTCTCTGCTTCCTGGTAGCAGAATGACAAGATCCTGATAGTAAAATTGTTCGTCAGGAGCTAAATTTTCGGCGAAAATAGCCCGCAAGGTCCTACCATGTCAACCTGCGGGAAAGCTGTACGTCACAAAGGGCTTAGCTGGACATTGATCTGAGGTAAAGGCGTAGAGAAGAGAATTCGGAGAACACAAGTTGTAATATTCTCGTCTCGGCAAAGCACTTAATACGAAACCATCTGGGCGTGAACTGATCCCCCACCTCAATCCTCCCCCGCAAGGGGGGAGGAGATATGATTAGAGACCGTAGAATCTTTCAGCGTTGGCGTAGAGAATGTTCGCTTTGTCTTTTTGAGAAAGTTCCGGGATTTCCATCAGCTCCTGGATCTCGTGCTTGCACATCTCGTTGTTAACCTCGTGCGGGAAATCCGAAGAGAAGATGAAGGGTTCGCTTCCCACCTGACCGATGGCGTAGGCGATCGCCGGCTCGTCTCCTTCGCAGCCGATAAAGAGCCTCCCCTCCTTGATGTGCTTGCGCATATAATTGCTCACCTTCTCATCGGCTTTCGGCGAAAGCTCGCCTCGCGGATTATACTGGATGTGGGTCTCGTGGGCGCGATCGAACCTTTCGAGTGCAACCAAAAGCCAGGCCACGCCGCCCTCCATAAAACCAAACTTCGCATTCGGGAAGCGGTCGAGAACGCCGTTGAACACGATCCCGGAGAAGTTGATCAGGAGTCCCGTGGGGTGCCCTATGGCATTCACGGGCGTATAGACATTGATGTGATCGAATCCCAGGCCGCTGTGGGCGCCCCCGTGAATGCCCAGCGCGCAACCGAGTCGGTCAGCCTCTTGATACACCGGCCAGTACTCTTTCGCCCCCAAATGATCTTTCAGTCCCGTTGACGGCAGCATCGCCCCGCAAAAGCCCAACTCTTTCACCGCCCGCCGGAGCTCTTCAACCGCGGCTTCCGGCTCCTGCATCGGGATCAGCGCCATTCCTTTAAACCTGGGGCTTCGGGCCAGATAGGTCTCATAAAGCCAGTTGTTGTAAGCGCGCGCCAAATCGATGGCCCAATCCCGGTTAAACACTTTGCCGAAGGAGAGTCCGTCGGTCGTGTAGAGGACCGTCGTTTCGATTCCAACATCCTCCAAAAACTCCAGCCAGCCGTCCGGCCCGACTTTACGGAACGATCCCGGAGGAGTGCGGCCGATGAACGAGTGCAGGTGATCGAGCGGAGGAAACAGCGCCGCCAAAAGGCGCTCCTGGCGCAGCTCGGGAACGAGAAACTTGGCTATAGCTTTTTGGTCCTCAACGACATGTCCATCGCCGTCAATGACTCTCATCGGAAACTTTCCTCCTTAGCAAAAATCCCGCCTATTCTCTCTTGCCAAATGGACACCACGGAAATGTCCGAAGATTAATTCCCTCTCCCTGCGGGGAGAAGGCCAGGATGAGGGTTGTTTACAGCGGTAATGACCGGCTCAAACGAATTCCACTTCGCAGTGACTTCCCCTCACAGAATGCTCTTTCCGCCGAAACGACTCTCCCACTGTGAAATGACTTCCTTGTTGTACACATTGTCGGGGACCTGCCCGCGCAGCGCGGCTAACACCGATCGCGTCGCCCAAAGGAGGCCGGGTTTGAGCCCGCTTCCAACGTTAGAGGAAACCATGTGGGGCGAGAGCAGCACTCGATCATCCATTTTGCGCAAGGGGCTGTCGGCCGGCAGCGGCTCATTTTCAAAAACGTCGAGCGCCGCCCCGGTAATCTTTTTGTTTTGGAGCGCTTCAATCAAAGCCTTTTCGTCCAAGCAGTAGCCTCTCGAGGTGTTCACGAGGATTGCGGTCGGCTTCATCAACGCCAGTTGCGGCTCGCTGATCATGTGCCGGGTTTCTTTCGTAAGCACGACGTGCAGGGTAACCACGTCAGACTCGCGCAGCAGCTTTGAGAGATCCCTCACTCGCTCAACGCCAAACTCCTCGAACTTCGAATCCGGGACGTAGGGATCATAACCGATCATTCTCATGCCCCAAGGCCGCAAGAGTCTGGCCACGCGGCTGCCGATCCTCCCGAGGCCAATGATTCCCAGGACGATGCCCGGGTAGCTGTCACTGGCGCGATATCCCAGGTAGGTTCCCTGGAGCTCCATGTCTCGCCATCCGCCTGTGGTCTTAAGGTGCCGATCACGCTCCCGAACTCTCTTCAGCAAAGTCAGCATGTTTGTGATCATCCCTTCCGCCACACCGCCCCAGTTGGATTCCGTGGGGCCATGGGTGACCAGGATGCCCAACTCGGTTGCCGCGTCCACGTCCACGTCATCGACTCCGATCGTGAATTTGGCAACAATGCGAAGATTTTTTGAACTCTGCATGATTTTCTGGGTGATCGGCGTGCTCCGAATGGACGTTCCCATAAGGGCATCGCATCCTTCCGCCAACCTGGCCATCTCGAGCTCACTGTCCCCCTGCGGCGTCTCCCAGTTCGCCGCTCCCAAAATCAGATCACAACCTGCATCCTCCAGTATCTTATGAGCCTCTCCTGTGGGGTCAGCGGGCGCGAAAACGAACACCTTAGGCTTTGGCATCTCAAAGTCTCCTTTCGGGCAGAAAACAGCGCAAATTCGAAAAACATTTACAGAACACCATACCCTTAAATTAAGTCAAGAGACCTTTTCGCTAAGCCCTCAGCTCTATCCAGAGTCCGCCTTCGGTGGAGATTTTTGCCTGCGAAGAAATCCCTGCCTGAGCCAAAAGCTCCTCGCAGTCCCGGGTGTCCAGTCTTCGCTTCCCGAGGTCCTCATTGAGCCGCCTCGAAAGATCGGCTATAGGTTCAATCACTTTGTTCGGGGTCAGAGGCCCATAACCGCCTCCGATCCATCCAAATCCACCAGGCCTGAGCACTCGCTTCACCTCCCGAAGAAGGGTTGAGGTGAGAAAGAAAAAAGCGCCTCTGAGCGTGACGACGTCGAACGATGCGTCCTTTTCGAAAATCGCGTCGCCGGGCGCTCCCTCAACAGTGAGCCGCGAGGCGCAGCCTTTTGCAGACGCCCGTTCGACAGCTAGCCGGAGCACGCGCTCCGATTCGTCCATTACCTTCGCATGGAATTCCGGTCTCTTTTCGAGAAGGCTAACGGCTATCCCGCCGGCAAACGGACCGAAATCCAAAACCTTACCCGAGCCCAACCCCGATGCCGCAATCACGTGATCCGCCATATAAGGATAAACGGGCAGCCAAAGGGCGTTGATTTGCTCAATAAGATCTTCGTCGCGGATCATGCTGGTTCTTCGGGTTCTTTTGGCTGCCTACTGATCCTACTGATTCCTGAAGACGATCCACCTCCCGCGCCATTCGCACCCGCACTCTTTGCAGTGCCACTCCGACATCCCCTCCCAATCTAGAGCGCTGCTCAGAATGGCCTTGCCCTTCGTTAGAGCTTGTTTGACGGCCGGAGTCGGTAAGCCATAGACCACAGGCACAACGGTATTTGAATGGCAGTGGGGGCAAACAGGCGGCTTGCTCGCTATCTTCGCTCTTCGCTTTTTTGCTCTTCTCCCATCGCCCGGCATAAGAGTGGGCTTAAAGCGGCAGAGCCGGCCATTCATCGACCAGTCTTCCGTAGCCGCGGATTCGGTAGGTGAGATTAAGCTTGCGAAGTATAAACCAGAGCATCGCCGGGTTACTGGCGACAGCAGTCCTCCTGAGATCCTTTTCAATCCTTTGCAAAACCTTTAGAGGATCAAGCACGGCCCCCTGGAAATAGACCGCCTCGACACTCTCAACTTCCTTTAGGGCTCTGCTCGTGAGCTCGAAGATTTCATCCGGATTCAGCTTAAGGGCATCCCCAAGATGCCGAAAAGGATGAGGCGCTACCGCCACGATGCCGGCTTCGCCCAGGTAATCGCAGATCATTCGATTCATGCGCTCTTCGAAAGGTGTCAACAGGAGAACCCGCTTTGCCGAGAAGGCTTTGAGCGCGGCGACACATGCATCAAGCGCTGTGGTGACGGGAACGCTCAAGGCGGCTCTAAGATCCACTAAAAGCCCCGGATTAAGAACCTCCAACGGCGCAGCGCTGACCAGGACACCCTGCCAGGAATGTTCTTTTACAAGATCTTTGACTCGCGAGACAATTAGATGCTTCTTGCCTGCCACCTCATAGAGTGACTCCTCATGCAGGTTCAACCCTTCAAAATCGACCCTGACATCTTCCGGGATCAGGGGCGTGAAGCTGGCATAATGTGGACTCGATCCGGTGCCGGAGCTGACAAAGCCGATTTTTGCCCGGATCGTTTCAGTCATTTGATCCTCCTGAGAGCTGTTCCTCGTCCCTCACCCCGACCCTCTCCCGCCAGCGGGCGAGGGATGCCATTGGAAATCTGCGCTCATTCCTAGTTCAGACCGAAAGTCTCCCGAAATAGCTTCCCGTAACGCCCGATTCTCTCCCCCAATTCAGGGTTGCTGGGCCACAGCTTGAGGCCGCGAGTGAGAGTGGGAGGATTCGCTTCGACATCCATATGCGCCGGCACTCGCTGGAATTTTTGACTCACAATCGTCTGACCTTCCTTGGAAGTGGCAAACTCGATAAAGAGCCGCGCTGAATTCGGATTGGGCCCGTTCTTTGCCAACGCGATGCACAAAAGATTCGCCACAATCGGCTCTACGCCCACCCACCGCACCGGCGCCCCATCCTGTTTCAGGCGCTCGGCCCGATACGCATAAGAGTTAACGGACGCAGCGGCCTCGCCGGCGGCAACCAGTTGCAGGATCAGCGTGTGCCCCCGTCGAAAAATTATGTTCTGATTGGCGAGACCGCGCATGAGCTTTAGTCCGTTTTCTTCTCCTCGTATCAGCAGTTGATTCGTAAACCATTCGTAATCCTCACTGTGCATCATGAGCCTTCCCTTCCAGGCCGGTTGGAGAAGATCCTCATACTTTTTCGGCGCGTCCTCCGCCTTCACCTGCCGGGTGTTGTAGGAGATTACATGGGTATTGCTGAAAAAGGCAGTCCAATAACCTTCGCTATCTTTGAAGCCAGCCGGATAACGGTGGATCTCTCTGGGCAGATAGGCTTCAAAAAGACCGGCCTTTTTCAAGAGATGGATCTCGAACCCGCTGACAATCACGGCGTCGAACGCGCGCCGCCCGGCGCGGCTCTCGGCCATGATTTTATTGAATACCGCTGCAGAAGTAGCCCGGTAAATACTCGACTTTACGAAAGGGTGTTTTTTCGTGAACACATTGACAAGAAAGTTCAGATCGTCTGTGTTCGGGGAGCCGTAGAGTACAATACCTTTTTCATTTCTCGCCGCATCGGCGAGTTTATCTTGTGCAAGTGCAACGCCGTGTTGCAGCGTGGCCAGGACGAGACTCGCGATAACAGTCAAAAAAGCAGGTGCCAGCCGGCCCATTTTTTTCATCCTCGCTTCTCAGACTGTCCGAAGCAGCCGGCCATACCCTTCAGTGATTTCATGAATGCCCATGGCTCTGAGGCATGCCCGCGTCTCGGCTGCAACCGGACTGACAACCAGCTTGCCTGTGTCCTGCTCGAATTTTTCAATGATGCTGATCGTGGGCCACTCCGGACAGGAAAGATAGACGGCATCAGCTTCGGGAGCTTCATGGATGGCTTGCATGGCCATTCGGTAGGAAGTGTAGGGCGAAAGTTGTTGGATCTCGACGCGGCGTTGGATTCCGAGACTCTTTGTATTGACGACTTCGAACCCGGCCTGCTCGCAGAGCTTCTTTCTCTCATCCGTGCGCGCCTCCTCGTATGGCGTAACGATAACGATTTTTTTTGCCGATAGTAACCTTAACGCCTCCAGATGAGTCTCCAGATTTATGATTACCGGGACCTTGACTGACTCGCGTATTGTTTGGTACAGGTCCCGGCTCACGTCGGTACCGGCGTGAGTAAAGACCAACGAACCCGCGACCAGTATGACATCGCATTCCTGCGCGGCCAGATGCTCAGCAGCCGCCGGATACATCGCAAAAGCTTTCTTAAAATCCTCCGGAACCAGCCGGGAGACGGCCAGGGTCGTTACTATCAGAACGACGCCCTCGGGAAGAAGAGCATAGCGCTCGAAGCACCCGCCGGTATCGCCAGCCGGACTGATAAAGCCGATTTTTCCTCTGTACTTGTACCCAGCCATAGCAAGACCCTTCCTTTGGCCACCTGAGCGTTTTCTCTTGAGAAGAGAGTTCCCGAACAATGCGCCAAAATAAATCTATCACGGAGTAATAGCAAGGTATGTCGAGGCTCAGAGATTGTTTTTCGATGAGCTACATTCGCGCACCGGTTTGTGGAGCCTTTCGGCCTTCCGGAAAAGCGCTTGCGGCTCCAAGTCGCGTCCCACGCCCATGATCCTGCCTTGACGCGGGGTCTCGAGTCGAATAACTTTGGCACCATTTGCAGGCAGGCCAATGAAACGGCAAGTCACGCCCTGGCAAGTTCTCGCCCAGAGAAATTTCGGCCTTTTTTGGACCAGTCTCTTGTTTTCAGGGATCGGAACCCAAATTTCCACCGTGGCTGTCGCGTGGCAGGTCTATGAGATCACCAACTCCCCATTCCAGCTCGGCTTGACGGGACTTTTTCGAGCCCTTCCGATCATTATTTTTTCCCTACCCGGAGGGGTTCTGGCGGACCGTATGGATCGGAGACGCCTTCTGCTGATGACGCAAACTCTGGCCATGTGTCTCGCGTCTGCCCTGGGAGTTTTGACCTCTCAAGGACTCGTGCAAGTCTGGCATATCTACGCGGTCGCTTTCTTGTCGGGGGCGATCAATATTTTCGACGCCCCTGCCCGAACTGCCATGATCCCGAACCTGGTTCGGCGCGAACAATTAGCTGTGGCCTATGCCTTGAATATCACCTGGCGTCAAATCGCTTCACTGGCGGGTCCTTTTTTGGGCGGCATTGTCATCGCGGCTTTCGGCATCAGTTGGTCCTATTATATCGACGCGCTGAGTTTTCTCGGAGTTGTTGTTTGTTTCTTGCTCATGCGGATTCGGCCGGGTCCGCACACCGCTCAAAAGGAATCAGCCTTAACGAGTATGCGCAACGGTCTCGTTTTCGTTCGTCAGAACTCAGTGATTCTGGGGCTGCTCATCATGGATTCCTGCGTTAACTTCTTCGGCGCCTATAAGGCGATGATGCCGGTCTTTGCCCGCGATGTTCTGGGCACCGGCCCGGTTGGTTTAGGCGCGCTGCTGGGCGTCCCCGCGGTGGGCGCATTGGCGGGATCGGCGTTTGTCCTGGGGATGGGGAATCCAAAGCGCAAGGGCCGGCTCATCATCTGGGTGACTCTCTCTTATACTGCGGGGCTGCTTTTCTTCGCCCTTTCGCGATCTTTCGCCTTCTCGCTCGCTGTTGCTTTTTGCTTGGGAATTGTCGATGCGGTCGGTGAAACTTTACGGGACACTCTGGTCCAGCTTATTACGCCGGATCCCCTGAGGGGTCGGGTCAAAAGCCTCGATCAAGTATTTCTCTCGGTAGGTTCTTACATGGGCCATGCTCAGATTGGAACTACCGCGACCCTCTTGGGCGTCTCCGGCGCATTGTTCCTCGGCGGCTCTTTGGGGCTGCTGGCGGTGCTGATTGTCGCAAAAAAATTCCCCTCGCTAAGGACCTCCGAGAGCTAATGCCGGTTGCCGGGGCTTTCTGCGGCGGCCGAGGGATCCATCCATCTTATTTCGGCGGGAATTCTGCGAGGATAGTCTCTACGGCCTCGGAGATGCGCTCTCGTGACCTTTGGGGCTGAGCCTTCTGTTCCACCTCGCCGGTCGGCGAGCCCGTCCAGAGTATAATTCTTCTCTTCGGATCCATAAAATCAATCTCGCCACTTGTCATGCCGCTCCAGAGCACCTCCTTCGTGGTGGGCTCAACAAGATTGATAACAAAAGCCGCTCTCCGAAGCGTATGGATGCGGACACCGCTGGCAATAGGGATAGTGGGGTACCGCGGGTCTCCCGTTACCGCGGAATCCAGTGTCTGATGAACGATTTGTTGCTCGGCAATCACATCGTAGCTGACGAGAAGATCGGGTCTGTCGCCTTTTACGATGGTAAACCCTTTCGCTTGAAAAACCCGACTGATTTCCTTCTCAATAAACGTCTCCAGCCACGGGTCTATGGGCAGCGGTGAATCTCGATGGGGATCGTTCCAACCGAAAATGCGATAGCGTTTAAAGTCGATATCGGGATCAAAATCAGTTTTTACCGGATCGAGCGGAGAAAGAGCCGTTGAGCAGTGTGAAACGGCGAGCGAGAACGTAACTAGCAAGGATACGATGATAATGAAGCGCGATCTTAGATGCGGCATCTCACGGCTTTTATGTGTTGTATCGCGTCGCGCCAAGGTTGTTTCTGCGCAAACGACGGATTCACTTTGTGAAATCTTCCCGGCACGCCGCTTTTATCAAGATGGGGCGATTTTTACAACGCGCCGACGTGCAGGGCTCTCGAGGTCCGCACGTGTGGGACGTGTTTGACCGCGTGTGTGTTCGGAGCATGCCACTGGTATTCGAAAGCAAAACGAAGTATCACCAGCTCAGAGCGCGGGAAAGGAGAACCTTCTATGGGCTATTTTCGTGATTTAAGAGAACATGTGGCCGCATTGGAAAAGGCAGGGCTTTTGGTTCGAATCGACGAGCTCATCAATAAAGACACCGAGTTGATGCCGCTGGTGCGGTGGCAATTTCGAGGGTTGCCCGAGGATGAGCGACGCGCGTTCCTTTTCACCAATGTCACGGACGCGAAGGGAAGAAAATACGACATTCCGGTGCTCGTGGGGAGTTTGGCCGCGTCGCGCCGGATTTATGGGTTTGGCTTGCAATGCAAGCCCGAAGAAATCGTTGAGCGTTGGAACCGGGCGCAGGGTCAGCCGATTCCGCCGAAGATCGTTGAAAATGCTGCTGTCCATGAAGAGATCCATATGGGAGCGTCTTTGATGGAAAAGCAGGCATTGGGTGAGTTTCCGATACCCATCTCGACTCCCGGGTACGATTGCGCGCCGTTCACGACGGCGTCTCACTGGTTCACCAAAGACCCGGAGACGGGCTTGATCAACATCGGGAACTACCGCGGGCAAATCAAAAGCCCCACCCGAACGGGCGTGTTTCTAAGCTCGAGCAATCACGGTGGCTATCATTGGCGCAAATGCCAGGAGCGAGGGCTGCCGCTTCAGGCCGCACTGGTGATGGGAGCGCCTCCCGTCGTGGCGTACACAGCGCCGGCCCGGGTTCCGTTCAGCGTGAGCGAGCTCGATATCGCCGGCGGTCTTGCAGGCGCGCCCATGGAAGTCGTACGCTGCAAGACTAACGATCTACTGGTGCCCGCGAATGCCGAGATCGTGATCGAAGGAGAAATTTCAACGGAGTTCCTGGAACCCGAAGCGCCGTTCGGCGAATCGACCGGGTACGTCGCCGAGAGACTGCTCAACCCGTATTTCGAAGTGAAATGCATCACGCACAGAAAGAATCCAATCCTCGCGACGATTATCAGCCAGATGCCGCCCAGCGAGTCGAGCGTCATGCGCCAGGTATCGGCGGAAGGCAATTATCTGCGGTTTTTAAGAGATCAGTGCAACATTCCAGGCATTATCGAGGTGGCCTTTCACAGCATCGCCGTACGCCAGATTTGCGTCATCAAAATGAAAAAGATCAATCAAGCGCATGTCTGGCAGGCGCTCCACAGCATGGTCGGCTACAATCCCGCCACCGGCAAGCTGGTCATTGCCGTCGATGAGGATATCGATCCCCGCAATCTGGACTCGCTCTTCTGGGCTCTCGCGTTTCGCATGCAGCCCCATCGCGATGTTTTGATCATCCGCAATCGCACGCCGCAGATGGATCCGTCGGCGCAGCCTCCGGGCAAAGAGCTCGAAAATCCTCTGGACGAAACGTACGGTTGTTCGGCCATGCTGATCGACGCCACGCGCAAATGGGACTATCCGCCCGTATCGCTGCCGAAAAAAGAGTTCATGGAACGCGCGAAACAGCTTTGGGAACGGCTCGAACTACCGAAGTTGAGGCCGCAAGAGCCGTGGTATGGCTACAATCTTGGATTGTGGTCTGGCGATGACGAGGAGGAGGCAGAGCTTGCATTGAAAGGGGAGCACTACCAGACCGGGGAGAAAAGAAAATCCCAGCGGGTCCCGGCTAAGAAACGCTAGTGAGCTCCGATTTGCTTTTCACTTTTAACTTATTACTCTCTTCGCGATCTACAGGCCTGCCCCTTCGGTTACTGCTTTGTCAATGTCCCGGTTGCGGTGAAGGGCTCACCGGAAATGGTCCCCGACAATTTTAGCGTTAGCCGATGCGCGGTTTTATTGACCGTTCCGGAACCGGTGGCGCCATCGCCGAATTCCAGGTTTAGCTCCACCAGCGCAAGGGCGCACATCGTTCCCGTCAAATTACCGGAACCGGCGGAGAAAAACTCCTGAAAGTTCCCTGTAACATGAGTGCCTGAGTGGACGAAGTTTGCCAGAATCGGAATATTGGCCGATTGACGGCCTTGCTTGCCTTTCAGCGTGCCGGCCCAGCTTCCCGTGACGTCCACCCGCGCTGAAATTCCCGTTACCGCGTTCTTTAAGGCTGTAATAAAGCGGGTGATGGCCAGACTGGCTTTGCTGGCCGTGAGCCCCAGATTAAAGTTCTTTTGCGCGCTTCGCACGTTCTTTTCTGATGCGCATACTTTCGAAACCGCCTCGCCGATTTTTATGCTCGTGACAAGCCGCACGAAATCTGTCAGGTCGCCGATAATTGAGGCCACATTCGCCCCGGCTTTGGCCGCGCTCTCGAGCGAAGAGACCGCTTTTTTTATCTCATTGAAGGCCCCAAGGAAGTCTGGATTGCCTAGCAGGGCACAAGCCCTATTGGCGCTCGTCAAAGCGGTCTGAAGCGATTTCACAGTCTTGGCCGGCGTTCCCGGATTGTTGATGAGAGCTTGAATTTCGCTCGCCGCAGCGCAAGCCGCGTCCCCGGGATTGATCACTGCGATCGTCACTGTATCCGGCGCGCTGTTAAGAATTCCGTCGCTTACGACCAGCTCAAAAACCAATGTCGCCCCATCGCTTCCCACGTCAGGCGCGGCAAAAGTGGGAGTGGCGGTGTCGCCGGCCGCCAGCTCGACTGGCGGTCCAGAGATCTGCGTCCATTGGAAACTCAAGGAATCGCCATCCGGGTCGCTGCTCTTGGTGCCGTCCAGCATCACCGGCAAACCCTGCTGTACAATGATCTGCCGATCAGCCCCGGCGTCCGCGACCGGCGGCGAACCGGCAATTTTGCTTACGAAAGCATCGCCGAGACATGGACCGGCCGGAAGCGGGCAGTTAAACGCGCTCTGAAACACCCCGACGGTTGCCGGAAAATCGTCTGAAGAAGTGGACCCGGTTACATACGCATTCCCCTGAGCGTCAACGGCGATGCCGGCACCTCCATCGTCGCCTCTCCCGCCCAGGTAAGACGAGTAAGCAAGAGCGGAGCCCAGCGGGTTGATTTTTGCGACAAAGGCGTCACTGCCAAGGAAGCCGCCACCGTGCAGGGCTTCCTGAAAAGGCCTGAGTACGGGGAAGTCAGACGAACCGGTGCTGCCGGTAACATAAGCATTGCCTGAAGCGTCTAAGGCAATGCCATTACCGAAATCTTCGCCGCTACCGCCCAGGTAAGTGGAGTAATCCAACGCGGAGCCTGCGGCATTGAGCTTCGCTAGTATCACATCGGCGTTGCCGCCCAGAGAAGATTGTATCGGGTTCTCTGTTGGAAAATTTGCCGAACGGGTAGTCCCGGCGACGTAAGCATTGCCAGAAGCATCCACAGCGATGCCGTTTCCCTGGTCGAAGGCGCTGCCCCCGAGATATGTGGAATAGACAAGCCCGGAGCCGCCGGGATTAAGCTTTGCCACGAACGCGTCTTGACTGCCTCCGGGGTTCGACTGCAGCGCCCCGGCGAGCGGAAAATCACTTGAACCGGTAAAGCCGGTCACATAAGCATTCCCGGCGCCATCCACAGCGATACCGGTGCCCTGGTCCTGACCGCCGCCGCCCAGGAAAGTGGAGTAGACAAGCGCAGAACCCTCCGCATTCAGCCTGGAGACAAATGCCTCTTTAGCGCAGGGACTGATCGCACAGAAAGCGGGGCCCCCGATCACGCTCTGCAAAGCGCCGTCGGTGATCGGCCAATCACCCTGAGTTGTGCCCGTTATGTACGCATTGCCGTCGGCAGGGTTTACAGCGATTGCCGCCCCTTCACCATCGCCGAGATAAGTAGAGTAGAGGATCTCCGAGCCTGTGGCGTTTAGTTTGGTTACAAAGACATCACCGAAACAATGGGTGAAGCGGCAGCCAGGGAGCGCGTTGAACACACCCGGAGTGGTGGGAAAGTCGGTTGACAGAGTTCTTCCGGTCACATAGGCGTTGCCCTCGGAATCCACCGCAATGCTCCGTCCCGGAACCTCACCGCTGGTGCCGCCCAGGTAAGTCGCATACAAAAGCGCCGATCCATCGGAGTTTAACTTCGCTACGAAGAGGTCTGTTAAGCCGCTATTGAAGCTCTCCGGCGTCGAGGGAAAGTCCGACGACAGGGTTTGACCGGTCACATAGGCGTTGCCTTCCGAATCAACTGCGAGCCCGGTCCCTGCATCCACGCTGTTCCCGCCCAGGTAGGTCGAGTATTCCAGGACAGGATCGATGATTAAGGGTCTTCCGGTATCGTAGGCGGCGACCTGGAACCCGACGATTGCCGATTGCGGATCGTCGATTCTGGATTGGGGACTCAGTCGATAGCTGCCGGCCATTTCCTTTCTGACGCCGTCCAATTCCTGGTAGATAACAGGCTTGCGCAGCCTTACGGCCTCACCCGAAATGAGCAGAAGGAGATTCCCCGTACTTTCAAGCTCCATCTCGCTCGCCCCTTCGACGGCAAGTTTGATGGCACCCGGATCCCCACCCGGACCGATAACAAAATCGAATTCCAGTTCGCGCTCGTTGTGGTAAAAAACCAGGTCGATGCCGGGATAAACGCCCTCATACTTAACGGCGGCATACTGCGGGACGTTGGTGCGCCACTTCGACGGCTCGCTGCCGATAAAGTAGTTGCTCTTTCCGGGAAGCTCCCGGGAGCCGATCACGCGCACCTCGGGATTTGCTTCGAGAAGCTTTATCCACAGCGAAGCCGTTTTTCGCGTTCGGCCGGAAGGCAGGGTTAAGACAGCCTCCGCCCGTGTCAGATATAATGTCTGGCCCCGATCACGGGAGAGGAATCTGACCTGACCATCGGTCTGGCCTCTATTCGCTTCGAAATGAAGCGGAAGCTTTCCGTAGCCCTCACTAACACGATTCCGAGTAGCTTTGACGGATTTGGCAGAGACGGTTGCTGTATCGAATGCCAGAACAAGCAGCGCCAAAATCGTCAGCTCGACCGATTTGACGACTGTTCCGCGCACCTTAAATTTTCTGATAGGCAAGATGGAATTTGGCTCCATGACCCCTCACGTTGGCCGCTCTGCGTTTGCGTGGGCCGTAAGGCCGTCACTGCTGGCGAGCAAGATCTTTTCGCGTTTGCCTGCGGTTGTCAACAATTGCCGGTCGTGGAAGCTTTTCTCGGCGGGGGGCCTTCATTGACAATGCACATAAAATGTCTAAGATATGTGCATTGGTATATTGCGGAGGAGAAATCATGGCTCACACGAACATCGACCTGGACGAGGCTCTGCTCGCTGAGGCGATGCGGCTGACAAAGGCCAAAACAAAGAAGGAGGTTGTCCATCTTGGGCTACGACAACTCATTCGTTTAGCACGCCTCAGAAAAGTCAGGGAGCATAGAGGTCAATTCCACTGGGAAGGGAACTTAGAGAAGATGCGGGAGGAAGAGACCCATGGCCTGGTTCGGTCCCCTCGTAGACACCGGCGTTCTTATTGACTACTTCGGCGGTATTGAAAATCGCGAGTGTCAAATCCTGGACCGTTTCCTCGAAGAAGGCCCGCCTCCTGCTACGGCGCCTATCATTGTCCAAGAATACTTGCAGGGGCTGGTCCGTCCCGAAGAATTTGCGCTTGCCCGGAGCGACCTCGAAAATTTTCATCAGCTTTCCCCACCCGACTACCCGCTTCACCTCCAAGCGGCCGAGTTTCATAGCCAGATGAGACGGAGGGGCGTGACCATCCCGAGTGTAGATACGTTGATCGTTTCTATGGCCAGGGCAACCAATTGTTCTCTCCTTACCAGGGATGCGCGCCAGATAGACTTGGCCCATTTTCTGCGTGTGCCTCTGGTCTAGAATTCTTTAGCCTTGGCATCGAAATGAGGCAAGAAACAACAAGCGTAATCAGGGTACACATCACTTCCCGTATAGAGCTTTGACGAAGCCCGAATCTTCCAATTCCTTGATGAAGCGCATATCCACCATCTCCCTGGCGTTGGCCTTCGCTGCCTTGGGGTTACTCGCCGCCACATCCTGCAGCAGCAGTTGATAGCCCTCGACGGGGGGATAGGGCGCGTTGGGGAAATAGCGCCTGTGCCATTCCCAAGAGTCTTCCAATACTCCCCGATCCTCGACCCGGGAATATTTTCTTAAGATTCTCAGCGCTTCTTCTTTGTGGGTTTTATAGTAGTGAATCGCTTCAACATAAGCCTTCGTGTAGCGCTGGACAAGATCCGGGCGTTCCCGGACCATTTTTCCCGTCGTGTATATGCCGTTTTGTGGGAATGGGATTCCCAGCGCAATCATGTCAACGACCGTGGGGAAGCCGGCTTTTTCCGCGATTGCTTTGCCCGCTTGCGTCACCACGGTGAACTGGACGAGCCCTTTTTGCAATGCCGCCATGCGCTCGATCGTGCCGCCGATGACCCGCAACTGTACGTCTCTCAGAGGATCAATGCCCAATCTCTTGAGGCTCATGCGCAACGCGTATTCCGCCGTTGTGCCGGCGATGTGATTGCCGCCAATTTTACCCCTCAAATCTTCGGGTCTCTTAATGCTTGGGTGCGCAACCAGATAGTAAGGGAGGACATTGATCGTGCCTGCGACCGCAACAACGTCGCCGCCCGCCAGCCGCGCCGATACCAGGCCTGGGCCTGCGCCTTCCCCAATCGGAATATCGCCGGCGAGAATCGCCTGGATTCCGCGGATGCTTCCGGAAATGAAAATCACAGTCGCATCGAAACCATATTTCTCAAAAATGCCCGCATCTTTCGCCATCCAAATCGGCGCGGACGCAGTAGGGGTGGCGGAGATAAATGAGGTATTGATCCTGTCGGCGGCGCGGGCCGTACTGAATGTGAGAAATGTAATTCCGAGAATAAGGCGAAAGAGATTCCAGCCTGTGTTGGACATGAGATTCCTCCTTGCTCGCAGCCGCTACGCTCTATGCGAGAACGTAGCACACGTTGCCGGTGCCGGGGAAGATCGCTCGAGTTTGTGGAAGGAATGTGGTGGAAAATGCAAAGCGACAATCTTACTCTCGGCCCGCAGGGGGTGTCAGACTACGTTCCCCCCGCGGCAGGAAAAAAGGGATACGCTTGATGCCGGGTTCTCGCGAAAAAAGATCGGATGTGATCAGAAATAAGAAATATTCTTGACATGTCTTGAATTCTTCTGTATTCTTGCTCCATGCTTAAGAAACGATACTCCTCGGCCAGCAAGATTGACAGTTTTGTTGATCTTGAGAGATTGAGATCGGGTCCCAAAACTTGTATTGAGCGCGATCCATCTCAGTTTCTAAATCTCACCTATCCAACTGAAGACCTTCACGCAGTGCTTAGGTCACTCAGCCGGAGGTTCGATCGAAATCAGCTTGGCAGCGGCGACTCGCCGGGGGTCATTTTAGCAGAAGGCGTGAAGGGTCAAGGCAAGTCACACGACCTGCTCGTTATCTACCATGTTTTTATAAATCCGGATGTGGCGAAGCCGTGGATGGAATCGCACGGATATTCGTGGAGTCCGCCCAAAGACGTTATTGTGGTCGTGGAAAAATTCACCGATCAGTACCTGCCCTTTGATTCCCTTTGGACATATCTAGGCCAGAAACTTGGCGTAACGTGGGCCGAGAACCACGCTCCGTCCCTCGGAGAGTTCCGCACGGCGGTTCAGGACCGGCACGTTGTCCTGATCTTTGATGAACTTGAACGAGGAATCACCAACATTCTCGACAGCGGTCGGCGAAGTCAAAACCTGAGTTTTCTTCAGATGATTTCAGAAGAATCCAATCGCAGCCCTAATGTCACCCTGGTCGCAGCTATCTACAGCGGGGCGGTGGAACCCGGTATCACTTTAAAGCGAATCCAGCGATTAGAACTTCGATTTCGAAAAGCAGAGGAACGCGCCGCCATTGTCCGGCACCGATTGTTTTCCAACGCTGATTCCTACGACCGGAAAGCCGCCGAAGATCTTACTCAATCGTACCTCAATACATGGCGGCGGATGGGCTTACAGGTCACTGATGACTACCTCGCGCGTCTGAAATCTTCTTTTCCCTTTTTGCCCGAGCTCATCGATCTGATCTTCGAGCGAATGGGCGGAGGCGAAGCTTTTCAGGGCACCCGAGGAGCGCTTGGGCTTCTCGGCGCAATGCTCGATGCATCAGGACCAGAATCCAGATTGCTCACCGCGGCGCACTGCAAGTTGACTGATTCTGCCTGCGCCGATCGCCTCCAGGATCTCGATCCGGCAGGCACCACCATTTCTTGCGCGGCCGGCAATCTCCGTGATCTGAGCAGACAACCATACGCCGAAGCAATTGCCTCGGCCACTTTGCTGGCGAGCCTGGTGCCAGGGCGAGCCCGGGGACTCTCCAAGGAGGAGCTAATCCATCACGTTGCGGAGCCCGGATGCGATCCGAACCAGTTCGAAGCCACGCTTGAGGCATTTCGCCGGTACGGTTCTTATTTTCACAAGGAAGAGGACCGGTTTTATTTCGACATCGAGGAAAACGAAGAAGCAAAGGTGGAACTGGAGGCGCTTCGGTCAGGGAGTGATGAAGCCGCGCGACAGGAGATCGGCAGGCTTTGGCTAACGGAGTTATTCAAGGAATCACAGCAAGCCGTAATTCATACCGATTTCGAGATGACGCGCGCCGCTCTAAGCGGTATGAAAAGAGCCCCTCGGTTTGTTCTTGCGCCGCGCCGGCTCTCGAATCCAGAACGGCACAATCTTTATCATGGGACTGAATATCGCAATCAGATTCTGTTACTGGAGCCACGCGAAGACCAGGCGAACCACATGATCAACTCGGACTTATTATCTGCCGCGAGACGGTGTGCAGCCGCCACGGGCCTGGCCGGGACAGCTCGGACGGCTGAGCGGAGGGACCGTTACGAAAAGATCGCCGCTCGTGAACGGAAGCTCGTTCTCGACACACTTAAGCAAGGAGGACTGGTTTACATTAGAGTCGAACGCTGGGATGAGACAGCGGAGGGGACGGCATTCGAGATTGAACCACTTGGGCAGGCCTCTACCCGTGAGGACGTTGTAACTTTCCTCCGCACCCAAGTTTATCCCCAAACCTATTTCGTGGAGCACCTGAGGGACCGGCTGCCTGGCTTGATCGGACAGCCCGTCGAGCAAGTGGATCGACTCTATAGGACCACGCTCGGCTTCCCAGTTCCACTTAAAGAAGACATGATCTCAGGCGCGATCCTGCTACTTGTCGAAGATAGAGATGCGCGCCCACTGGGCTTGCTTGGACCGCGAGGCCGTAGCTTCTGCGGCGAATATGTAGCCTTGACGCCATCGGAGTTGGACGCGGCCGTTCTCAGTGCCCCTTGGCCTCAAGCCAGTATTCCACCGGCTGTGCAGAGACCGTTGCCGATTCCTTCCGAGCAGCCGAGCGGCGGCACTTCCGAAGTCTCTGCGCCGCCGATAACGGCAGTACCGCCTGGAGTTGATACCGATGAGTTGGCAACCCCGTTCTCTCGCTCTCCGGGAGATTTGCGACAACAGATCGCCGCGCGACTTGTCGATGTCGGTAGTGCGGGGATCCAACAGGTGAGCTTCCGAATCCTGGCAAATGCGCAGGACGTCGATCTATCGGGTTTTAGTTCTGGTGTGCGAGGAGGCATTAGCGGACGAGGCAGTCTCGACGTGCAAATCGAGCTGATATGTCCCGGACCGATGACGAAAGCGGAAGTCGAAGCCAAATGCGAGCAGTTGCCTCAATTGCCGCAGGGCAACTACTCGGCGCGGCTTCAGGTCGTGCGGAAGCGAGACGAAGACGCATGAGCGTGCAAGGCCCAGTACTTGATCGCGCGCTATTGGATGAGCTGACTCAGCCCGGATTCCGACTGCCTCGACTGATAAACTGGCTCATGACCGAGGTTTGGACGATGGACCGGTACCGGGCTGTCGGGCAGAAGCCGGCCGAATACCTGCTTCAGGGAGAAACTCTCGTCCATCATCGGGAGACGCTGCTGACCCTAGCGGGCGAGTCACTTTACGATGAGCTTGCCGCAGCGCCGCCGCCAAATCGCAGTATTCGAGCCTTTTTAGACCAATACCCCGGCGCATCGGTCGTGATTCTGGATGGGTGTTCCATCCGTGAGCTTCCTCGGCTCGCAGAATTGGCTGCCGCCTCTGGCCGGCCCATATTGGAGCAAAGCTACGGCTTCGCCGCCGTGCCGAGCGAAACGGAGATCTTCATAGGCCAGCGGATGGGGCTTGGCCTTCCGCCGATTTCGCCTTCGGATCTTCCCGGTCGTCGAGAGCTCCGCGAACAAGGAATCCAAGCTCATTGGATAAGGCAGCCCACCGATCAAATCAGAATCCCGGAAGGAACAGAAACCGTGTTGCTATGGATGCGATTTCCCGACATGCGGTTCATGGATACGCTTGCGGCCACAGCAGCATTATTTGACTCCATCTGGGACATGCTCCAGACCGTCTGGATACGCACGGTTCAAAAACTGCCGCAGGCACGCCCGGTTCTTGTTACAAGTGATCACGGTTACATCTTCTTAGGTCCAGGTCTAAGTGAGCCGAGATTAAACGGAGTCGATCGGCCTCTTGAAGGCAGGCGGTACCGCGAGTTTTCTTCGGCAGAAGAGTTGCCGGAGAAAAGGCCTGGCCTATGGATTGACCCTGCGCGCCGGCTGGCGGTGATAGCTGGTCGCGTCCACAACCGCCCGCAAGCGACATCACCGAGTAACTCAATCTATCGGCATGGCGGGCTCAGTCTCATGGAGATGTTAACACCCTGGTTAGTGCTGGGCCCAAAGGAGACACAACATGAAACAAAAAATCGGCACGCTAATTGAAGAAGACATTATGCGGCTGGCGAAACGGCGCGCCGCCGAGGAGGGGCGGCCTCTTAGCGATCTGATCCAGGATGCACTCGTGGAATATCTTCGCAAGGATGCGGCGACGCCGAAGGAACGGAAGATGGCGTATCACCTCTTTTGCGAACGACCCATGAAGATCCCGCCGGACCAGCTTCGCCATGTGCTCGAAGAGGATATGTGGGAGTTATGAACCTTGATGATATCCCCAGCGGGAGCCTTTGCGTGCTCGACACCAATGTTCTGATCTACGCGGAACAAGGGGCCTCTCTGCAAGCCCAGCGGCTCCTGCGTCGCATTGAAGGACGCGATGTGACCGGGGTATTGCCCCAGCCCGTGTGGCAGGAAACCATGCATCGATTGATGGTCACAGAAGCTATCATGCTCGGACACGTCCGCGGGACGAATCCCGCTCGGCAGCTTGCGGCGAAACCGGAAGTGGTCAAAGGGCTGACCATGTATCGAGATAAGATCAAGGCCCTCGTGACTCTCGGCCTGGCGTTTGAACCCTGTCATGAGAGCGATCTTCTGGACAAAGCTCTTGAGATCCAGGAACGGTTCGGGTTGTTGACGAACGACTCATTGATCGCCGCAATGGCCCTCCGACTGGAGGCCGACGCCTTAGCCTCAGCGGACGGACGGTTCGGTGCCATTAAAGAGATTACGGTCTATGCACCTTCAGACGTAAAGCTTCCTTCAAGGTCATGAACACGCAATTGCCGCCTACTCTTCAATCAACAGACTCCGCAATCTCGCCGGCGCTCATGCAGGGGAGGCGGGCGATCGAAGTCGGGTTCCCAATCGTTGAAATCAACCAGCTGGCCGTCCCGGAACGTAACTCCTTCAAACCCATCTACCAGATGCACAAATGGTTCGCCCGTAGGGCCTCCTGCGTGTTCCGCGCCATCCTCTTGGGGACACTCAAGCCAGCGGTGCAAGGCGATGGCACCCCGACCGATCTCATGGAGGAATTCTATAAAGACCATTCGAATGACCCAGACACTAAGGACAAAACTATTTTGGATCCGTTCATGGGCGGAGGAACCACTGTTATTGAAGCCCTTCGCCTTGGTTGCCGCGTTATCGGCATTGACTTAAATCCGGTCGCTTGGTTTATCGTCAAGACCGAAATCGAGCCTGTAGACCTGGACGCGCTGAAAGCAGCTTTCGAGCGACTCGCCGCGCGACCCGTCGCATGGAACGAGGGGCGACCACTCAAAGAGACTCTCCTCAGTTTGTACAAGACAGATGTGGGCGACAATCTCGAAGCCGATGTCATCTACACGTTTTGGGTCAGATCAGCAATCTGCACTGATCAAAATTGCCGTCGCGAGGTCCCGCTGTTTACGGACTATATCCTTGCAAAAAGCACCAAAGATTCGTTATCATCGTGACGCAATGTGCCCAGCCTGTCGAAAGACTTTTGATTGGGAAGTCGAGCTTGCGTCCCTTATCGCAGAACCGGCTCTGATGGTTAATGCTCCCCGGGGTAGTGGGGGGGAAGGAAGACCTACAAGTCTTTGGAGTTATGCTCCAGAGCCCCCGAAGGCGCGCGGGCGCGGAGCCATGTGGCAAGCCAATGTCCCTTGTCCTCATTGTGAGAAACAGGTGCGCATGCAAGTGCCCAGTGCGACGAAGCAGAAGAAGAGCGTTGCTCTGGCAGTGTTATTTTGCCCATCGTGTGAAGCCGTGTGGCAATGGCGTGGACCATTACCTGAGGAGGAGGTAACCTGCCCGAGCTGCCACTATAGCTACGACCCCAGAAAGGGGAACGTGCCCCAGAAAGGAAAGTTCCGATGTTCTTGCGGTCAACAGGATGACATTATTGCCAGCATTCGGACCTTGCCTCAGCATCAGCGACTGCCGATTCGACCCTATGCGCTTCAAGCCTACCTGTGCGTTGCATACGATGAAGAGTCTGAGGATCATGACAGCCAGGTCACGTTTTTTAACACTCGTGAGAGCGATCCCTCTTTTGGGACGACCCACCAGAAAAGTGTAACCGCGCGAGAGACAGTAAAAGCTGCGTGTCTTCTGGTCTCGGACGGCGGAAAGTTCTTCAAGCGCTTCAGCGTTTCTGACATGCGGAGGCTGCAACGTGCAGAAGCCTTGTGGGACCAGCATAAAGATAAGTTGCCTTACCCGAAGAGCGCAATTCCTGAGGGATACAACACCAATCAGATGATAAAGCATAATTACCGAAATTGGGCTGATATGTTCGCCCCACGCCAACTGCTAGCTCTAAGCACAGTGCTCCAAGGTATCATCGCAGAGGAGGATCAGACACTGAAGGAAATGCTGTTGTGTGCCGTTTCGAACACATTGGAAATTTTATTCACAACGTTTTGGCTTCTCGGGCAAATGACCTGTACTCCAGCATGGGAACCGACGTCCAGCTAGTCTTCCATCAGCGGCTTCAGCGCTCGGATGATTTCTGGGTCGAGGCTGGTCTCAGGAGGCACATGAGCTTGCGACCAATCTTCGGAACTCCCATACGGCAGGAAGGACCAAACGGGACAGAATTTTTTCTTGTGGGGTTTAATCTTACATGAGTGAACAGGCTTTAAGTTACGACGTCAGGGCATCGATTGCGCCTAATGACAAGGTACGCGTTCCTTTCCATCCTGAGCTTGGGATTGGCGAGGTGTTGCGTGTCGCCGAGACGGCAGGGTTCTACCAGGCCGATGTGGTCTTTGACACACCGAACGGCCGAAGGTTGGAGGCCTTTCCAGTAGAGCTCTTGGAGAAAACAGGAGACCTGTGGCAGCGGCTTATGGGAGGGCCATTGGACGACGCCACAGCGTACAGAGTTAAACAGATTGCCATTGACCTTGCGCACTCGAATTCAGGTGGGGAGCTATCGGCCAGCCGGGTTAATCTCCTTCCTCATCAGATCCTGCTGGTCCATGACATGGTTGCGATGGCTGAACGGCGTAGTCTCATCGCAGATGAGGTCGGGCTCGGGAAGACGATCGAGACGGGCATGCTTCTTCGAGAGTTGAACGCCCGAGGTGAAGCCGAACGGGTTCTCATCGTTACACCGGCTGGTTTGGTGAAGAACTGGCAGAATGAATTGCGCGATTGCTTCCGGCTGCATTGTTCGATTCTTGGACATGATTTTTATGACTATGGAACGGCTTCGTGGGAGACGCACCCGTGGGTTATTGCGTCTATTGATACCCTCAAGCAGTCCCGCAGGATCCAGCGGTTGCTTGGTGCGCCCAGGTGGGACGTGATTGTTTTTGACGAAGCGCATCACTTGTCTCGAACCCGGACCGGAAAAAAAACAGTCACGACGCAAAACTACAAACTAGCGGAGGCTCTGCGGAGCCATACGCGGGACCTACTGTTCCTGTCAGCCACTCCCCATCAAGGTAATCCATTCCAGTTCTGGTCCTTGGTCCAATTACTTAACGATCAGCTCTTTACGAGCCCGGACGAATTGGGTGATCACCGGGGCATGCTGGCACGGGTCATGATTCGGCGTACAAAGCGCGAAGTAACGGATGCAAAGGGAGATCCGATCTTCCGTCGCCGTCAGGTCCACACGGAGCGTTTTCCACTCGCACCGCGTGAGCGCGAATTCTACGACCGGCTGAGTGAATACCTTCGTGAAGGGTACAACGCCGCCGGGATCAATCAGTCGCGGACGACCCGTCAGCAGCGTGCCATTGGCTTTGTGATGGCCACTTTTCAGAAGATCATGTCGTCCAGCCCGCGTGCTATTCGCCAGGCTCTTCGTCGTCGCCTTCTCGTCTTATTGGCGCGTAAGCAACTGGCCTTGGAAGCCAAACGCCGGTCGGGGGCGTCCAACAGCGAAGCAATCCTCAAGATTCAGGACGAGATGCTGCAGGTGGCTCGGGCCATTCTCGGCGAACAGACAACCGATAACGTCGATGCCGAAGCCTATGTCCTGCGCGTTCGGCGGAGACTTTTGAAGCGGATGGAAGAGGACTACGAGACTACTTCTTGGTCGCTCGACGGAGACGAAGAAGCCGAAGAAGGCGTCTACGCCGAAGCTGATATCCCTCGGGAGATTGAGAAGGTTCGGGAACTGATCCAACTAGTCCCCAAGGGAACCGATCGGCGTTTCGATACGCTGGTCCGAGCTATTAGTGAACTGTGCCGCGAAAAACCAGACGAGCGATTCGTGATCTTCACGCAGTACCGCGACACGCTTGAATTCCTGTCTGAGGAATTAGGCAAAATCTACGGACCGCAGCGCATGGCGCGAATCGTTGGCGGCCCGCTGGAGGACAAGATCGCGGCCATGGAATCGTTTTGGGATGAGGATGGCGCGCGGTTTCTGATCAGCACGTCAGCGGGCGGGGAAGGCATCAATCTTCAAATCGGCCACATTGTTTTCAACTACGACTTACCCTGGAACCCCATGGCTGTCGAGCAGAGAATTGGCCGGATCCACCGATATGGCCAGGAAGAAACAGTGCAGGTTTATAACTTGCTGGCGCAGGATACGGTTGAAGAGCAAATCTACGGCCTGCTGGAGAATAAGCTCTATGATATCGCGCGATCCATCGGCAAGACTGACGCGCAAGGAAAGCCATTGGAGGATTTTCGGAGCGATATTCTCGGTTACCTGGGAAGCCGTCCTGACTATCAGGATCTCTACAAGCGCGCCCTCGTGGACCGGGATTATCGACGGACGGATACAGAACTCCAGCGCATGATCCAGGAGGCGCTGCGTGCCCGTGAAGCGCTGGATCGCCTCGCCCAAGACCTCGGGCAATTCAATCTTGAGCATTATCGAACACTGGAAGGACGCTATTCGTTGTCTGAGCTTGGGGAGTGGGTTCGGACAGCGATCCTGAAGCTCGGTGGCGGCGCCATCCCGGCAGGCGAATTTTGGACCTTCATTTGTCCCGACGCGTTGCAGCGCAAATATCGCCTGCTCCCCAGGTACGAAAAAGTTTGTTTCGACCGGGACATTGCGCTCCGCAATCGCGCGTGCGAGCTGGGCGGTATCGGACATCCGCTTGTGGACGCCCTCTTGGAGGAAATCCGATCTGCGGCGTTAACCGGTGAGGTTTCAGATCTCGCGGCGGGCGCTGTCTGTGCGCGCTATCTCGTGCGCCGTCGAGATGAACGCGGCCTCATCCAGAGTCGAGTCATTACGCTGATGTACAAGCCTTCAACAGGCGAAGTCCGGACACTCCAGCATTTCCCGACCGATGAAAGAGAAGGCTCACTCAATGGAGCGGTGGATGTTGCGCAGGCTCGATCTGCAATTGAAGGCACGTTGGAAGCTGAAATAAACAACTGGCTGCCCAGCCGCCAATCACGAATTGGGTTGAATATCACGCTGGTCGGACTGCATCGATAGTAACTTTAGCAGAAGAATATGCCTAAGCCGAATAAGAAGCTACGGATTATTGCTTACGGGTTCGATGCCTTGGGATTTCCAGTAGCGGGTACGCCGGTCTCAGTAGGAGGTAATGCACAGGTACAGTTCCTGCCTTTAGAAAGCCACGGGGCGTTGGATCAGGCTGACGGCGCAATCATTCCTCAAGGAATCTTCGAAAAGATTGATTACCACCGAAGTTACGCAGAAGTCCGGGTCCAGAAAGCGCTTCTACAAGGGCGGCAGAAACAGGTGTTCAATATGATCGAAGATGGGAGATGGGTGTGCTTTCTTGTGGGGTCTATTATCGACAAAATACCCCAAGGGGATTGGCATTCGCAGGACATTGATGACACTGATTTATGTAAAAGAATCCTGAACGCGTTGGAAATAACAAAACACAAGAGGCAGACAATCGACGGCCTGACAATATTCAACACTAAACGCGATGAATTCAGACCATATTTGAAGGGTTATGGCGTCGTAAACACGGCTTTCGAGTTACCGTACAACCGGGAAAAGCAACTCCAGATTATTGCTGAATCTGGGGGTACGGCTGTAGCAATTGAATGGACCCATCGGGTTTTCTTTCTTCCATTTCATACCACAAAAAGGGATGTCGTAACCCTCAACTTAATTGCCACCGAAGTATCCGGCGCGATCCTCGATTACAGGCAAAAACGAATCGGAGAAGTTCCAGCGTGGCTTGATGAATTCAAATTTGCAACTGAGGACAAGCTTGGTTCAGAGATAGAGGCTTTACAGAAGCAAATTGCCGAGCGGGAAGGTCAAATTCAAGCATGGAAGGATTATAAAGCGATCTTAAGCACCTCTGGCGATATCCTTAAAGAAAGAGTGGTGGTCGCTATCCTCCGAGGTTTCTTTGCATTAGAGGTGGACGCACCAGAGGAATTTCGGGAGGATGCGAAAATCCTCGACGAGCATACAGGCGAGGCTATTGTATTCGTGTAAATCAAGGGGACAAAAGCCGGAATCAAGAGGGAACACGTTAACCAAGTTGATTCACATCGCGAAAGAGCCGGCCTGTCTCCTTCGGTGTCCGGGGTGTTGATTATAAACAACGAAATGTCAGTTGGTGGGATCAAAGAGCGATTTGAGACTGCAGTTCCCGGCGAGCAAATCGATCACGCCAAAAAACTGAACGTCCTAATAATCCGGACGACTGATCTGCTGTTTCTCATTCGCCAATTCGAAGATATCTCTGACAACAAACAAAAATTTCTGGAAATTCTTAGATCGGGTGGTGGATGGTTGCAAGTCACTCCGACAGGATATCAGGTCATTTCTTCTGCTGAACAAACGAACGTGACCAAACTTGAAACTTTTCGTGACGTGTTCATGGCAAAGAAGCCGTTTGTTTGCCCCATAAACGCTTACACGCTGAATGAGAGATTAGTCATCCAGCACGGAACATTTCCTTGTCCAGGTGATATCTCAATTCCTTTTGAAGAAAACCTCACGGCTCTCGCGACGGAAACGGATTCAAAGCCGGATTTTGGAAATCATCTTTGGGAGATTCGAATAGAGAACGACCCGCCCGATCTTAGAAAGAAGATTTTGCGGAAATTGCATCGCATGAATATGAATCGGGCCACATTATATCCTGGGCTGGACGGGTTTGCTCAGTCATTGGAGATACTCCTTATGGGATTTCCAGAAATTCTTATTCCCGACAGAGAATGGGCGAAAGCGATGAAAGATGGCTCTCGCCGGCCCCGGGGTGTAAGGGTCTAAGATCGCGGGCGGAGTATTTTTTCGTTGCCTACGTAAACTTCGCAAGGGTATTTCTTGCCGCCACTTGTGACAATAACTGGTTTGCGAAAATAAAGCCGGCTTTCGTCTTCGTATTCGTCGAGCCTTTTCAACGATGCCGCGTCAACATTTCTGATGAGCAGGCCGTCAACTGTGGAGCCCTTTGAAGGGACAATATAAGGGTAGCCCAGGGTCGAGATCAGCTTCCTGTAATCTTTGAGAATCGCGGGCGAGGTGGGAAAATGCTTGAGCGTGATCTGATAGAGTTGGGACTTGTCCATCAGGGTGCCGTAGATGAAGAGGTTTACAACCGTCGGAAATGATTTTCTTCCGGATTTCATCGACGTGAGGACGGGCAATGTCCAAACCGCACCACCCTCACCTTTTATCCTCTCCCTCCGGTGAAGGGCGAGGAGATTATGCGGAGTTACAGCGACGCATCCTCCGGAAGCTCGGAAGGACCGGCCATGCTCGGCAGAAAAGGTGACGGCGCGGCGAGGACACCCTTTGGCCACCGGGAGCAGGTCACCTTTTCGTATCTTGAGTCAGCCTCGAGACACCAGTTGCAGCCGGTGCATTTCACGATGTCCTTTTCCCTGCCCTCCCTGGCCTTCATGGGCCAGTCCGGATCGCAGAGCAAGGGGCGGCATAAGCCTATGATATCTGCCTTGTTTTCCTCCAGTAGCTGCTCAGCCTGAAGCGGAGTTCGAATCTTTCCTACGGTCACGATGGGAACGTCGTATCCTCCAGCCCTCACATAATTATGAATCGCTTCAGCCAGATGGCTATGTGTTCTGTCGGGAAACCACCAGGCTGGACTCATCCTGTGGCCGCTGTACCCGGACATAGGGTCCGGCGGCGTGTTGGGCGCAGGCGTCGCGGCGTCTTCAAAGCGACTACCGGCGGAGACGCTGATGTAGTCAACGCCAAGCCGGGCAAGCCTTCTCGCGATCCGGGTGCTTTGGAGCAGGGTATTTCCCTCGATAGTGAAATCCTCGCCGTTGATTCTTACACCCAAAGGATAGCGATCGCCCACAGTCTCGCGCACTGCTCGATAAACCTCTATAGGCAGTCTTAAGCGGTTCTCAAGCCTGCCGCCGTAGGGATGGCTTCTTTTGTTTGACCGGGAGAGAAACGATGAGAGGGTGTAAGCATGGGCCATGTGAATTTCAATGAAATCGAATCCAGCCGACAGGGCACGGCCTGCGGCCTTTACATGCTGCTCGACAATGATGGGCAGTTCTTCGGGCTTGAAATCCTCGACTTTCTGTCTCCAGCCGCTTCTCGCGATCTTCAGAAAGTGCATGATCTGAATACCGACTTTGGGCTGTGGATTCACCTTGCGGATTGCATCCATGAGGTGTCTCAGCCCATCGACGAAGGACCCGTCGCTGATTCGTAGATTGTACGAGCTCCTTGACGGAAGAATCACTGCGGCTTCGACGACGATTGATCCGGCCCCGCCTCCGGCTTCACGCTGGTATCTTTCCTTTAGGGCGTCGGTGACGAATCCTTCCTCTGTTGCGAGGCCTGAAACCATTGACGTTCTCATGATCCTGTTCGGAAAAGTAAGACCTCTTATAGTTAGAGGAGTAAACAGCTTTTGGTATTTCATGCTCGAATCTTTCCTCTGATCTCTATTCCTACTCGTGCAACTTAGCAGCAGTGGTTTTCCAACATTTGAAAAAAACGCAGCTAGGTCTCATGTGGATTTCGAAGCTTTTCTACGGGTTTCTTCTCGCCGGATTCCGTGGGTAGCGAACTCCCGTGATCTTGCTAACAAATCTCATACCTCTTTTCTCCACAGTGAAATCTAGCCCATACCGAAGCAGGTTTCCTGTCGAAACGTCATGGCACAAAGTTTGCTCACGTCACACCTGTCCCGCTTCCCGTAGTGAAGCGTTGAGTTGCTGTGGCGCGCGTTTCATTGCGGAAATGTTGTGTTCTCCTTGCTCATAACTCAATAACAAGTCCGCAGCCGTTGCCGCGAAGGAGGCCTCGATGTCTGACTTCTACGTAGTAGGGAAATCTGTACCCCGAATCGATGCGGTAGCCAAAGTCACCGGTGGAGCCGCTTACACGGCGGATGTGATGCTGCCCGGCATGCTCTATGGCTTGGCCAAACGCTCACCTTTTCCGCATGCTCGTATCGTGAGTATCGACACCCGTAAGGCCGAGGCCCTTCCCGGCGTCAAGGCAGTCATTACGGCGCAAGATGTCCCGGATATTTTGCTCGGCTTAAGGGTGCGTGACGTTCCGATTTTGGCGCGAAACGAAGTGCGGTTCATAGGCGAGAAAGTGGCGGCGGTGGCGGCGGTAGACGAGGAAACGGCACGGGAGGCTGTAACTCTTATCGATGTTCAGTATGAGGAGCTGCCCGCGGTGCTCGACGTCAAAGAGGCCATGAAAGACAGCTCACTCCTCGTTCACGAGAACCTTCACACCTATGGGGGACTTCCAGCTCCCGCGAAGCACACAAACATTTTTTACCATGATTCCTATTCTAAAGGCGACCTCTCTAAAGGATTCGCCCAGGCGGAACTCACGTTCGAGCATACCTTTACAACACAGATCGTGCATCAGGGCTACCTCGAGCCGCACGCCGCCATGGTTGATATCAGCCGTGACGGTAATGTGACGGTGTGGAGCTCGGACAAAGTGCCCTTTCGAGTCCGCAGCATCATGGCGGAAGTCTCCGGACTTCCGATCACACGAGTGCGCGTCATTCCGAGCTTTGTGGGAGGTGATTTCGGCGGCAAGGGGATGGTTTTAGACGAGCCTCTCTGCTACTTCCTCGCGTCCAAATCAGGGCGTCCTGTGAAAATGGTCATGTCACGTCAGGAGGAATTTCTGGCTTCGAGCCCGCGGCATCCCAGCATTATCAACCTCAAGGCAGGTGTTACTAAGAAAGGTGAGATTCTCGCGTGGGAAGCGAGCGCAATCTTTGATTCAGGAGCTTACGCGGCCTACAAGCCCCAGGTGGGACTCGGAGGCACGAAAAAACTGGCAGGCACCTATCGCATTCCCAACGTCCATATTGACGGCTATTACGTATACACCCACGCGCTTCCGTGCGGCCACTGCCGCGCGCCCGGAGAT
>JACQUW010000337.1 GCA_016210115.1 Deltaproteobacteria bacterium | reverse complement strand
GAAGGACTGGAGACGCGGCGCGGCAATACCGTCGCGAAGAAAAGCGAGCTGATCGATCACAACGTCGAAGGAGGTTTTCCAGCGGAAGTACAGCAGGAGCTATCACGCAACAAGCGGCTGGCGCGCGAGACCGTAAGGCCTGTGTCGTTCCTTCCTAAACGTGATGCGACCTTGTGCGGTTTGAATGCTATTTTGAAAGCTCTATTGTTCTGGAACGCTGTTGGCAAATAAGCTCACCCCCTACCACGCGAAATACTTCGCACACGATCTCACACGCCGGTTTCCCGGCGGCAGTCTTGATCGGCTGTCTATGTCACTCTTCGATGCGGCGGTGGACCTCAACCCGCATCAGATCGAGGCGGCGCTGTTCGCCCTCCACTCTCCGCTCTCAAAGGGAGTGATCCTCGCCGACGAGGTCGGACTCGGCAAGACCATCGAAGCCGGCATCGTGCTGTGCCAGCTCTGGGCGGAGCGGAAGCGCCGGCTTCTCGTGATCTGCCCCGCGTCCATCCGCAAGCAGTGGGCACTGGAGATGGGCGAGAAGTTCAGCCTCCCGACTGTGGTGCTCGATGCTAAGGCGTACCGCGAGGCCCGCCGGGAAGCTCGCGAGCCGCTGGCGCCGGGCGCCATTGTGATCCTGTCGTTCCACTTCGCCAGCGCCATTCGGGACGAGCTTCGCGCGGTCGGCTGGGATCTTGTCGTCGTTGACGAGGCGCATAAGCTGCGGAATGCGTACCGCCCGAGCAACCGGATCGGCCAGGGCATCCGCTGGGCGACCGAAGGCTGCCGGAAGCTGGTGCTGACGGCGACGCCGATCCAGAACTCGCTGCTCGAGCTCTACGGACTTTCCATGCTGATCGATGACCAGCTCTTCGGCGACGTGAACGCGTTCCGGTCGCAGTACGTGGGCGCGGGTGCCAGCCTCGAGGCCCTGCGCCAGCGGCTCGCGCCGTACTGCAAACGCACGCTGCGCAATCAGGTCACGGAGTACATCCGCTACACCGAGCGGCGTCCCATCACCCGCCCCTTCCGGCCGACCGACGACGAGCACGCGCTCTATGACGCGGTATCCGTCTTCCTCCAGCGGCAGGACAGCTATGCCCTGCCACGTCGCCAGCGCCACCTCACGGCGCTCATTCTGCGCAAGCTGCTGGCGTCGTCGTCGCTGGCTATCGCGGCCACCCTCGACATCCTGCGCGAGCGCCTGGAAACACTTCGCGACGAACGCGCGCAGAGCGATCCCGAGTTCACCGAACGGATCCTGGACGGCGAGGAGATCGAGAGCGACCTTCTGGATGAGATTCTCTGGCAGGAGGACGAGGCGAGGCCGGAGGATGGCGCGCCCGTCACGATCGATCGCCGGAAACTTCGTGAAGAGATAGATCTTCTCCGGGAGCTCGCTGAGCGGGCGCGGCGCATCGGGACCGACACCAAGTCGCAGACCCTATTGAGGGCGCTGGAGATCGGTTTCGAGCAGATGGCCGCCACGGGCGCTGGACGCAAGGCGCTCATCTTCACGGAGTCGCGCCGGACGCAGGACTACCTCAAGAGCTTCCTCCAAGCGCACGGCTATCGCGGCCACGTCGTGCCGTTCAACGGTACCAATGGGGGTCCCGAAGCCACCGCGATCTACGAGCGCTGGGCGGAACGTAACCGGGACACGGGGCGCGCGTCCGGGTCGAGGGCCGTGGACGTCCGGACCGCGCTCATCGAGCACTTTCGCGATGAGGCGACGATCATGCTCGCCACCGAGGCCGGCGCCGAGGGCGTGAACCTCCAGTTCTGTTCTCTGGTCATCAACTACGATTTGCCGTGGAATCCGCAGCGCATCGAGCAGCGCATCGGTCGCTGCCACCGCTACGGCCAGAAGCACGACGTGGTGGTCATCAACTTCCTGAATGAGCGCAACGAGGCGGACAAGCGCGTTCTGGAGCTGCTCACCGAAAAGTTCAAGCTGTTCAGCGGCATCTTCGGCGCCTCCGACGAGGTGCTCGGCAGCATCGAGTCCGGAGTGGACTTCGAGAAGCGCATCCTCGCCATCTATCAGGAGTGCCGCACGCCGGAGGAGATAGATTCCGCATTTCGCGCCCTCCAGGCCGAGATGGACGAGCAGATCCGGACCCGGCTGGACGATGCCCGCCGAGCGTTGCTCGAACACTTCGATGAGGACGTGCACCAGCGCCTTCGGCTCCGGTTAAGGGATGCGCGGGCGCAGCTCGATCGCGTGGGACAGCGCTTCTGGTTACTCAGCCGGCACGTGCTCGACGGGCGAGCGCGGTTCGATGACGGCGCCCTGGCGTTTGATCTGGAGCGCCCGCCGCTTGCGGAGATCGCGCCGGGCCGTTACCATCTGATCTCCAAGACGCATCCGCCCGGCAAGGACGGGGGCCCGGAGGAGCCCAGCCGCTTTCTGTACCGGTTGTCGCATCCGCTGGGCGAGTACGTGATCGGGGAGGCGAAGGCGGCCGCGACGCCCGCGGCGGGGACCGTGTTCGACGTCACCCACCATCCCGCGCGAATCCTGGTCGTGGAAGAGCTGCGGGGGCAAAGCGGCTGGCTGACGCTCACCCGTTTGACCGTGGAGTCGTACGAGCGCGAGGAGTATCTGCTCTTCTCCGGGTTCACGGACGGCGGCCGGGCGCTCGACCAGGAGACCATGGAAAAGCTCTTCCTCTGCAGCGGCTGTGTTCGCAAGGAACTGGCACTTCCGGACGCCATCGGCCGGCGCCTCGCGGCGGACGCCGAACGCCACGCCGCAGCAACGGTGAGCCGCTCCCTGGAGCTCAACAGCAAGCACTTTCACGAGGCGCGCGAGAAGCTGGAGCGCTGGGCGGATGACATGGTGCTCTCGGCCGAGAAGGCCCTCGCGGACACCAAGGAGCAGATCAAGGCGCTCCGGCGCCAGGCACGCCAGGCGGTGACGCTGGAGGAGCAGCACCAGATCCAGGAGAAGATCCGGAAGCTGGAGCGCCACCAGCGCCGCCAGCGCCAGGAGATCTTCAAGGTGGAGGACAACATCATGGAAAAGCGCGACCAGCTCATCGACCAGCTCGAAAAGCGGGTGGCGCAGCGTACCAGTACTGAAGCCCTGTTCACAATCCGGTGGGCGGTCAAGTGAGGCACCTACCGTGTACATCATGCATGCAACGGCCCTTTCACCCCTTTAGCGCCGAGACTTGATTATGTGGTTCGAAAAGCCAGGGACCTCGCGGCAGCTATTCTACCATCTGCGCCTGACGCAACACCGGGAGAACGTTCAGTTCTTGGTGTCCCAACTAGAGTGGCGCGCTCGTGCAGGAGACTTCTTTTGCGTCATACACGACGGCAAGCGCAATGCATTCTATCTCCCCTACTCCTGGCTTCAGGCGCGCGTGCTGTCGCGCAAGCCGCGAATCCGCAGGAGACCAGCAAATCCAAAGCAGAGATACTATACGGCCTACCCGATCGGGCAATCGCGCACCCGCTTTTCATTCGGACCCGACCACAAGGGCGAGACGGTGGAAGTGGACTTGGCGCGGTTCCGCAACACCATTAGTTCCGAAGCGGAGGCACGGCGCGTTCTCGAAGCGACGACTCTCCGAAGTTGGGACGATCAACAGGGCGGCATCATTAGTTTCCCGAAAGGAAGACTGCCTCCCTCGGTACGCCGCCAGCTTTCGAGCCAGCGTCGCTCCTCTAACGACGGGCTCGCTGGCTCTGGCGGCCTCGTGATCCGCAGCTCTCGTGGCGACGTGCTCGCAATTCGCAAGGAGCGCGGCGCCTCGACGGAACGCGTGGTCGCGATATACGAGGAACTGCTCGCCGCCGGGAGGATCTCCGGAAAGTTGACCAGGCGTTTGGCGGCATCCCGGCCGTTCCAGCGAGCACTCCGCCTAGTCACGCTCGACATTTATGGTCACAAGTGTGCGATATGCGACGTGGACGTACCGTCACAGCTGATCACCTCGCATATCGTGTCCGTGAGTCGAGGCCCGGAATCCGCGCGCGCGTTACCAGCAAATACGCTCTTACTTTGCCGTCTCCACGACGGCCTCTTCGGGCAAGGTTTGATTACAGTCCTACCTAATCTGACGATTGCGTGCTCGGCGCGGCTACGGACGAGGAGCAAGCTCCTTCGCAAGTGGGTGCTTCAGCTTAACGGAAAACCTATCAACGCGCCAAGCCGTCATGTGCCAAGGAAGGCTTTCCTGCGTGAGCATGCGCGGCGCTATGGGTTTGCCGTCGCTCTGAACAGATCATGATGTCGACGACACACAGAGAACGGTTGGTTCAACTCCTTCGTTCATTGTTCCAGCTGGATCAAGCAGAACTCGACTTCGGGCTCTATCGGGTCATGCACGCCAAGAGCGCCGAGGTGACACAGTTTCTGGAGAGGGACCTACTGCCGCAGGTTAAGGCCGCATTCGCGCAGTACCGGACCGCTGACAAGGCGGCAATCGAAAAGGAACTGGCCAAAGCCATTGAGCAAGCGCACGCGCTCGGCGCGGACCCAGATGCGCTCCCGAAGGTGAGGGAACTGCGCACGCAACTCGCTGATGACGCGGTAGATCTCGCCGGGCTCGAAGCCGACGTATACGACCATCTCTACAGCTTCTTCCGGCGCTACTACTCCGAGGGCGACTTCCTCTCCAAACGTGTATACAAGCCCGGCGTGTACGCCATTCCATACGAAGGCGAGGAGGTCAAGCTCCACTGGGCGAACGCGGACCAGTACTACATCAAGACCAGCGAGTACTTGCGCGACTACGCCTTCCGCCTGCGGCCCGACAACGAGAAGAATCCGATGCGGGTGCATTTCCGTCTGGTGGACGCGGCGGAAGGGGAGCACGGCAACGTCAAGGAGCAGGCCGGAAAGGAGCGGCGGTTCAAGCTCGCGGGCGAATCGGTGGTCGCTGTGGAGGACGGCGAACTCGTGGTACGCTTCACCTATCTGCCCGATCCCGCCAAGCAGAAGGATCTGAACGCAGCGGCCGAGCAGACGATCTTCGCGCTTGCCGATCCCGTGCTGCGCGACTGGATCGCGGCGCTCGGTGCGAAGCACGTGCGCCCCGACGGCACGGTGTCCGACACGACCCGGCTGCGCGTGCACCTCGACCGCTACACGGCGCGGAACACCTTCGACTACTTCATCCACAAGGGCCTGGGCGGCTTCCTGCGGCGGGAGCTGGACTTCTACATCAAGAACGAGGTGATGCACCTCGACGACGTGGAGAGCGAGACCGAGCCGCGAGTGGAGCAGTATTTGTCTAAGATCAAGGTGATCCGCCGGATCGCGGGCAAGATCATCGAGTTCCTGGCGCAGCTCGAGGACTTCCAGAAGAAGCTCTGGCTCAAGAAAAAGTTCGTGGTGGAGACGTCGTACTGCATCAAGCTAGGAATCATTCCGGAGGAGTTTTACCCGGAGATCGCGTCGAACGACGCTCAGCGCGAAGAATGGATCGCGTTAAACGCTATCGATGACTGGAAGGGCAGTGCAGCACACCTGCTCGAACCGGGTCTCCCCGCGTACAGCGTGCCTTTAGAGCCTGCATTCCTTAAGACGCACCCAACGCTGATGCTGGACACGCGGCACTTCGACGGCGACTTCACGGCGCGGCTGCTCGGTTCGCTTCCGGAGGTCCATGGTCATCTGGACGGCGTCCTTTGCCACAGCGAGAACTTTCAGGCTTTGCGGCTTCTCCTGAGAACCTACGCCGACGCAATCGACTGCGTTTACGCGGATCCTCCGTTCAATACAAATGACGCAAGTTTCAACTACAAGAATGAGTATCAGCATTCATCATGGTGTACGATGATTGCTCAGACAATGCGAATGGCCGAGAGGGCTCTTCGTACTGACGGTGTCATGGCGACGGCCATTGATGACTTTGAGCTGCACCATCTTGGACTCGTTTGCGACGAGGTGCTTGGTGCGGCGACGCGTTTAGGCACGCTAGTAGTTCAGATCAAACCTTCGGGCCGTACGAACGACAACTTCCTTGCAACCAGCCACGAGTACTACTTGCTACACAGCCGAGACCCAGGAGCCGTCGAGGTGTGTTTCTTCGAGCTTACCGACGAACAGCGACAGCAATACTCGGCAGAAGACGAGAAGGGTGCGTATAAGTGGCGTGATTTTCTTCGCACTGGGGGATACTCCACTCCTCAAGAACGACCTAACTCGTGGTACGCGATCTATTTTGATCCGAAGACTGGCGCAATCGCTCTCGACAAGCATTCGGGATGGCAAGAAATCTGGCCAATCGATAGCGAAGGACGAAAGCGTGTTTGGCGAAAGACGCGACCTTCGTTCATTAGCCACCTAGCGAACGGCGAGATACGCGTCAGCTCAAAGCGCGGTGGGGGCTACAAGGTGGAGATCATCGATCGCATCAAGACTGGCGTCCGGCCAAAGAGCGTGTGGGTTGGTAAGCAATACGACGCGTCTTCGCACGGCACCAAGCTCCTGAAATCGATGTTCGGCGAGGCGGGCGCCTTCTCATTCCCGAAGTCCCTCTACGCCACCAGGGACGTTCTCTTCCTTATTACTGGTGAAAAGGATGAGGCGACCATATTGGACTACTTCGCCGGCTCAGGGACGACTGGCCACGCGGTCGTTGCCCTAAACCGCGAGGACGGCGGCCAGCGCAAGTTTGTCCTCGTCGAAATCGGTGAGTACTTCGACTCCGTCCTTCTACCCCGCCTCAAAAAGGTCACCTATACCCCCGAGTGGAAGGACGGAAAGCCAAAGCGTCTTGCGACAGCCGAGGAGGCTGAACGCAGTCCACGGATCTTGAAGGTCATTCGGCTCGAATCCTACGAGGACACGCTCAACAACCTGGAGCTGCACCATACTGAACAGCAACGTTCCCTTCTCGACCTTCCGGCTGCGCGGGGGCCGGACAAGCTCCGAGAGCAGTACCTGCTCCGCTACATGCTGGATGTCGAGACACGCGGCAGCCAGTCGCTTCTCAGCGTGGCGGCCTTCATGGACCCGACCGCGTACAGGCTGAAGGTCAAGCCCCCGGGCTCCGACGAGTCGCGCGAAGTGAACGTGGATCTACTCGAAACTTTCAATTGGCTCATCGGCCTGACCGTCCAGCACATCGCCGCGCCACTCACGTTCAGTACTTCCTTCAAGCGTGACGACGACCCGGATCTCCCGAAGGACGCGCCGCGACGGCTCCTGCTGGATGGCCGCATCAAGGAAGATTCGGACGGGCCGTGGTGGTTCCGCACCGTCACCGGCACCACACCCGACGGCAAGCGGACGCTCGTCATCTGGCGCAAGCGCCCAGGCGGCGAGTCCTCCGAGGGCGTCGAGCAGGACAACCTGGTGCTCGACGAGTGGTTCAAGAAACAGGGCTACTCCAGCAAGGACTGCGAGTTCGACCTCATCTACGTGAACGGCACCAACAACCTGGAGAACCTCAAGGCCCCGGACGACACCTGGAAGGTCCGCCTCATCGAGGAGGACTTCCACCGTCTGATGTTCGACTCGGAGGGGGCGTGACGCCACCGCGCCGCCGCCGCAACAACAACCGTCCCCTGCTCCCCTTCAACCGGAAGCTCGTCCTCCACCAGTGGCTCCTCGGCCTCTTCGGCGTGGAGCGCTTCGAGCAACTCGCCGAGCATCTGCGCGATGAGTCGTTGGAAGGGATGGACGAGAACAACGTCCACCGCTTCCATCACGCGCTCTGCCTGCACCTGCCGGCGGAAAAGCGCCCCGAACTGCCGGACGAGGTGCTGCTCGAACACGATCAGGCGATCGTGTCGGTGACCCAGCGGCTGAACGAGCGGCGGATCACGCGCGGCGAGCCGCCCATCGTCTGGAAGTATTTCCAGTACCTGGCGCTCCTGTTCACCGAGATCTACCTCGACGGCTACTTCCGCGATTCGCGCACGCTCCTCGCTGCGCTGGACGCGCGCATCGCAGCGCTAAACGATGGGCTGGATGAAGCTGACCGCATCGCGCCGCTCGATGAATCGGCGGATGCCTGGCCGCAGCTCAACAAGATTGCCTTCTGGATGGCCACGGGGAGCGGCAAGACGCTGCTGATGCACGCGCACATCCTTCAGTATCGCCGGTTCCTGGAGACGCACGGCCGCGCGCGCGACCTCAACCGCATCATCCTGCTCACGCCCAACGAAGGACTCTCGCAGCAGCACCTGACCGAGTTCGAGAAGGCCGGCATCGAGGCCGAGATCTTCAACAAGGACGGATGGGGCCTCTTCGCAGGGCGGGCGGTCGAGATCCTGGAGGTCACGAAGCTCAAGGAGGAGATGGGCGAGAAGACCGTAGCCGTGGACGCGTTCGAGGGGAACAACCTCGTGCTCGTGGACGAAGGCCACCGCGGCGCGTCGGCCGGCGGCGACGGCACCTGGATGAAGTATCGCAACGCGCTCTGCGAGAAGGGGTTCTCCTTCGAGTACTCCGCCACCTTCGGCCAGGCGGTGAAGGGCAACCCGGGGCTCACGAATCTGTACGCGCGCAGCACGCTGTTCGACTACTCGTACCGCTGGTTCTACGGCGACGGCTTCGGCAAGGACTACCAGATCCTCAACCTGGAGGACGATTCCGACGCCGAGTGGCTCAAGAGCTACCTCACGGCCTGCCTGCTCGCGTTCTTCCAGCAGCAGCGGCTCTACCGCGAGCGCGAGGCGACGTTCCGGCCGTTCAACATCGAGCGGCCCTTGTGGATCTTCGTGGGCGGGAGCGTAACCGCCACGCTGGGCACGCGGGAAGCGTCGGACATCGTGGAGATCCTGCGCTTCCTCGCCGGCTACGTGACGAACCGGCCCGACAGTATCGAGCGTATCAGGCGAGTGCTGCACGAAGGGCTCGTGACCTCAAGCGGCAAGAACCTGTTCGCAGGCCGGTTCGCCTATCTCAACACCAGCGGGCTCACGCCGGCGCAGATCTTCGACGAGACCTTGGCGACGCTGTTCAACGCTCCGGCCGGCGGCGCGCTGCACGTCGAGAACCTCAAGGGCGCGACGGGTGAAGTGGCACTGCGCGTGGGCGAGAACGAGCCCTTCGGGATAATCAACGTGGGCGACGACGCGAAGCTCGTCAAGCTTTGTGAGGAGAAGGGGCTGAACGTTGCCGAGCGGGAGTTCTCGGGCTCGCTGTTCCAAGAGCTGGACCGGCCGGATTCGACCGTAAACGTGCTCATCGGTTCGAAGAAGTTCACCGAGGGGTGGAGCAGCTGGCGCGTCAGCACGATGGGCCTGATGAACGTGGGCCGCGGCGAAGGCGCGCAGATCATCCAGCTCTTCGGCCGCGGGGTGCGGCTCAAAGGATATGGCATGAGCCTCAAGCGGAGTGCGCGCGCCACGCTGCCCGAGGGTCTCGACCGGCCGAAGCACGTTGAGACGCTGGAAACACTGCACATCTTCGGAATCCGCGCCGATTACATGGCGCAGTTCCGCGACTTCCTCGAAGAAGAAGGACTGCCGGCCAACGACGAGCGCATCGAGTTCTTCCTGCCGATCGTGACGCTCGACGTGACCGAGCGGTCGCTGAAGACCGTGCGGCTCAAGAAACAGATCAACGGGGTCAGCACCGAGTTCGGGGACGCATTTCGCAGACTCGGCCCCATCCCGACCGTGCAGCCGCCGAACCCGGCCCGGGAGGAGCGCACCCAGTATCTCCAGAAGAACCAGGTGGTGCTGAACTGGTATCCCAAGATCCAGGCGATGAAATCGGCCGGGATCTCCGGCGGCGAGGACGATGGCGCGCCCAACCAGACCCGGTTCTCGCAGCGCCACATCGCTTTCCTCGACGTGGACCGGCTCTATTTCGACCTGGAGCGCTTCAAGGCCGAGCGCGGTTGGTACAACCTGAACCTGACGAGGGCGGGCA
This sequence comes from Deltaproteobacteria bacterium, assembly GCA_016210115.1. Lineage (GTDB taxonomy): Bacteria > Desulfobacterota > Binatia > UBA9968 > UBA9968 > JACQUW01. The sequence goes on along the minus strand of JACQUW010000337.1, from coordinate 30,282 downwards.
TCCGCGACCTGCTGGCGGACGGCACGTGGTACCGGCTGCTGATTCCCGAATCTGAGCTGGCGTTCGATACGTTCGAGAAGGTACGGCTCTGGCAGGAGATCGCGCTCGCGCTCCTGAAGAAGTACACGGAGCGGTACTACGCCTTCCGGAAGCGGGAGTGGGAGCTGCCGCACCTCGAATACGTGGACCTTGCGCCCGACGACGCGAACTTTCCCGCGGTGGCGCGCGAGACGGGTCCGGAGTATGGCTACAGGATTCTGATCGAGCAGTCGGAAGCGGAAATCGTGGAGAAGCTGAAGGAACTGAAGGCGGCGATCGAGAAGGGCGAGCTCAAACACTTAGAGTTCCGCGGCCTCAAGGCCATCTGGTTCGCCAGCCACGTTTATCAGCCGCTGCTCTTCCTAAACGGCGGTGCGGTGGAGATATCGCCCGCGCCACTCAACAAGGGGGAGCGGCGGTTCGTGGAGGACCTGAAGGAGTTTCATGATAGACACCCGGACTTCTTCGCCGGCCGGGAGCTCTATCTATTGCGCAACCAGAGCAAGGGACGCGGCGTGGGGTTCTTCGAGGCCGGCAACTTTCATCCCGACTTCATCGTGTGGCAGCTCGAACCTGCGAAGCAGCGCGTGGCGTTCGTGGACCCAAAGGGTATCCGGAACATAGGGCTCACGGATCCAAAGGTCGGGTTTTGCGAGACAGTCAAAGAGATCGAGCAGCGACTTGGGGATCCTGCCGTCACTCTGGACTCGTACATCGTGTCCAACACGCCGTCGCACGTGATGCGGAAGCAGTGGGGGATTGAGAAGCCGGAGATGCTCAAGCGACACATCCTGTTTCAGGATGAAGACAAGGACACGTATATCGGAACGATGCTGCAAAGCAGCGCGAGCGGTCCTTAGGGAAGTACGTTTTCTGTCATCACCGACGAGCGGGCTTGGGGTCGGGAACCGCGGCAACTCCTTCATTAACAATGTGACGCTGTTAACGAAACATTTATATGGACTTGCGTATGGTGGGGGCGCACAGCTAGCCCATGTTTGCGGGTCAGGTTGGTAAGTTAGTGAAAATAAAGAGCATGCTTTTGGTACGTGTCACTATGCGGCCTTCTTTCCGGTCTTTGCCGACTGGTTCGGATCGAGATTCTTGATTCCGAGCGCGCGCAGTATCCGCTCGGCCCGCGCCGTGCCGTGAGTCACCGAACGCTTCTGTTCGCCATCACCAAGCTCGATTTCTACCACCCGCACGGTCTTCAGAATCTGCCATGCTTCCTTAGAGCTAAAGTCGAGCCCTGCCGACTTTAGCTTTTTCTCCAACGCCCGGTCGAGCAGGAATGCCAGTGAGGCAATGAAAATGTGCGCTTTGACTCGATCGTCCTTGTGGTGATAAATGGGGCGCATCTCAATCACATCCTTAAGCTCGGCAAACGCGCGCTCCACTTCGCTGAGCTCTTTATAAATTTCTACCGCTTTAACAGCCGAAAGATCGGGCTCCTCAGTCTGAATCAAGTATTTGCCTTCCAACGCCTGTTCTTGTTTGAAGTTCACCGGATGCTCAAAGTAGTAGTCAAACTGTCCATCTTTGAGTTTCCAATCGTAGTAGCGATAGCCATGATGGCGTGCCAAGATGCCGGCTGCAGCAGTGCCAGAACGGGCTGGGGTCGCCCACGGCAACTGCTTGATTTAACAACGTAAGGCAGCATAAAAGGCATCTTCTGAGCGCTTAGAGCTCACTTTTTCAGGCCAAAAAGCGAGGTCTAAGGAGAACCGATGCCGCGCGCCCAGAAGATAACTAAACCTGTTCAAACCGTTCAAGACGTTAATCGGAAAACCGCTCGTTCAAGGACGGACGCTGATGCGTTCAAGCTGTTCCAAGAGCCTGTCCTGAGTTTATCGAAGGGTTCAATCGCTGCGCTCCGTTCAAGCCGTCAGACCAGATCCCGTTAGAAGTTTGCGCGCAATCGACGCTTTTTACGTGCATTCCCTTTTGGGGCGGACCTGGGGACGCTGTTGACTAGCCGGACAAACTGCGGGGGCGGCTGGGGTCAGGCTTTCGTATTGACTTATTTTAGGAGCTGTAATAGAAACACGCGATGGCGCGGAAACCGAGAGTGGAATATCCTGGAGCATTCTATCATGTGATCTGCCGGGGCAATCAGCGCCAAGTCATTTTTCGTAGTGATGGGGACCGGAAGTTTTATTTGGAGCGGCTGGAGCACTATCGGCAGCGATTCGGTTTTACTGTCTATGCATACGTTCTGATGAGCAATCACGTGCACTTGCTGGTGGAAACGGCGAAGGCTGGGCTGTCGAAGATCATGCAAGGGCTGCAACTGGCGTATACCGGATACTTCAACCGGAAGTATACGAAAGTAGGGCATCTATTTCAGGGCCGGTATAAAGCAATTTTGTGTGACCGCCAGGCGTATTTGCTCGAACTGGTGCGTTATATACACCTCAATCCCGGGCGGATGCGCTCGCCGATAGATGCGTTGCAATATCGGTGGAGCAGTCATGGAGCGTACTTGGGACAGGCGGCGGAGGTTAAAATCGAAACTTCGGTGGTCCTGGGGGAATTGGCGAACTCGGTCAGCCAGGCGCGCCGGGCGTATTTGCGATTTATGGCCGAAGGCAAGGGGCTCGGTCACCAGCCGGATTATTACGAAGTCTGGGATCAGAGAATATTGGGCGACGAGCGGTTCGTTGAAGAGATTGATGAGCGGATTCGCACGGAGCGAAAAATTGCAGTGCCGGGGCCAAGATCGACTTTCGCTAATTTGCTGCACTGGACGGCTGAATCGTTCGGTGTGAAAGAAAAGGAGCTGGTTGCGGTCGGGCGGCAAAGACGGCTCATAAGGGGCCGTTCGATGTTGGTGTATCTGGCGCGCGAGTGGGGAGGGTTAAGCGTCAAGGAGATCGCACGCCGTTTGCATCGCGATCCTTCGATCATCAGCCGGCTGTACGTTGCCTATGCCGCGGACCGCGATCACAAAATTGAGAATCTGCTGGCAAAACGACTCGAACAATAATTCAACACGAAAGCCTGACCCGGCTTGGCCTCGCGAAGTACTCGGAGCAGAGTGGGCGACTCATCAGCCGTGCGCTCCGGGCTCCACACGGCGATGCCCTCCAAAGACTGCCTAAAGACCGCCTTCTTGTGATATCAAGGGGCTAAGGAACTACTGCGTGGCGATCGTTCTATATTTCGATACTAACGTACTTTGCCGCCCTTTCGATGATCAGATGGTCCGAAGGATTCGCAGGGAGACCGAGGCCTTTGAACGCATTCTGGAAAAGATAGAAGCGAAGGAGGCTGCTTTCATTAGTTCCGAAATCCTCGTCTTTGAGGTCCAAAGGATTATCTTGGCGGCGAAGCGAGCCAAGGTGTCGATCTATCTTGGTTTGCATCAGGGCTATCAGAGTACAACAAGCGAAACTTTGGCTGTAGCAAATGAGATCATCCGAAATTTCAAGCTGGCGCCGCGTGATGCGCTCCACGCCGCGAGTGCCGCCCTGGGGAAGGCTCAATATTTTCTGTCCTGCGACGATGGCATCACGAGAAGGTTCAAGACAAGGCCGCTTTCTGTTAATATTGGAACTGAACACCGTATATTGGAAGTTATGAATCCCGCGGTTTTCGTCGCGAACATGGAGTGGTAATTATGAGTAAACCCGCCGAGAAAGTCGAAGACGCTTTGATCCGGGAAGGATGGAAAACTCTGGTAAGAAAAATGGGCGTCGCGAAAGCTACCCGTTTTCTTGTCGCGTTTGAACGTGGAGAAGGGGACTCCGTCAAAGAAATCAAGCGTTTCTGGCGCGGTAAGTCTCTGGATGAGATTTACCGCATGGTCAAGCGGACGAGAATGACACCTTAGCTTTGGTGCCGTGACGGAGCATCCCATGAAAATAAGCTGGGCAACGGGCTGGGGTCGGACCACGGCAACTTCTTGATTTAACACCGTAAGATGGCGTAACAAGCATCTTCTAAGCGCTTAGATCTCACTTTTTCAGGCCGAAAAGCGAGGTCTAAGAAGAACCGATGCCGCGCGCCAATCGCCATTTCTTGCCAGGCTACGTCTGGCACCTCACTCGCCGCGAGGAGCCGGGGTCAGGCATAACAATGACTACAATCTTTAACAATTGCGAGAACGTTTGGGGTCAGCCCTGAGTCTGGACTTATTCTGACCATCGTTGGCTCTTTTAATTTGCGTGACGCCCGCGTCCCGTAGCTTGTCACCACGGCAGTTCAAAGTTCAATGTTCAAGGTTCAACGGTGTAAAGGCTTAGGCCGGTTCCAAATGTTACAGCCCTTCGATACGGCCTCCTTCGATACGCGCTCCGCGCTACTCAGGACCGACGGAATTTTCCAGCTCCGTTTAAATCGTTATTATGCTACAATTCAGTTCCAATCGTTCCAAACGTTCAACCGTTTCACTCCGTTCAAAACGTTCAAATCGCCGATGCAATGGCTGGTTCAATGTTCAACGGTGTAAAGGCTGAGGCCGGTTCCAAACGTTCAACCGGTTCCAGTGGTTCCATACGTTACGGAGAAAGCCGATTCAAAGCCTTTCGGCAGTTCAAAGGTTCAATAATTCAAAATTGCCCCGCAGTGCGGCCTTGAAAGAGTCGCCGAGCCGCACGGAACTACGGTCGTAAGTTCAGGCCCAAAGTGATAATATGTGCCAGAAAAGTCCCGTATAGCAAAACTCTATGGTCGCGGTAGGAGTCCGTATGCAAAAAGTCACACTCGAATTACCTGAAGATGTTTTCTCAGCTTTGCGCCGCTCCCCGGAAGAGTTCGCGAGGGAACTACGGCTTGCGGCTGCGATACATTGGTACGAGCGCGGCGAGATCTCCCAGGAAAAGGCAGCTCGCATCGCCGATCTGGATCGCACAGACTTTCTGCTTGCTTTGGCCAGCGAGAAGGCCAACGCCTTCGTCGTGGACTTCGATGATCTGAAGCGGGAGATCGACCGTGGCTGAGCGACCTGCCACCAACGCATCGCCGTTGATTTTCTTGTCGCGGGCAGGATTGCTGGACTTGTTACAACTGGAAGGCAGTGAAATTGTCATACCGAAACCGGTTGCCGAGGAGATTCAACGGCGAAGCTCTGACGATCCTACTGTTCGCGCGATTGAGAAAACGACGTGGCTTCGCATAGTCGAGCCTTCGCCAGTCCCCGAGACGATTCGGACATGGGATCTTGGCGCGGGAGAAACTTCAGTGCTGGCCTGGGGATACGAAAATCAGGGCACAGTAATTATCGTCGATGATCTCGCCGCGCGCCGATGCGCAGCAACCCATGGAATTCCCGTGCGAGGAACTCTAGGCCTCGTTTTGACCGCAAAAAAAAGGGGCGTAATACCCGAAGCGCGGCCCGTGCTCGAAACGCTTCGCCGGTCAGGGATGTATCGGGGCGGACCCGGGGGACGCTGTTGACTAGCTGGACAAACTTTTTTGACCTTAACGGGCAAGCGTTTCCACCAGATTTTGGGCGCCACAATTCTGAAGTTGCGGCCACTTAGCTTGATCAACTACCCACCCTGACTGTTTAACTCCACAGGTGTGATGTCGGTCTTGGAAAAATCTTGGCCCTTGAACAATAACGGCAGCCCGGTTGCTTTTGCTAGCGCATAGGAAAAACAATCGCCATAATTGAGGCCCGCGCTTTGTTGGTCCTTACCGTAGCGAGCGTAGGCTTCGCGCGCGATCTCGGCATGCTGGGCTGTGAAACTTTCGATCTGAAATCCGGCTTGTTGCAGGAGCCGCTCGACCATTCGCGCGGCTTTCACTCCGTGCCGATTGAGCATCACAATGTTCACTTCGAGAAGGGTAGCCGCAGAAATCAGCGGCGGGTCCGCCTCGGCAATGGCCTCGGCGAATACCGCGGCATCGGGCTCTTTGTCGAGGATCGCAATGAGCGCAGATGTATCGACGACGATCATCGCGGCAGTCCGCGGTCATCGTAGAGCATCTCATCCGGGGCGCGGCGGTCGAGCACGGGAAGCCGGCTGCATTGCTCCCCGATTTTCAAAAGCCTCTCTGCAAGCCCTTTCCGATTGCGGCGTCTTCGCAAACGCTCAAGACGCTCCGTCACTGCGCGGTCCACCGCCTCGGCTATGCTCTCGCCCGCCATTCGGGCAAGCTCTTTGGCCCGTCGGTGAGTCTCCTCGCTCTTGATGTTCATGCCCATGCGGCACACTCCAGAAGGGTATAAGATAGACAACTTTATACCCTCTATAGTCTTTTATGCAATACCAGACAGAAACCAGGCCCATATCATCGGGAACGCCGGGGGCGCCAGGGGGAATCTCTTGCTTTCCGTAGTAGGCACCGGCGATCTGGCCGTAGATCGCTCCCGTGGTATCGGCATCGTCGCCGAGGTTCACCGCCATGAGCAGGCCATCGCGAAATGAATCGCTTCGATAAAAAGCCCAGAGCGCGGCCTCCAGCGCATCGCACGGTGAACCAAAGCAGGAGTGTTAAATTAGAGCTTCCAATCCCTTGCGATCGAGCAGATCTAGAAGCTTCAGAGACGGCCCGCTTGGCTGCTTGGCGCCGATCTCCCATTGCCGCACCGTTGAGAGGCTTGTATTTAGCACAGTTGCCAAAACTGCTTGGCTGATATGGTGCCGCTGGCGCAACGCGCGAATTTTCTTGCGCGAGTAGCGCGGTATCGGAGCGAGACAGAGCGCGTCGTACTCACGCATTCGACGTTTGCTAATGAATCCAGCCGAATGGAGATCGGTGGCCGTTCCGTGAACGGCCTCCAAGATCCGACTTTTTCCTTGTGTTTTAGTTCTCATAGCATATCTCCCGTAATGTGTTTGCCGCCATAGCAGCCGACAGTTCAGACCCTCCGAGTCGGAGAAGATCGGAAGCAAGAGCTTTGAGCGCGCGTAACTCCTTTGCACTGATATTATCTCTATCGGTTTTTCAAAACGAAAGATTGTATTTCTCAGCGCCGATTTCGCGGCTATCGATGACGCAAAGTCGGTTGGCGTCGGCGCTGACGCCATTCTTTTATTGCAAAGAATAAGCGGGGTACAGCCGACGCGTGGTCTATGCTATCAGCACGGACATCTGATTTTCGAGCCGCACGCAAGAGGAAAATCGGATTTGCTCGACTGACACAGAGGGTACGTCCGGGCCTCGGTTAGTCATTCATTGCAATAATTTTGAGAGTCTCCGCAACCCGAAGTCGGAGTTCGGTTATCGCCGGGCGCACCAAGGCTCACCTCGGTCCGTAGTGTTTGGAGACTAACCCTGCAAGTTAAAGCGCGCCGATATGCTTCTGAAGGATGCGCCGCACTTCTTCGATCGCTTCCGGATGCCCCTGGGTCGAATGCACAATCTGCGGACGGGGAGAAACGCGGAACTGACAGGCGCACTGTGTGAGGGGCTGAAATTAGGTGGTGCCGGAGGGGGGGACTCGTACACCGACAGGGTTGCCCCTCCTTTGCTCCTGTCGCTGGCGTGGTGTCCCAGTTGTTCGTTTAAAATTTCCACACATTGGCAGCGGGTAAAACTCGCACTCAAATCCCCCTTTGTCCCCCTTTGTCAAACTTTTTCAAAGGGGGAATTTTCTCCCTGGCATCTTAACCCCTCTTTGGCAAACCTTTGAAAAAGAGGGGATAGGGGAGATTTTTCTGTATCCCCATTCAATTTTTCCACAGCTTCCTTCAGTGCGAAAGGATTTTTCCCAGGAAGGCCTTTGTCCGCTCCGAGTTGGGAGCGGCAAAAAAAAGCTCAGGCCTTTTGTCCTCCACGACCTGCCCCTCGTCCATGAAGATCACCCGATGCGCCACTCGGCGGGCAAAGCCCATTTCGTGAGTGACCACCACCATCGTCATCCCCTCTCTGGCCAGATCCGTTATGACTTCGAGCACTTCGCTGATCATTTCCGGGTCCAGAGCCGAAGTCGGCTCATCGAACAGCATGATTTTAGGACGCATGGCCAGCGCTCGGGCAATCGCCACACGCTGCTGCTGGCCTCCTGAGAGGTTGGCCGGGTAAGCGTCGGCCTTGTCGTAAATGCCCACCCGTTCCAGCAGCGCCATCGCCGTCTTTTCCGCCTCAGCGCGTTCCATCCGTTTGACCTTCAATGGCGCCAAAACGATATTTTCCCGCACGGTCATATGAGGATAGAGATTGAAAGATTGGAACACCATTCCCACTTCGGCCCTGAGGCGAGCCAGATCAAGCGTGGGATCCGAAAGGGAGATGCCATCCACGGTGATAGTGCCGGACTGAATCGGCTCCAAACGATTGATGCAGCGAATGAGCGTGCTCTTGCCGCTCCCGCTTGGCCCGCAGATCACCAACACCTCCCCGCGCTCGATTTTCAAATTGATATCCTTAAGGACCTGGAGGGAACCGAACCATTTATTTACGTTATGGAATTCAACCACGGAAAGACAGGACAAGGCGACCGGCCAATTTGCAAATTGTGGGACAGCATACTATATGATCAACGGCAATTTTCAAGTATGGAATTCTATCTCACGCGGCATGGTGAAGCCAAGGCGGAGCACGAGGATCGGAGCCGCCCTCTCAGCGATCGAGGCAAAAGACAAGTCGAAGAGGTGGGTGAGGCGCTGGCGCAAAAGGGGATCGAGGTCTCTGAAATCCTTCATTCCGATAAGCTCAGGGCAAAACAAACGGCGGAGATTCTCGCGCGACATTTGTCTCTTCAAGACCGGCTGCGCCGGATCGACGGCCTCGCCCCCAGCGACGATCCCGTTATCGCCAAGGCGGAGCTGGAGACAGCGGGGGGTTCCTTGATGCTGGTCGGCCATCTCCCGCACCTGAGCCGGCTTGCTTCGCTGTTGCTGATCGGAGACCCCGAACGAGAGATCGTCGATTTCCCGACGGCAGCGGTTGTCTGCCTCTCAAGAGAAGAAGGGAACTGGCAGGTGAGCTGGACTCTCGCTCCGGATGCCGGTTAGCTCGGGTTGACCGTTGCGCGGGGATGGTCTAAGAAAAAAGATTATCAACGCCCGCCTCTTGCAGGCTAGAAAAGGTATAGATTATGCCCTCAGACACCCTCACGATTACCGATAACCGAACCGGGAAGCAGTACGAAGTTCCAATTCGCGACGGGGCGATTCACGCTACCGACCTGCGCCAGATCAAAGTCAATGAGGACGATGGCATGGTGAGTTACGACCCTGGCTTCATGAACACCGCCTCTTGCCAGAGCAAAATCACCTATATAGACGGGGACAAGGGGATTCTCCGTTACCGGGGTTATCCTATTGAACAACTGGCCGAGAAGAGCACGTACCTGGAGACCGCCTACTTGATCCTGCACGGCGAATTGCCGACTAAAGCCCAACTCGACGAGTGGACTTACCATATCACGCACCACTCGATCCTCCATGAGAACATCAAGAAGTTGATCAACGGATTTCACCATGATGCGCATCCAATGGGAATTCTGGTGAGTACCGTCGGGGCCCTATCCACCTTCTATCCGGACGCAAAGAGAATCTTTGATCCGGCCTCCCGTAAAGCTCAGACCTACCGGCTCATCAGCAAGATGCCGACCCTGGCCGCATTCGCCTATCGCCACAGCGTTGGAATGCCCTATGCCTATCCGGACAACGACCTCAGCTACACCGGGAATTTCCTCAACATGCTGTTCAAAATGACCGAGCTCAAATACAAGCCGGATCCGGTTTTGGAAAAAGCCCTGGATGTTCTTTTCATCCTTCATGCCGATCACGAGCAGAACTGCAGCACCAACGCGATGCGCGGGGTCGGAAGCTCGCATTCCGACCCGTATTCGGCTGTTGCGGCCGCGGCGGCTGCGCTTTATGGCCCGCTTCACGGCGGCGCCAATGAGGCCGTTATCAGGATGCTCAAGCAGATCGGTTCTAAAGACAAGGTCGCGGAATTTGTCAAAAAGGTTAAAGGCGGTGAGGGGAGGCTAATGGGTTTTGGACACCGGGTGTATAAGAACTACGATCCCCGGGCCAAGATCATCAAACAAATCGCCGGCATGGTTTTTCAAGTCAAAGGCCGCAATCCGCTGCTCGACATCGCTCTCGAGCTGGAGCGGATCGCTCTGGAAGATGATTACTTCATCAAACGCAAGCTCTACCCAAACGTCGACTTTTACTCCGGACTGATCTATCAATCCATCGGTTTTCCCATGGATATGTTCCCGGTTCTGTTTGCGATTCCGAGAACTTCGGGCTGGATGGCCCAATGGGAAGAGATGTTGCTTGACGCGGATCAGAAGATTGCCCGTCCGAGACAGATCTACAAAGGGCCGCAGTTACGAGACTATCTCGCCATGGACCAAAGAAAATAAGGCGGAGTCTTATCTACGAACGGATTTCAAAAGCACCGGATAACCAATTCCTGCCCAGCCCGCACGTGCTGAGTTTTAAGGCTGTTTATCTCCATTAACCGGCCTATCCGTTGGCGGTAACGCCGGGCAATCATGGTCAAGGTTTCCCCCTTCTTGACTTTATGGCGGGTGATTTTTAGCTCCGCCGAGTCCGGCAGGTCCTCGTAACCTTTGGCAAAAATCTCGCCGCTGCCCGGGGGCAGCCGGAGCATAAAGCCCCTTCGGGTCGGAGGCGTATGATCTCTGAGTAAGGCAGGGTTCAATTCACGGATCGTCTCAACCGTCGTCTGTGCCAGTTCCGCAATGGTATCGAGCTTCAGGATCATTTTGATTCTAACTTCGTCGTACTCGAGCGGCGCCTCATAGGCGATCTCATAAAAGCCGTGTTTGTCCGGATCGCCTGCGATCAAAGTAGCAGCGATAAATTTCGGGACGTAATTGCGCGTCTCGGCTTTCAAATAATTTTTCCGGGTCAAACGCCAGAAGTCGTTTGTCTTCGAGTGATTCATCGCCTTTTCGACTTTACGCTCGCCTGCGTTGTAAGCCGCGGCAGCGAGAAACCATTCGCCGAACTGGAAATGAAGGTCCTTTAAATAGGCCGCAGCCGCGCGCGTGGATTTAAAAGGGTCTCGCCGTTCGTCCACCCACCAGTCGATCCTCAGGCCATAACGCGCTCCCGTGGCCGCGATGAATTGCCAGGGACCGACAGCTTTGGCTCTGGAGTAGGCATGCGGTGAAAAGCCGCTTTCAATCAACGAGAGATAGACAAGATCTTCAGGCAAGCCTGCGTCCTGAAGGATGGCCGCCATCATGGGAACATACTTCCCGGAACGGCCCAGAGCTTGCCCGAAAAAATTGCGCCTTTTGCCGCTGAAGTAATCGACGAAATAGCGCACGCGCTCATTTTGTACCACGGGCAGAGAGAACTGAATTCTACGCCGGCCGCGCGGCTGCTGCATTGCTCTCTCGATATCTTTCTTCCATAGCCCCAGCAGTTGATTATCTGCTTTTGGACCGGGCGCCTCCTGTAGAATCGTAGGCGGCTCTGGCCGGAGCACTACGGGCTTCTCTTGCAAAACAGTCGTTTGCGCTTTGGGTTGCTCGGGTTCCCGCGGCAGGAGAGGAGGCGAATGAGAGGGAATCTCTTTTTTATCCCCCTCCTTTTCTGGCGGTACGGCCGCGCGCTCCTCAAACGTATCGGCCACAATTGATTGGCGGAGCTCTTCAGCGCCGTCATCGGGAGCGGAAATTGCCGGCGCGGGTTCCAAAGCAATCGGCGGGGATGGTTGGGAACGATAACGCCAAAGGAATTCGCCGGGACCGCAGCCCGCAATGGTCAAGATGGAAAGAGCAAGAACCAGGTGAAGCATTCTCAGCCGGCGCATAACAGACCCGCCGAGCCTATAAGATATGGAGAAAAGCGTCAATAATCCTCCAGGTGTTTTTGGCCCTCGGCCTCTTTGCCCGCGTTGATGGCTTGCTGCTTGGGATCTTAGTGGCCGGGGCAGCGGTTTACGCCAACAGGCAACGATGCCTGGCTTGACACGGCGCCGCAAGCCATTGCATATACTGAAGCCGTTTGAATCGATCTGACGAGCGTGAGAAGGCGAGGTTATCGTGATAGTGGCTTTGATGGGTGTCCACAGATTGCTGTAACGCGCGCTTGGGCGGTTAGCGAATGGAAAACGGAGGTGCGCTATTTTGCCGAATTTACCAAGAGAGGTTTTGCTTGACTATTGTCGCCGGATGCTCGTCATCCGGCTTTTTGAAGAGGCCCTGATCGGTCTCCACCACGAAGGGCGCTTTAAGGGACACTACCACGTTTACATTGGACAGGAGGCCACGGGAGTTGCCGCGCTCGGGTGCGTCGAAAACGGAGACCATCTCTTCACGACCCATCGCAATCATGGCCACCTCCTGGCGCGTGGCGCCGATCCCGCCCGGCTCTTAGCTGAGATCCTCGGGCGGAGGGACGGCTACAACAAGGGAAAAGGCGGCACATTTCATACCAGTTCCGCGGATCTGGGATTCCTCCATACTTCGGCAGTTGTGGCGGGGATCATTCCGTTGGCTACCGGCGCCGCTTATTCCGCCAAGGTTCAAAAAAACGGCCGGATTGCCGTTTGTCTTTTCGGCGATGGGGCACTGGAAGAAGCAGCGGCTGCGGAATCGTTCAATCTTGCCTCCCTATCCAAGTTGCCGGTCCTTTATCTCTGTGAGAACAACGGCAAGTACGGCCACGGCCGGGCGACAGGCGCGGCGCAGTCCTCTACGATGGCGGCTTTTCCTCTGACCGATTTGCCCAAAGCCTACAGAATTCCCGCCGAGCAGGTTGACGGAACAGATACAGGGGCTGTCCATGCTCTGGTAGCTGAAGCTGTGCGTCGCATCCGGCGGGGCGAGGGGCCGCAGTTTATTGAAGCGCAAACGATGCGCTGGCCTGGCAACGAGGCGAGTTGGCCTATGGTTCCAGCGCCTACCGAGATCGCTTTGGCCTGGGAAGTGGGCACGGTTCCGGAGGCGGCGCGCGAGTGGTACCGTCATAGTGATCCGGTTCTGATATTGATACGGGAGCTGGTCGAATCAAAACGCGCGACCAGGCAGGAGATCGATGATGTCCACCAAAACGTGCGGGCGCAGATCGCCGCCGCGGTCAAGTTTGCCTTTGAAAGTCCGTATCCGGACCCTCAGGAGGCTTTGAAGGATGTCTTTGCTGGAAGGTGAATCATGAGAGAGCTGGCCTATTATGAGGCAAAGTTGGAGGCGCTGCGGGAGATTCTTGATTCCGATGACAAGGCCCACCTGATCGCGGACTCCGGCAGCGGATTTTTGGGACTAAGCCCGCGCCGGACGTTGTTTCGGGAGTTGGCGAAAGATTTTTCCGGGAGAATTCTTTCGCCCCCAATTTCGGAGCTTGGTTTTTGTGGTCTTGCCGTCGGGGCCGCCATGACGGGGCTCAGGCCGATTGTCGACATAGGGACGGCAAGTTTTGTTTTCGAAGCCTGGCCGCAGGTTGTCAACGAGGCTGCCAATGCCTTTTACATGTCGGGCGGGCAGACCCGCGCTCCCGTGGTTTTCCACATGCTCCACGGCCTTCGCGGCGGAGGGGCGGCCCAGCATTCTCACAGCCCGCAAGCGATGTTTTGGAACACTCCGGGGTTGGAAATTGTCCTTCCCTCATCGCCGCGGGACGTGCGAGGCCTGTTGAAAGCCGCCGCCGCTACGGACAATCCCACTATCTTCATCGATCACGCGCTTCTTTTTGAGATCAAGGGTCCCGTGCCCGAGCTCGATGAGGTGATTCCGCTGGGACAGGCCGAAGTTAAGCGAGCGGGCGGCGATGTGAGCGTTTTCGCCACGTCCTACATGGTGCAGCGTTGTCTCGCTGTTGCTGAGCTTATGGAACGCGAAGGAATTCAAGTGGAAGTGGTGGACCCCAGAACTCTTGTGCCTCTGGATTTTGACACACTCATGGCGTCTGTGGAAAAAACCCGGCGCGTGGTGATTGTGGATGAGTGTCACCAGAGCTGCGGGGTGGGAGCGGAGCTTGCCGCGAGAATCGGCCAGGCGGGATTCGACAAGCTCAAGGCGCCGATCGGCAGGGTTGCGACGATGGATGTGCCGGTGCCTTACAGCGCTCCGTTGGAAGACTTCATCAGCCCGTCGGAATCGCGCATCGCCGCCGCCATCCGGGCGGTGATACAAAGGGGGTGAAGACGAGTCAGCCGATGATTTCCCCGAAAGCAGCGCAGTCGATCGGGCTCGGGGTGCAGGACTCCGGGCCGCGGCCGACCTGCCTGTGCGCCCGCCTGCCAGGGCGCGGGCAGGTGTCCGCACGCAGACAGGTGGGCAAGTACCATGAGTCGAACCGGGCTCATCCGACGTCCGCGGCCCTCCACCTTACGCTCCTCGGCTTGGAATGTGCTTTCATTGTTTTGGACGATTCGATTCATGACTCTTTTTCAAAGAGGGGAACCGTTATCACCCCATCTGCCGGTGCAGCCATTTGATAATCGTCGGGAAAATCTCGGGCGAGCTGCCCATATGGCCGCCGGGAAAGAAACGCGCGGACTTTGGCTCGCCGGTCTCTAAAAGCAGATAAAAATCTTCGATTGGAACCTGCCTGTCTTCTTTGCCGTTAATGAGCAACAGCGGCGCGCAGGGTTTATCCAGCCAGCCCTGGGTTTTGAGGGAAAGCGCCGGCATTACCTCGACGAGTTCCTGAAAGTTTTTTTTGCCGAAGAGATTCGCACGCGCCTCGATCAGGTCGAAGAGATAAGAAGGGGCGTCTTTGGATTTTTCCTGCCACTCGGGTTGGAAGAAATAGTGGATCCCGCCGCCCCAGTTTACCGCGGCGCAGAGTCTGGCATGTTCCACATGGGCGACTTTGGTTGACCAATAGCCGCCGAAGCTTGCGCCTACGACCGCAATCCGGCGGGGATCGATTTCTTTCCTTACCAATAAATAATCCAGCGCCGCCGAGTAGACCGCATGAGCCTCCGGTGAAGCGAGAAGCGGGCATTCCCCGGTCCCGGGGCTGTCCATGACGAAGCAGCCCCAACCCTCGCGCAAGAAAGCTTCCGCGAACGAATGACGTTCCTCTTTCCAATTGTCGATCCCGCCCCAGTGAATGATGAGGGGCGCTGGTTTCTTTGACGGAAGCCGCAGGTAACCGACGATTTCCTTGCCGTCGAAAGGTACGCGAACGCGCTCCAGCGGCGGATCCAGATAACGCGCTGCGGCCAGATACATTTCGATGGTTTTGCGATAAGCCTCTTTTTTTCCGGGCGAGCTGGGAAAGGGATGTCGAGCGATGCCGTAGTACGTGTAGGCTTTGAGATAAGCCTGCTTCGCCTGTTGAAGCTCTCCCGACTCTTCCTTCTCGCGAGCGGCTTTCTCCCAGCGGAGTCCGGGCCGGCTCCAGGCCTCGGCCCAGGAGTCGGCTTCCACGTTCGTTAAAGACGCGAGCACCTGCTCAACTTCCTCTGTATCCGCAAGAATGAAAGGAGCCCGGTGTCCCACGCGGCTTCGGACGTCGTTTTTGATATCCTCTAAAGTGCGATAAACGGCCATAGACGCATCCTCGGATCAGTTGCTGATGGTAAAGCGTTTGTCCTTGGCGATATAGACCGTGCCTCAGACCTTGTCAATCGCCTTGGTTTCCGAGGCCCATCGGCTCTCGCTGAGGGGCAGGTTCCCTCCGCGTCTTTTAAGCGCCACGGTTTTTGTAGTAGTCGGATTGCGCTGCCTTGACTGTCTATCCTTTTCCGGAGTATCAAAGGCTGCATGAGACGATCCCGTCGAGAGAAGGCATAAAATTATGGAACAAAAAATTGAAACCGGCCGTGTCCGTTCAGTCGAGACGCTCCTAAAGGCGCGCTCCGTCGCGATCGTCGGCGCATCTCCGAAAGGACGCTGGCCGACACAGATTTTTCAAAATCTAAAGAAGAGCGGCTATCAAGGCGACATCTATCTGGTAAATCCGAATTATTCCGAGCTGTGGGACCAGCCGTGTTATCCTAATCTTGCTGCTCTGCCCAAGCCGGCCGAGCATCTGCTGCTTTTGGTGCCGACTCAGGTGGTTGTCCGGACGCTTGAAGAAGCAGCCCGGCTGGGTTCCAAAGCGGCGACCATCTACAGCGCGGGCTTTGGCGAGGGAGAAGACGAGAAAGGAAAGGAACGGGGCAAAGCTCTGAAAGAACTTTGTGATCGCAGCGGGATGGTTTGTTGCGGACCCAATTGCATGGGCTCGATCTCCGTCAACGAGGGACTGTTTAGCTTTCCCACGGCGATTCCGCTGGTTCGTCCCGGACCTGTGGGCCTTATCTTTCAAAGCGGCGGCTCATTGGGAAACTGGGTCAAAGGCGCCAGCGAGCGCGGCATTGGCTTCAGCTACGCGGTATCGAGCGGAAACGAGACCAGCCTCGATCTGGTGGATTATCTCTCATTTCTGATCGAGGATGCCCGAACAGAGGTGATTCTACTCTTGATCGAGGGCGTGCGCCGGCCGAAAGAGTTCATGGTTATGGCGGCCTGGGCCTTGGAGAAGAACAAGCCGATTCTCGTGGTCAAGATCGGACGCACGGAACGGGCCAGGCGCCAGGCCATATCCCATACCGGTGCCCTGGCTGGATCCGATGATGTCTTTGACGCGGTCTGTCACCGTTTTGGTCTGATCCGCTGCCCGACGCTGGAGGATCTCACGGAGACGACGCTTGCGTTCATGCCATCCAAGCGGGCCCGTGGCGAGCGGGCGGCGATCATCGTCAACTCTGGCGGGATGAAAGGCCTGCTGCTTGATCACATTGAAGAGGTCGGCGTCCAGCTCGCCCAGTTGAGCGAAGAAACCAAGAATGCCGTGCGCCCTCTTATTCCGGCCGATCTTGTGGTGGAAAATCCGCTTGAATGCGGCGTCGCCGGATTCGGTGATGAAAAAGGCTTCCTGGAGATCTGCCGGCTTCATGCCGTGGATCCGGGAGTGGATCTCCTGGCCATTCATGGCGAACTGCCACGAGGAGAAAGAAGAGATGCCGGTCTCTTTCGGAATTTTGCCGGTCTCACCGAAAAACCTGTTCTGGCATTCGCCCGCTCTAGCTACAGTCTGACTGAGGAGAGCCGGGATTTTCAGGACCAGGCGCAACTCCCTTTCTTGCAGGCGATCAAACCCACGCTTCGGGCGCTGAAGGGGCTGGGTTTCTATGGCCGGACACGGAACGAAGGCGTGCGCCAGCTTGCTCCCGCAAAAGGCAAAGCCGAGGATCTCGAAGGAGATAACCTGAAGCGACTGCTGGAGGCGCATGGTTTGGCTTTGCCACATGAAGCGGCTGCGGTTGATCCGAAAGAAGCTGCCGCCAGGGCCGAAGAAATCCGGTTTCCAGTAGCCCTTAAGCTCATAGCGCCTGATTTGGTACACAAGAGCGAAGCCGGGGCCGTTGTGATCGGGCTCAGAAGCGCCCAAGAGGTGGAAGCGCAGGCTGCGCGTTTGCTAAAGCTGTCATCCTCCGGCAGCGCGAAATTGCTGGTCCAGGAGATGGTGGAAGGGACGGAGATGATCGTGGGAGCGCGCACGGACCCGCAGTATGGGCCATTCCTTATCGCCGGACTCGGGGGAATTTTCGTTGAAGTCTTTAAGGACTTTGCTATCAGGCTTTTGCCCGTGGATGAAAAAGAGGCCGCAGAGATGCTAAAGACGCTCCGAGGGTATCGGCTGCTCGAAGGCATGCGCGGGCAACCGCGGCGGGACATCCCCGCTCTGATCCGGGCGATTACCGGGCTTTCGCAGATTTTCTCGTCCCACCGCGCCTATCTCTCTGATCTCGAATTCAATCCCCTGATCGTTCGGCCGGAGGGCTCGGGTGTGGCGGCGGTGGATGTGCGGATGATTCGATAAACGATCACCAAAAAGGGACAATCGACCCCTAAGGAGGAATCCTCATGTTGAGCCATCGACGATTCTGCCGAGAGGTGTTCGCGCGCCGCATCGTTCTTATCTTCAGCATCGCACTTGCGATGACGGCCGAAGCGGCCACAGATGATTTCCCGAAAAAGACCATCACGATTCTCTGCCACTCGTCACCTGGTTCCCCTGTGGACGTTATGGCGCGGCAGATAGCCGATTCGACAAGCAAGATCCTCGGCGTCCCTATGGTTGTCGAGACCCGCACCGGCGGCTCGGGGGCGGTCGCTATGGCCCATCTTCTGAACCAGCCGGCCGACGGGCAGACCGTTTACGCGATGACCCGGAGCAACGCCGACCTTTTCGCTTCCGGCGAGATCAAGGATTTTGCCTGGAAAGATCTTACCTACATCATCCGTGTCCAGGTTGATCCTTTCATCCTCGCCGCCAATCCCAATGCTCCTTATAAAAACGCCAAAGATATGCTCGCCTTTGCGAAAAAAAATCCAGGCAAGGTACAGATGGCAGGCTTTGGAACCGGCTCGGCCCATCACGTGGCGGCTCTGAACTTCGCCAGAGCGGCAGGGATCAAAATCACCTGGGTACCTTACGCGGGTGGCGCCGAGGCGACCACCAATGTGCTGGGCGGGCATGTGCCGGTGGTCCATACTAACCCGGGAATCATTATCAAACATGTACAGGCGGGAAAACTGGTTGCGCTCGCAACCTCTTC
This sequence comes from Deltaproteobacteria bacterium, assembly GCA_016210115.1. Classification (GTDB taxonomy): domain Bacteria; phylum Desulfobacterota; class Binatia; order UBA9968; family UBA9968; genus JACQUW01. The sequence continues at coordinate 11,799 of JACQUW010000337.1, read as the reverse complement.
GGGGAAGCGGCTTCCCTCGCTCCCCGAAACGCCGACTTATAAAGAGCTGGGGGCCAATTTCGAGGATTACCACTGGCGCGGCATTGCGGCGAAACGGGGCGTGCCCGAGCAGCGCATCCGGGTGCTGCACGACGCCTTCAGGAAGGCTATGGAGACGCCGTCCTTCAAAGAATATACTTCCAAGTCAAATCTTCTCCCCGGCTACATGAACACCGCTGATTTTACCAAGCTCTTCGGCGACACTGTCGATGAGACCACCGCGGTCTTGAAAGAGATGGGACTTAAGTAAGGAAAGATCTTTTTGTGAGTGGACGTCAGGCGATCAGAGGCGAGAGGCTAAGCGGCTTCGTCCTCATCGCCTGCGCTCTCTTTTATCTCTATCTTGCCAGAGACTATCGCTTCGATTTTGTCCGCGGTGTGCCCGGTCCGGGCCTGTTCCCGTTGATCCTCGGTCTCTCTCTGCTTCTTTTGGCCGTGACTTTTACGATCCGTTCTTGCATTCGCGCGCGGGCCGAGATCTCTGAGCTAAAACCGATCTCTCCGATCATTCTGTGCCTTGTGATTTTCTACGGATACGTGGTCGCATTTCCCCGGTTGGGCGCTCTCCTTTCGACTTTTTTCTTCGGCTTTCTCACGCTGAAGATTCTGTTCAAATCGGCCTGGCACTTCTCCCTCCTTTACAGTCTCTTCCTGAGCGCGCTCTTCCACGCCGTCTTCTACCACTTTCTTGGTGTGCCCCTCCCCTGGGGGATCTTGTCACGGTTCATCTCCGGCTAAGATCATGGCTGAAACTTCGCAACATCTTTTGAGCGGTTTTGCCGTCGCGCTCATGCCGGCCAATCTCCTCTACTGTCTCATCGGAGTGGTCGTCGGTAATGTCATCGGGGTTTTGCCCGGCCTGGGACCCGTGAGTGGAATCGCGCTCTTGATCCCGTTGGTTCACGGCATGCCGCCGGTTTCAGCGGTCATCCTCCTGGCCGGCATCTACTATGGCGCGATGTACGGCGGATCGATTACCTCGATTCTTCTTAGAGTTCCGGGAGAATCCTCCTCAGTGATGACGGCGATCGACGGTTATGAACTGGCGCGCCAGGGTCGCGCAGGGCCGGCGCTCGGAATCTGCGCCATCGTTTCGTGGGTTGCCGGTACGCTGAGCGTCATCTTATTAAGCTTTTTAGCCCCGCGCCTCGCTGGGCTGGCGTTGAGCTTCGGGCCTCCGGAGTATTTCTCTTTGATGGTGGCGGGACTAAGCGCGGTGGCTGCGCTGACCGCGGGCGACGCGCTCAAAGGAACGATCTCCGCGATAATCGGCCTTATGCTCGCGACGGTAGGCTCGGATGTCCTGAGCGGCTCGGCCAGATTTCACTTCGGCTTGATCTACCTGCTGGACGGGATCGACTTTCTCGTTGTCGCCATAGGACTTTTCGCCATCACCGAGGTCCTGGCCAGCCTGGTTGATGGAGAAAGCACGGGAAGAATGGTCCCTTTTGGAAGTTGGAAAAATCTTCTGCCGAGGGCGGACGATCTGCGCCGATCCTTCTGGCCCTGCATGCGCGCCACCGTCGTCGGATTTTTCGTCGGTGTTCTTCCCGGCGCCGGCGCGACGATCGCCTCGTTTCTCTCGTACGCGACAGAGAAGAGGATCTCGAAGCATCCGGAAAAATTTGGCAAGGGCGCAATCGAGGGGGTTGCCGGCCCGGAGGCCGCCAATAACGCAGCCACCGGGGGCTCCATGGTTCCGATGCTGGCGCTCGGCATCCCCGGCTCAAATGTCACCGCGGTGATGCTGGGCGCCTTCATTATGCTCGGCATTACACCCGGGCCGATGCTTTTTCAGGAAAACCCGAGCTTTGTGTGGGGACTGGTCGCGAGCATGTATGTTGGAAATTTGATGCTCCTGATGCTGAATATCCCGCTGGTTGGGATTTTCGTCCAGGTTCTAAGACTCCCGTTCCCGGTCCTGGGAGTTCTCGTGCTGGAGCTTTCTCTTATCGGCGTCTATGCGATCAGCAATAACTTCTTCGATCTCCACCTGATGTTTTTATTCGGTGTGGTCGGCTATCTCATGAAGCGGCTCGATTTTCCCACGCCGCCGATGATCCTCGCCCTTGTGTTGGGAAAGATTTTCGAGGTTTCGTTTCGCCGCTCGCTTATCATCTCCGAGGGCGACCCCTCGATTTTTGTAACGAGGCCGATCTCGCTGACCCTGCTGTCGATTGCTGTCTTGGTGTTCTTGTATCCTCTCGTTCTCGACGCCTTTCACAGAGCGCGCTCGCGCTAGCTCCGCAGCGGCAGGATCACCTCGGCGCGGCCTGATGTCGTGTTGACATTGGCCTGGTTGATCCCGCTGATATCGAGCTTCACCACGCCTTTTCCGTCTTCAACTGCTTTGTCGACGATTTTGGCGCGATACCAGGTGGTGTCGCCGTAGATGTTCGGGGTTTTGACCTGAACATACAGTTTGCGCAGAAAACCATTGTCCCCCATCCAATTCGTAACGAGCGGCGCTACCCAGGCGAAGCGCATTACACCGTTATCGAACGGGCCGGGCATACCGCGCTGGGAGGCCATGTGAAAGTCCTCATGCTGTTGCGAATATTTCACCTGCCAGTTGATCGCCGGATTCGGCACGGCGGCATGAGGCGATTTGAGGAGATCAAGATAGCCGAGCCGCCCCGCCTTGTAAGAGGGGCCGAGGCCGGCGTTCCAGCAAACCATGTCGCCGATCGTGAGCGGCCCCCGCAGGATCGGGGGAATTTCCTCTCCGACAGTCGCATCCTCGAAACAAAGCGGGTGGTCCCCTGTGCGCTTCTCGGACTTAAATGCCTGATCGATTTCCTCGACTTCCTTTGCGCTGTAGCAATGAACCGGCCGCTCGAACAAAAGCTCGGTCCCGACCTGGGTCGCCCGGATCATGGTTCCGACCGCTTTTGCCACCACTTCTTCTTTTTGGTTCCAGTAGGTGCACTCAGATATGACAAAGATTAGCCGCCGGCCCGTGCCGCTCTTTTTTTCGAACATCTCCTTCTGGACTGACTGGGCGCGGAGCTTATCTCCGGCGAGGATCGGCAGGAACCATTCAAACTCAATCCCCCCGATGAGCGAAGAGAGAGGGGCGTTCATGGGAGCGCCGTGGAGGATGGGGTAAAGGACTGAGACGAGAAAGGCCGGTGGAGCGACGATCCTGCCGTGGCGGCTCTTGCCCGCATACGCCGGATCGAGCCAGAGCGGATTGCCGTCATCGGTGCCGTAGGCGAAGTGGCGGATAGCATCCGCAGAAGCCTCATTATTCCAGGGATCCCGTTCCCTTACCTCTTTGCCGGTCAGCTCGCGCGTCCTGGCGATAAACTCATCAATTCGCGCATTCACTTCATCTGTCATGATGGAACTCCTTTCATACCCCTCATGCCGGAAGGGCGCGATGAATCGCGCCCCTACCCGATTGCTTTCTCTACCAGATCAGGGATCTCGGCAAGCGATTCAGCGACTTTCACGCCCGCCTCTCTAAAGAGCTGTTTTTTTCGCGTCGGCGAGCCCAGGCCGCGTTCGATAATCGAGCTGGTGTGGCCGAAGCTCATCCCTTTGGGCAATTTCTCCAAAGATTCGCCGACTACGAGAGCGATGAGCGGTTTGGTAAAGCCGCCGCTCCGCACCAGCTCTGCCGCTTCTTCCTCATGGCCCGTTCCCGGCTCGCCGAAAAGCACAACTGCCCGGGTCTCAGGATCTTTCTCGAACAGCTTCAAGAGCGGCGCAAAGCCGGTGCCGATCAAAAGGTCACCGCCGATGGAGACATAAGTGCTTTGACCGATGCGATTCCGCGTGAGAACGTTGCCGATCTCGCCGCCCATGCCGCCGCTCCGCGAGATGATGCCGACCGGGCCGCGCATGTAGATCCGGTCCGGCTCCGCCCCGCCAGTGCCGCCCAGCTTTGCTTTTCCGGGACTAATCATCCCCTGCGAATTTGGGCCGATCAGCCGCACACTTCTTTTATCTGCGCGCTCGATGATTTCCGCAGCATCGTGGTGCGGCACACCCTCGGCCAACACCACGACCAATGAGATTTCATTCTCGACCGCCTCGAGGGCGGCGTCCCTGGCGGCCGGGCCGGGGATGAAAAGCACGGAGATATCCGCCGGATGCTTTTTTGCCGCTGATCTTACCGAATCGAAGACCGGAATGCCTTCAACTTCCGCCCCGCCTTTTCCGGGCGATACACCCGCGACCACGTGGGTGCCGTATTTCACCATGTAGGAGACATGCGTGCGCGCCTGGCGGCCGGTAATGCCCTGAATAAGAACGCGGCTCTTCTCATGGAGAAGGATGCTCATGCTTGCTTCGTCAACTCCACAATTTTTCTCACCGCTTCTTCGATAGGAACAGAGGCGTCGAAAAAAACGATGCCCGGAAGCTCTGCGGCCAGTTCCTTTGCGATCTCAACGCCCGGACCGGCAAAGCGAAAGACCACAGGAAATTGTTTGGGTTGAACTTTCAGTTCCTTCAGCGCCCGCATGACTCCTCTTACTTTTACATCGATGGGAATGAAGTTGGTAATATTGCCGCCCGCGATCAACCCCTTCAACCCCGGCTTCGAGAGGATAGCTCTGGTGGCAAGATACATTTTTTCTTCGACCCGGCCCGGGGTGATATCGAAAGTGGTGGCCGGCCCGCCGCCGATCTTTGTGATCGTATCCAAAGCGAGCAGCCCCGCGCCGCCGCCAGTCACCATAAACGCGATCTCCCCGCTTTCAAACTCGTTGAAGCGGATCGCCGAGCTCAAATCCGTCCGGTCGATGGCTCGCATCTTTTTTTCCAGGGGCGTAAGGGGACGCCAGCCATTGGTCCGGTCCGGATCCGCGATCTGTTCCAGCTCCGGATGACGAAAGATCGCCTGGTTATCAATGACAATCACAGCCGATGGGGCGACCAGGTTTTTCCTGGGCGTAAGCACGAGCGGATTGATCTCTATGGTCTGAGCATCGTACCGGCGAAAGATTCCATAAAGCGTCGCGAGAAGATTCGCCGTCTCGACCAGAAGATCGCCGCGCAGGCCCGCGCTCTCCGCAATCCCGCGCGCCAGAAATGGCTGGAGGCCGAGGCTGATATCGACGCTCCTCTGGATAAGCCGCTCGGGGTTTTCCGCCAGGATCGCCTCGACGTCAATGCCGCCGAGGGAGGAGAAAAGGACCACGGGCCTTCGGCTCATGCTGTCGAAGGTAATCGAGACGAAAAATTCCTTCTCGATCTCTACTGCCTCGCTCACCAGAAGCTCCTCGACGGGAAAATGGAGGACCGTCGTCCCCAAGAGTTCCCTAGCGTGCGTAAGGGCCTCTTCGGAACTGCGCGCCCGCCTGATTGCCCCCGCTTTGCCTCTCCCGCCGGCCGGGATCAGGGCCTTCAGGACAATCGGACAATTGAGGTCTTTCGCGGCCTCGACCGCTTTTTCAGGCGTTGAGACGACGCGGAAGGCGGGTATCGGAATCCCGCCGTTTTGCAGAATCTCAAGCGCGTGGTGTTCCAGTAATCGAGCCATTGACCTCAGCGGAAGCTAAATCGAAGCCAGGGCGGACTCTCTTAGCCTTACGTGATCGATCTCCGCGCCGAGCCCATTTTCTAAAGGGACTCTGATTCTGCCGTCGTCCATCCGCAGGCACTCCTTGACGACATCTGTTTCCATCTTGAGCGGTCCGACAAATTCACAGCCGTCGAGGACGTTGCGGCAGCTTGCCGCCACATGAAGCTCAGCGAGCGTGTTGATCGCCAGGCCAAATCCATGGCCGATCACGCACCGGATGCCCGCCGCTTCGGCGGTATGGATCATCTGGGTCGTTCTCTGAATCCCGCCCTGCTTCATCACTTTAACCTTGATAATGTCCGCGGCCTCTTTTTTTATGAGCTCGATCAGTGTCCCAGGGCCCAGGATTGCCTCATCTGCCATCACAGGAATCTCGATTGCTCTTCTGACCTTTGCCATGCCGTCGAGGTCGCGCCGCGATACCGGCTGCTCGAAGAGAAAGAGGTCCAGCGGCGCGAGCGCCTTGCCCAGGCGGATCGCCTCGTCGGCGCTGTAGGCCTCGTTGGCGTCAATTCTCAGCGCCATACGATTTCCGACGGCCTCTCGCACCGATTTCACTCGGGCATAGTCCTGCTCGATGCCCGAGCCGACCTTAATTTTCGCGGAGCGAAATCCCCGCTGGTGCCAGGCGCATGCCTCGGCGGCTGCCTGCTCGGGTGGGAGCATGCCGATCCATGCGTTAAGGAAAATCTCCTCTTTTACCGCGCCGCCCAAAAGCGCATGCACCGGGACCCCCAGGACTTTCCCCTTGAGATCGAACAGCGCCATCTCGATCGCCGCCTTCGCATCCAGGCGGCCTGCCAAAAGCCGGTCCATTCTCTCCAGAGCTGCCGTGATGTTCAGCGGATCCATCCCTGTTAGATCCGGAGCGAGTTGGCGGATCGCGCCCAGCGTATCCGAAAAGCTCTCCTCGGAGTAGCCGGGGTCGGGATCGACATTCCCCAACCCCGTAAAACCCTCGTCCGTCTGCACAATCAGGACAATGCTCTCCTGGCTCGTCCTCACGGCATGGGCATTCTTGAAGACACCCTTCAACGGGACGCTAAGAGGAAAAATATCTACCCGTGTAACTTTCAACGCGATAACACCTGATCCAGTCTAGCACATCTTATTGTGCCGCAGTCAATCTTTCGGATCTCGCCTCCCTCTGTTGCTTTTTGAGCAGCGTTATAATAGCGGTAGCGTAAATAAGGCATGGTAATCGAAGCTTCACAAGGAGGATAGGGGAGATGGAAGTCAAAGCGATAGATTCACATATCCATTTGCTCGATGAGAAGACCCTCGCGTCCAAAGGAGAGCGGGCCCAGCAGATGGCGCGCTATTTCGGCCGGGAGCGGAAGCCGGTCTCAATCGATGAATTGGCGGACCAGTACCGCGCGCGCAATATGATGGCTGTTATCATGAACAGCACGGACCAAACAGTCACAGGTCTTACGCCAGTGCCGAATGACCATGTCGTGGAGGCCGTGCGCAAGCATGCGGACGTGTTCCTGGGGTTTGGCGTCATCGATCCGTGGCAGGGAAAAGTGGCGTTGAATGAGATCCGCCGGATCAAAGATCTTGGATTGCACGGTATAGGCGAAATCAACCCCGCAAGACAGCAGTTTTTTCCGAGTGACACCCGCTTCTATCCACTTTGGGAAGAGATTCAGAAGCAGGGGTTGCCCATTTTGTTTCATATGGGAATGGCCGGCGCCGGAGCAGGCACGCCCGGAGGCATGGGTTTCAAGCTGAAGTACACCCAGCCGATCCACCTCGACGATGTCGCGGCAGATTTTCCGCAGCTCACGATCATTGGAGCTCATCCTTCCTGGCCGTGGCAGGAAGAGAGCCTCGCCATATGCCGTCACAAGGCCAACTTCTTTATCGATATGTCAGGATGGGCTCCGAAGTATTTTCCGAAAGAAATGGTTCATTATGCCAACACGATCCTGCAGGATAAGATGCTTTTCGGATCGGACTGGCCGGCCATAGGCGTTGAGCGCTGGCTGGAAGAATTTCAAGAGCTTCCAATAAAACCCGAAGTGCGCCAGAAGATCTTGTTGGAAAACGCAAAAAAACTCTTCAAGCTGAACTTCTAGCCTTACGAGAATCGCTTCTCCTCTGATCACCCTATCCTCCCAGTTCCGGGGGAGGATAGGGTGGGGACACTTTTACTCACCATCCCCCATCCTGCCCTTCCCCCCGCGAGGAGGGAAGGAAGACTCTGAAACGTCGTGGATAACAACCGAGAGCGAATCGACGTCCGCCTTTCGGTATTTCTATCCTCCCCCCTTGCGGGGGAGGACTAAGGTGGGGGCTTCTTTTGTCCGCGAGGGTGAACCAGGGATTTCATGAACACGCCGGCCGCCCGGCGGCCGAAGATCACTCTCCGGTGACCAGGCGATTCGCCAGCTCATCCCGGTCATCCGGCTGGCGGGGAAAGTGTTCTGAGAGGATTTTGCCGCACTTCTCGATTGCCCGGCAAAAAGCAGCGCAGGCATCTCCGGAGCGGAGTCCTGATGTGAGGATCTTTACGACTTCATCCCAAGTACCGGGTTTCACTTTGTCATTTATTCCTCGGTCCGCCAGCACCTCGACTCGATGTTCCAGAAGAGAGGCGAAGATGAGAATGCCGGTGTGTGCCCGGGTGTAATGAAGCCCTTCAGCAGTGAAAGCGGCAAGGCAACAGGTATGGACCTCCTCCGCAATCCGCTTCTTTGAAATCAGGCTGCGTTTGATGGCAGGGATTCGGCAAAGAACAAGCCCGATGCCGGCGCCGATGAGCGGCCAGCCAAGATTGCTGTGCACGGAAGCCCAGGGATCGGCGAGAATAAATGCAGCCGCGGTTCCGATAACGAGACCGCCGATAAGGCCGCCGAGCTCTACCTCGCTATAGCGGTCGCTGGCGCCTACGATCATGGGCACGATTTCGCCCGACGTGCCGAGCTCCGCGTTTTTCACGGCTTGCTCGATGCGTTGCTTTTCTTCTTGTGTGAAGAAATTTTGCGCTTGCATTTTATTACCAACTCCCCGATGCGCCGCCGCCCCCGAAGCCTCCCCCTCCTCCACTGAAGCCACCGCCAGATCCGCCTCCTCCGCCTCCGCCGAACGGAGGACCCCAACCCCCGGAGTGACGCCCCCTCCCTCCACTCCAGGGTCCGAGTGTCCGGCGCTGGGTCAGGCTTGAGAGAACACCGATGATCGGAATGGCCAGAAGCAGCAGAATGAAGAGCAGCTCTCCGGTTGAAATACCCGCGCCGCCGCGAGGCCGTTTTGTCGCTTCAGGGAGCGACTCGCCCCGTGTTACCTTGATGATCGCATCGATTCCAGATTCAATCCCGCCGGCATAGTCGTTTGCCCTGAAGCGAGGAACAATAACCTCACGGATAATACGGCTTGCGATAGCATCGGGAAGAATTCCCTCGAGACCATATCCTACTTCGATCCTGAGCTTGCGGTCATTATGGACCACGAGCAGGATGACTCCGTTATCGAAACCTTTCTTGCCAATTTTCCACGTTTCTGCCACTCGGATGCTGAATCCTTCGAGATCTTCACCGTCGAGAGTAGGGATCGTAAGAACGGCGATCTGGTGGCCGGTTTGTTCCTCAAACCGGTGCAGCCGCTCTTCGAGAACCTGGCTTCGGCCGCCCGGTAGAAGACCGGCCAAATCATTGACGCGGCCGCGCAGCGAAGGCACTTCAAGGGCACACAGCCAAGCGGGAAGAAGCAGCAGACATGCTAACAAGAGCACCGAAGCGCGCCGATCATGGTTCGGTCTCTTATGTGAAGGTCGGCGGCGGTGTCGAATTCTGCAGAGGACAAATCCCCCTTTGATCCCCCTAAAGCTGCGAAAAAATTCAAATCTCCCTCTTTCCCCCTTTTTCAAAGGGGGATGATTCCAAAGAGGAAAGTGGAATTTTGCTCTGTAGGTGCTTGGCAATTCCTCTCTGTAAATCCGAGTTCCCCTCTTTGAAAAATAGGGGATAGGGGAGATTTTCCGCGTTCCCATAATTTTTTCACAGCGCCCCTTTTTGCAAAGGGGAAAATCATAGAGGGAAGAGAAAGAGGAATCCCCGAATTGCACCACTTAGAACTTTACTTCAGGCGGTTTCGCCGCGGCCTCGTCGGTCCTGAAGGTTTCGCGAACGTTGAGACCAAGAAGGTAGCGGGCCGTCAAATTGGTGGGAAAAAATCGAACCGCCTTATTATAGTCAGCGACTTTCTCGATGTAGCGCTTGCGTGCTACCGCGATTCGGTTTTCGGTCCCCTCGAGCTGGGCCTGGAGATCGCGAAAATTCTGATTCGCCTTGAGATCAGGATACCGCTCCACCACAACGAGCAGGCGTGAGAGAGCGCTGGAGAGACCGCGCTGCGCCTCCTCGAAGCGTTTGAAGGCCTCAGGGTTGCTAAGAGAGTTGGCGTCTAACTGGACCGAGGTCGCCTTACTGCGCGCTTCGATCACTTGCGTCAGCGTGTCCCTTTCAAACTGAGCTGCGCCCTTGACGACCGAAACAAGATTCGGCACAAGGTCCGCGCGCCGCTGATATTGGTTTTGCACCTCGCTCCAGGCAGCTTTCACTTCCTCGTCCAGCGCCTGAAGCTGGTTGTAGCCGCAGCCGGCAAGCAAAAATAGAGCACCTAACCCAAATACCAATCCCAGATTGCCTCTAACGAGTTTGCCAAACATGCGCCATGCTCCTTTCAGCTTCGGCTGAGTTCAAAATTCGAGTAACTCTATCATGTTTGTTCCGGGGCAAAAAGCGCGGGCGGCACGCACGCAAGGCGGCCGCCGCTGGCCCGAAATTAGCGAGGCTTCAACTTTGTCAAATCCATCTGGAAGATGATAGGGAATGTCTTGGCCCAGCGGGACCAACGCAACGATCCGGCTTCAGAAACGGACCACAACCTTCCGTCCTCGTCGAAGCCGATATCCTCAATCCCGATCACCATTTCGTATTCCGCTAATACTTTCCCGGAATTTGGCTCAACTTTCTGGAGCGTCCCGTATTTGCTGCTGCTGAATGTCATCCATAGATTCCCGTCGCGATCGAAGGCCGCGCCTTGAGCTTGTACGGCTATCGGGAAGCTTCTTAAGGCCATATCTTCTTTGATAGACTTGCCATTGTGGGACTCAAAAATGGATAGTGGCAGGAAAAAGCCTTTAGCTTTGCCAGCGTCCTTTTCCGATGAGCCGATGAAAATCGATGTCCCATCAAAATCGACAAAGGAACCCTTCAAGTCACCCCCGAGCCTCACGACGCCAAGCAGCGCCTTGGTCGTATTGCCATCCTGAAAGGCCTTGTTCATATCGATCTTGTAGAGGCGTCTCGTATCCGAAGCAACTAGAAAGCCCCGTCCAACGTAAGCCAGTCCCCCGGCGTGCCCGCAGTCTTCCGGCAAATCAAACTGGCCAGTGTATTCCCCCGTTTTGAAATCCACTTTAAAAACGCGGCAAGGCCCTCGATCAACTTTAGGATTCGTGCTCTGGTAACTGGAAAGCAGGATAGAATCACCTGCCACTGTGATGCCCTGTGGGACATAACCATCATCGATCCCAGGAGCCCATATCATCTTCATGATGGCCTGGTCATTGACAACTGCGCTCGGGCCGCCCCAAACGTGACGAGGTTTTTTACTGAGAACATCCGCAGCCATACTAGCGACCGTGGATGCCAGGACTAAAGCGCAAATCATTGCAGGCAGCTTTGAAATGGGATTAATCATTGTATCCCTCGCCAACGTGCTGGCTCAGTGGCCGCCGGGCGGGATAGCACGGTAATCCGGAAAACGTCGATCACCGTCGCAAAAGCCGCTGCTCCCCGGCGGTCCATCTGAAGCCGGATGTTATCCGATCATCCGCGCGGATCGATGCAACGCGGTTTAAGCGACGGACCTGACGGCGACGAGGTCGCTGTCTTGCACGGGCCGCACGTCTTTGACGTTCAGCGTGACAAGCGCCTGAGTTTTGCCGGATGCGGTCACGAACTCAACCTCCAAGCCGTCGGGCTCGTACACCTGCACAACCGCCCCAAGGTCTCCTTTGCGAAGACCCTGCTCGGGTAGGTCTCGCTCAAGCACCACGGTATCGAGAAGTTTATACATCATGTCATTTCCCCCGGGAAAGCAGTCACGAACTGTGGGACGTCGCCACCCGATAGGACGATCCAGACAGTCAACACTCCCGCAGACCTCCCTGAAGGGCCACTTAGGGTACCACGAATTTCGTACTTCTGGCCATACGG
>JACQUW010000336.1 GCA_016210115.1 Deltaproteobacteria bacterium | reverse complement strand
TCTGCCGGTGAGAACCAAGTTGAAGCGTGGTTCTCCATCTTCATCGAAGCTGAAAAGCGCTTGCTGGAAAATTCTCTGCCTGTAGGCTTCGACAACCTCCAGGAGCGGCCGCTTGTCGATCCAGCGCAGCTTGCTGAAGAATTGAAGGGGCGCTATTTGCTTCATTTTGTCCCGGCTTCGTTGCTGGTTAAGGGTGAAGTAGCCATCGCCCGATTTTGTCCCGGTTTGGCGTCAATCAAATCAGGTACTTGCAGACCCCCCTTTTCGCTGTCCATGACCCCTCTTCGGGCTGCGCGTTTCTTGCACCCTGGCGACGCCCACTTCTGTCTGTCAAAGACCGCTTGCCCACACCCACACGCGCAAACCTTATGCTCGCCGGTTGAGTCTTGGTGACATTTCAGCTCCGAAGCGTAAAAAGCCAAAACGCTTCGGTACGGAATCACAACCGCCGCGTATTGACCCTGAAAGACGCGATGGAAAAACTCCGACGGTCTTTCAATCTTCTCTGCGAAGCGCTCCGCCAAATACTCAGGCGTCAATCCGCGCTTTCGTGCTAGCTTGGCAAAGTCGCTAAAAGTTACCTCAATCATCAGGCCGCCTGCTCCTCTGTTTTCGCCTCGCGTTTCGCGGCGTCTAACTGCATCTGAAAAATATCGGCGTAGGTGCTCTGGAGATAGACGGCGCTGGGCTTGTCCGCTTCAAAGGGCGCGAAGCGAACAATCTTCCCGTTGATTCGTCGAAAGACATGCCTAATGCCGGCGGTTTTGAACGCGCCCTCATGCTCTGCCTCCTGGGCGAGATGCCGGAGATGTTCGATCTTCTCTTGATGGCCCTGGAGTAGCTTCACGAACAGATTCTCAATGTGGCTGTCCATCTCCTGGGCATCTTTGTGGATCTCTTCCGCAAGGGCCATACACTCTTGCCACTTCTCGATGCGGTAGGCTTCCTCCCGTTCGCGCTCGAGGGTTTCATATTTCGTCTTGGCTGTTTCAACAGCCGCCTCGATATCCTCAGCTTCTAAAGAAGCTCTTGCCGCCGCTTCCCTGGCTTTTAAAAGCCGTTCTGCAGCCTTTGCGTCTTTGCTGGCGTGTGCGGCATAGGCGGATCTCTTTCGCTCGTTCTTTGCCGCTTCCATCGTTTTGGTGGCCGCATCCTTGGCCGCCTCCAGCTCGCGGATCTGCTCGCGCAGGTCAGATAGTTCCTTGTCAATCGTCGCGGTGTTTCTCTGCATCTCTTTCCTCCTCCGTTTTTTCACTGAGTTTTTGCCTCCGAATCGCAGGAGCCCTCCGAGTCGTGGGCTGCCTCAACGTCACCCGTCATCGTCTCGCCATGGCCGTTTCTTAGAGTCGCTAGGACCTCTTGTAACGTGGGAACGTCTCGCGGGATGCGCTCCGGTCCCAGAATGCCCAGGTTCTTGACCAGCGAACTGGCCGGCAATTGGCGGTAAGAGTAAAGCTTTGCGAGTGCTCTAGGGTTCTTAATGATGTTCGGGTTCTTCTTCTTGAATGCCTCTAAAGCTTCATCTATTTCGTCCAGCCAGCAAGCATCCCTAACCGCAAGCTCAATGGTCGCTAAGGTGACCGTGCTAGCGTCCTGACCGCCTTTATCCGCTATCAGTTTGGCCCGGAGGCTCTCTGCCCTCTTACCGCTCCGCGTTCGTCTATCTATCGGCCCATTGCGCCGCTGCTTCTGGCGTTTTTGTAGCGCGCAAATACCGTGCATGTCGTAGGATCTGCTCATATTTGATAGGTTCCCGTACTGGAGAGGCAAGCGCGGTTTTGAAGCAGAATACTCTCGCACAATAAGCGCACAGCGCCGAAAAAGCTTTTAGGCATCCGGTACTTAGAAGGGCGCGATTGATTCGGAATCAGAGACGCATGCTGAAAGATTGCGTCGATTGACGCGCCCTCGCGCCATGCGCCTTGATGTCCACGTTGTACAGCTTTTGTGCGAGATGGATTGATTATCGGCGACAAACACCAACAGGAGAGCCAAAACGAAAATGCTTTTTCTCTGTAGGTTTTTGTTTGTGTTTGCGAAAGAAAAGGAATACGGGAGGAACTCGAAATCAGGTGTACCCGGAAGGGTACCGGGGGTTCAAATCCCTCCCTCTCCGCCAAAATCAGCTTGAGATTCAAGCGGATTTTCATTCCCCCCTTCATCATCCTGGTTTCCAATCAGCAACGCGCCCTGCATACCGACTCGAATGGGCTCAGCCTGAGTTGACGCAACAGCACCTTATTAGATACTGTCCTTATCAAAAATCGAGGAACGAATATGAGGGCTCTGCTTCTCAAGCCGTTGAATTCATCGCTTGTCTCTATCCTTTTCTTCTTTTTTGCTTTTATCCCCGACCGCACTGTTGCGGCGGAGCGGCTCATGGCTCTTCACTCAGCGATGTCGATGTCTCAATCGATGCCCTGGATCGCTCAAGAGGCGGGCCTGTTCAACAAGCATAAGCTCGATTTTCAGCTTGTTTATATAAGCACCTCCGTCTTAGGGACTGCCGCGCTGCTTGGCGGCGATGCCGAGGTCGCGGTGAGCGGTGCCGGGGGATTTGTTCGGGCCTTTGTGCAGGGAGCCGGCGAGATCGTCTTTATAGGCGGGGTAAAGAATATCCTGAGTCATAGCATTGTTGCCGGACCAAGGATCAAAAACCCTGAGGACCTTAAAGGAAAAAGAATCGGGGTCACACGGATCGGTACCAATGTTCATTATTTTGTAATTCAGGCACTGCGTCATATTGGGCTAGACCCGGCACGAGATGTGGTCATAAGACAGGTCGGTGGAGAGTTCCAGGCGATTGCGGCGCTTGCGAACGATGCCATCGATGCCGCCGCGATGCTCTCCTACGGCCCCACTGCAATTGCTCAAGGATTCCACTATGTCCTCTATGGCCCTAATCTTCGAATCCCCTACGTTGGCGGCGGACTTATCACCCGGCGCTCCATCTTAACAAAGCGTCCACAGATTCTGGGCCGCTTTATGCGTGCGATGGCGGAAGCTTCCGTCATATTGCATACGGATAAAGAGTTTGCTCTCAAGGTACTAGGGAGGCGGTTGCGGGTGGCAGACAGGAAGATCGTTGAGGCTCTGTATGATTCGGAGATCAAGGCGCTGGAGCAGCGTTTGGAAATAAGACCGGAGGCGCTCCAGGCAATGCTCGACGAAGTTTCACAGACCGATCCGCGGGCGAGGAAAGTCAAGCATCAGGACCTAGTAGATCGGCGTTACCTTGACGAGCTCGAAAAGAGCGGTTTTTTTGAGAGGATCTGGACTGGTAAATAGCTTCTGACGAAAGACGTAAGGATCGTAAGGAGGGTAAAAATGGCTCGCCTCTGTACAATGTACTTTGTGAACCAGTTCTTCGTTGGTCTAGGTGGTGAGGAGAAAGGAGACGTACCCGTCGGTTATCGTGAGAGAGCGGTGGGCCCCGCCAGACGCTTTCAAGAGTTATGTCGGGATTCGCTTGAAGTTGCCGTCATCGCATACTGCGGGGACAACTATTTCGCTGAGCATCAGTCTGAGGCGCTGGCCTCGCTTCTTGACGTGGCCAGGAAATATGACGTCAAGATGTTGGTGGCGGGTCCTGCCTTTGGGTCGGGCAGATACGGTTATGCTTGCATTGAAACCTGTCACTTTTTGACCGCTTCCTTGGATATCCCCTGCATTACCGGAATGCATGCCGAGAATCCGGGAGTAGAGCTATACCAGCAATACAAGGACAAAGGAGTTTTTCTCTTCCCTACAGGCGAAGCTGTCTCATGCATGGAGGAGGCATTATCCAACATGGCACGGTTCACTTCAAGATTAATCACGGGGACCTCCGTAAGGTCGGCCCGCGTTGAGGGCTATATCCCCAGGGGCTTTCGGCTTGATGCTCTGGTTGAGAAAACGGGTGTGGAAAGAGCCGTGGACATATTGTTGGACAAACTGGCGGGGCGCCCCTTCGCCACGGAGATCCCCGTTGAATCGCTCAAAGAGATTCCTGTTGCTCCTCCAATCACCAAATTAAAGGATGCTTGTCTGGCTCTTCTCAGCACTGCTGGCGTCGTGCCGCCAGGAAATCCAGACGGATTCCGGACCAAAGGCAATATCCAGTGGAGGAAATACTCCATCGACAAACTGAACTCGATGAAAGACGCGGAGTGGGGCATATGGCACGGGGGCTACAATACCGTGTTTATGCAGGAGAACCCTAACTACGGGGTCCCGCTGGACGTGTGCCGGGAAATAGAGCGAGAGGGAGTCTTTCGGAAGCTATATCCTTATTTTTACGTTACTCCGGGAACGGGTGGCTTAGTTTCAGCGATGCAGGCGATAGGCAGCGAGATCCTACAAGACATGAGAGCCGAAGGTATAGATGGGGCTTTGCTTGTGTCGACTTGAGGGACCTGCACTCGCAGCGGTGCTGCGATCGTTAGAGAGATTGAAAGCGGGAACATACCAGTGGCCCATGTGACGCCTATGGCCGCGCTGGCAAAGCAGATGAAATCTAATCGTATTGTCGTCGGGACGAAAATCCCGCACCCCTGCGGTGATCCAAGTCTACCTGTGGAGGCTGACCATGCCCTGAGACGGGAGATCGTCACGACAGCTCTCGAAGCTATACAAACAGAGGTCAATGGTCCTACGATATTTGAACCAGAAATTGCCTACATGTCTGGATAGGGGGAATCCTATGAGGCTGGAACTTGCAAGTTTCCCGGTTAAAGATGTCCGGTTCGCTGGTCATACGAGGTACGATGCCGGACTTCTAGAGCTGAACAAAGAGGAATTGTTGGCTCTCGTCTTAGAGGATGGAAAAATTATTTGGGCCGACCTCGACGTGGCGTTTCCAAAACAGGAGACGAGGATCATTCGCGTTCGCGGTGCGGTGGAGCCACGGGTAAAACTGTCAGGAGCCGGATGCGTTTTCCCGGGGATCCTGGGGCCCGTGGAAACTGTAGGCCAGGGTAGGACGAACAGGCTGTCTGGCATGACGGTTATGACGTCCGCGGTCTATAAGCCCACTATCCTCAGTGGAACCGCAGCGGGGAGAGCCGGGCTTGTGGACATGTGGGGACCGGGGGCACAGTTGACACCTTTCGGTTCCACTATAAACGTCGTGCTCATGCTCGAATTAAGGGACGGTGTGACTGAACTGGAAGCCCATGCTGCCATTCAAACGGCTGAACTCAAGGTCGCGCGAAGGCTGGCAGACACGACCAGGGAAAAAACAACTGAGGATGTGGAGGTCTTTGAACTCTTTGACACCGATCCCGCCCTTCCACGAATAGCCTATATCCTTGGCTGTAGAACTGCCTGGCACGAGCCGCATTCCGGAGTAGCCTACTACGGCTTGCCTATTCGGGAGTCTTTGCCGACC
>JACQUW010000326.1 GCA_016210115.1 Deltaproteobacteria bacterium | reverse complement strand
GTCCGTAACTGAGGGATTACTCGCGTAATGCCTCTTTGATAACGCGATGAAGTTGACGAATTTGACATTTTATAAAATATATCTTATATGGCGACCTGATCTTGGGGCGGAATTTGACAGGGCCCAACAAACTGGAAAACTTTGGTCGATGGCAGGATCATCTCGAAGCTGGACGAAAGCGGATTTATCGACCGGCCTACAGCAGTTACGGGGGGAAATAGGCCGCACGGGCCTGGCGGCCCCTCGGAGGGCAGGCAGGCCTGGTGGCCTTCACGGAGGGCAGGCACACAGGCCTGCCCCTACGTTTTAAATCGGAGGTACGGAGGAATTATGAATCGTTTCGTTTTGAAAGCGGCACTTGTTCTGGTTCTAGCAGTTTTCCTCTGGGTCGATTCGACGCGGGCGGCGCCCGTTATCATTTCTTACTCCGCCATCTCGCCTTCGTCCGCCAGCACCTGGATGGCGGAGGAGATTGGCGCGTTTAAGAAACATGGCCTTGACGTGCAACTTATTTACATCTCCTCCAGCGGGACGAACGTTCAGGCCCTGTTGGGTGGAAGCCTGCATTTCGCGGGCACCGGAGCGACCGGCGTTGTCACGGCGGCGGCCCGCGGCGCCGACATCGTTGCCGTTGCCTCGGGCATGAACCGGCCGCCCGTCACGCTTTACGTGCAGCCCGAAATCAATAAAGTCGAGGACCTGAGGGGAAAGTCTCTGGCCATCAGCAGCTTTGGTTCCTCGGGCCACGCCGTAACCGTTCTTGTGCTGCGGAAATTCGGCCTGGAAAAAGATGTGTCGTTGCGTGCGGTGGGCGGTGTGCCGCAGAGACAGGCCGCCTTTGAACAGAAAGTCGTCGCCGGCTTTATGACCCTGGTGCGGCCTAAAGGCGCTGCGCGAGCCCTCCTGAACGCGGCCGACCTCGATATCCCGCTCGGGTATAACTGGTTTACGACCACGCGCAAATACGCCCGCGAGAATCCGGACACGGTTCTGCGCGTTCTCCGGGCGCTGGTCGAAGGGGCGGGTGCCCTGGTGCATGAAAAGGAAAGGACGATCAAAATGCTTTCCAGGTATCTCAACCGCACGGATCGGCCGTTTTTGGAAGAGAGCTATGAGATCGCCCGAAAGTACACGGATCGAATCCCGCAGGTGGACACCCGCAGTGTTGCAACGGTTTTGGAGTCCTCGAATATCAAAGATGTAAAGCCGGAGGCGCTTGCGGAACAGTTCATCGATAACAGCTTCGTCGATCGGCTCGCCAAGGAAAAGTTCCTGGAAAAAGTCTTTGGCAAGGATCTACGATGAAGGGAGTTGGAGGTGAGCATTGCACGAGAGCTGCGAATGATTGGCGTAAGAAGACGGGAGAAAGAGCCTGGGTTCCCGCTTTCGCGGGAACGACGAAGGGAGAGGCCTGGCTTTAACAAACAGAAGTAGGCTTTCGGAGGAATGACGACCAAAGAGACGCGTTTCGAGAACACTCGAGGTCGTTTCCGCATCGAACGTCACCCCCGAACGTTTTTATCGGGGGTCCAGTTCCGACTTCGAAGCTGCGGATGCCCTGCTGGCCGCTCGGAGGAAGTGCTTTCGGCGGAATGACGCAGGGAGGAGTCATCTCACAAGGTGAGAAACATGCGCAACAAGATTAGCACCCTCATCGTCGCAATGGCCATTTTTGGGCTCACGGCCGATCTCCCTGTGTTTGCCCAGGAGTTCTTTAAAGGTAAGACTCTCAAGATCATCGTCGGGTTTGCGGCCGGCGGCGGCTTCGATACTTACTCTCGGACTCTGGCGCGACATTTGGGAAGGCATATTCCGGGCAATCCCACTATCGTCGTCGAGAATATGACCGGGGCCGGGGGGCTCATTTCCGCCAACTATGTTTACAAAATCGCCAAACCCGACGGCCTCACGCTGGGTAACCTCCAGGTGGGCCCTCTGATCGTGGCGCAGATTCTGAAACGATCGGGGGTTGAATACGACGCCCGTCGCTTTGAATACGTGGGCGTGGTCGTCAAGGACAATCCTGTTTGCGCTTTTACGAGGAGGAGCGGCATCACGAGCATGGAAAAATGGATCGCCTCGAAGACGCCGGTGAAAATAGGCGGGATCGCTCCCGGGTCTGTAGTTTACGATCACATAAGAATACTTCAGACCGCTCTGGGGCTGCCGATCCAGCTTGTCTCGGGCTACAAAGGCACGGCCGAGATTCGGCTCGCCGCTGAAGGAGGGGAAGTAGCCGGAGGATGTTGGACCTGGGAATCGATCAAAGCGACCTGGAGAAGAGCAATCGAATCGGGCGACGCGGTGGTGGTGCTGCAGTTATTGCCGAAGCCTCTCCGAGACCTGCC
Source organism: Deltaproteobacteria bacterium (assembly GCA_016210115.1). Taxonomy (GTDB): domain Bacteria; phylum Desulfobacterota; class Binatia; order UBA9968; family UBA9968; genus JACQUW01. The sequence goes on along the minus strand of JACQUW010000326.1, from coordinate 61,865 downwards.
TGGAATTCCGCTGGCAATCGATTTTGCCAAGACCGATGAGGCGCGCCAGCTCATTCAATCGGGCATCCATGACATCAGCAACATGATTTTCGCCTATGGTTTTCCGCCTGGCACGCCAAAAGAATTGGTCCAGGTCCTGCGGCGGTCCTTTTCGGATACCATGCACGATAGGGATTTTTTGGCGGATGCGAAAAAGTCTAATTTGAACATCGACCCGATGACGGGAGAAGAGCTGGAAAAGACCGCCGCGGGCTTTTTTCAGCTCAATCCCTCTCTGGTCGCAAAGCTCAGGGAGGTCCTTGGCGCGCAGTAATTAATCGCGGGCAAACCCCAGCTCTGCTGCGGGACTCGCAGAGTTTGACTTTACGGGAGTATGCTTTGCGACGTCGCTGGTAGGACGCTTTGCGTTTCGACACGGCTCCAGCGCATCAAGTATGAGTTCCTTCTCCCGTCGAGGGAGAGGAAGGAAGACGACGCGTGGGGGATTTCGATGCCGGCGTAGCCGGGCACCGCCTTGAGCGGTTCAACAATCAAGCCTCCGGCTCTGCGGGAGGCACATGACTCGCTATATAGTCTATACATACAAGGGAGGATTTGATGATCAAAGAAATTTTGGATGAGATTTCGGCCGATCGGGCCCACGAGCATATCGTAAACATCACGAAAAAGGTTCCGCAAAGGCTGGCGGGGAGCCCCGAGCTAAAATGGATGGCGCACTACGTTCGGGATGCGATGGAAGCGGTCGGGGTGCCGGCGACCGTCTATGACCTGGACGCGCTGGTCAGCTTCCCCGGAGAAGCGTCTCTAAAGTTACTCACGCCCGAGACGCGAGATTTTCGCTGCCTTCCCTTCTGCCATATCCGCTCCACCGATGAAAAGGGCATCGAAGGCGATCTGGTTTTCGTCGGCGCGGGGACCGAGAAGGACTACGAGGGAAAAGACGTGCGGGGAAAGATTACGCTTTCCGAGCTTTCGTATTCTCCACCGCGCCAGGAAAAGGAGCGGATCGGCTCCGCCAGGGGGGCCATCGGCCACGTGATGATGAACTGGGGCCCGTCGGATTGCGAGATCATCGCCTATGGCTCAGTGAAAGCCGTGTGGGGAAACCCGACACCGGAAACGATCAAGAACATGCCGTCCACACCTTGCCTTACGGTATCGCGCGCCACAGGAGAGTATCTGCGCGATCTATGCAAGCGTGGCCCCGTCCGCGTCCGGATGTCAGCGCATTCACCCGAGGAGTGGCGCACTACACAAATTACGGTCGGGCGGCTCGAGGGCTCGGAAGAGCCGGACAAGGCCATCCTTATCGGAGGGCACATGGACGCCTGGGGTGGTGGGGTTTCCTGCAACGCCATAGGGAACTCCGGAGTTTTGGAGCTCGCGCGGGCATTCGCCAAACATCGAGATAAGGTAAAGCGCAGCGTCTGGTTTACGTTATGGTCGGGCCATGAGACAGGCACCATGACGGGTTCCACATGGTTTTGCGATCACTTTTGGGACGAGCTCGACCGGAAAGCTCTGACCTACATCAACGTCGACTCTCCCGGGCTCGTCGGCGCGACCGAATATAACACCCGAAGCTCGTCTGAGCTTCTGCGTTTCCATAAAGAGGTCGAGGCAAAGCTCCTTCCGGGAGTTCACTGCCGCCGCGTGCGACTAACGCGCATAGGGGACATGTCATTCGTCGGTCTTGGAGTTCCGACGTTGTCGCCGCGGATGGCCTATTCCGAGGAGCAGGTGAAAGCCTGGAATGGCGCTGACCTTGGGCCGTGGCATCACAGCATCGAGATGACACTCGATACGGTCGATATGAAAGTTCTCCAAAAGGATCTGGCTGTCTACGTCGGATTGGTCGGGCGCCTCAGCAACGAACCGGTTCTCCCGTATGATTTTACGCCCGTCGGCCAGGAGATGGTAAAGCGTCTCGATGAGCTTGCCGACAAGGCGCCCAAAGAATTTGGTCTCGGCGAGTTGCAGGATCGCGCCCGCCGGTTCGATTCTCTTGCCAAAGACCTGGAGAAAAGAGTGCAAGCTTTGCGAGAAAAGGAGGGATGGCCCCTTTCGCCGAAGGTCTTGTCAACCAACCGCTCGCTCATGCGCCTCTCGCGCGCGCTTAACGCTCCCGGCTCCGCGATCAACGGAAAGTGGGACCAGGATCTCTATGGGCTTACTACGTTGCGAACCGTGTTTCCCTCGCTCTATCCGGTCGAAGAATTGTCTCGAATGGACCCCGAAGCGTTGGAGACCAGGCTGCTGCGGACCAGGCTCATCCGGAATCGCAACTGGATCGCAGACTGCCTGAAGGAGGCTGTGGAAACGGCCGACGCAGCAGTTGGAGCTTTGGAGTAATGGACAAATCCGCGCTCATTTCCGAGGTAAAAAAACGGCGCGATGAGCTTGTGCAATTGACGCAGGCGCTGGTCCGCATAAAAACCGAGAATCCGCCCTGTGACATGACTGAAATTGCCGGCTTCGCAGAGGCTTACTTTCGCGATGCGGGAATTCCGGTCCAGCGCTACGAGCCTGTGACCGGCCGGATCAGCTTGATAGCCACCTTGCAGGGAAAAGGACCGCGGAAGCTCGCGTTCAACGGTCATCTCGATGTGGTGCCGGCCGGGAATCTAAGCACGTGGAGGGTGGACCCCTACGGCGGTGAGATCATCGATGGAGAGCTCTGGGGCAGGGGATCAGCGGATATGAAAAGCAAAATTGCCGCTGCGATGGTGCTCGCCCGTATCCTCAAAGAAAAGGACATGCCGCTCCCGGGAAGCTGGACGGTCATGCTTGTGCCGGATGAGGAAACCGGCGGCGAGGATGGAACCAAATGGTTGGTCGAGCAGAATCTCGTGCAGGCGGACGCCGTCATCGTAGGAGAAGGCGCCGGCCGCCACTACGGTGTCGCGAACAAAGGCTCGCTTGGCGTTGACCTCAAGCTTACGGGACGTTCGGCGCATGCCGCGCGGCCGTTCGAAGGGGATAATGCCGTCGAGCGTCTGGCGGCCCTGTTGCCGCGCTTTCGTGAGCTGGAATCATGGGAGCCGGATCTGCCGGCTGAGGTAAGAGAGATTATAGAGCTGTCTCGTCCCTTTCACGAGGAGAACGCTAAAAAGCGCAACGTGCCGGTAGATCTCTACCTCTGGTCTCTCGGACACACGACCGTGAATGTCGGCACATTCCGCGGGGGAACGAAACGGAACGTGGTCGCCGATACGGCAGTGGCTGAGCTGGATCTCCGCTATCCGCCGGGAGTCACAGGGGGGGAGGTCCGGGCGCAGGTGGAAAAACTGCTTCAGGGCCTGAAAGCGGACGGGCTTACGATGGAGGTGGCCTTCGATTTCGAGCCCTTCTATCAAGACGTCAAAGCGGAAATCGTGCAGATCTCGATCAACGCGCTGCGCGAGCTGGGGATCTGCGCCGAACCGTATCCGGTGTTTAAGGGGAGTTTCAACGATTGCCGTCATCTCCAGCGCGGCGGGATTCCGAGCGTAGTTCTCGGACACGACGGCAGCGGAGGGCACGTCCCGAACGAGCGCTTCAACGTGGAAGAGATTGTGCAGACGGCATGCCTTTATGCCGCCGTCGCTTTTGATTTTCTTGGGAAGGGAGCGGAGCGTTGATGAAGCCGGATGTTCCCGCTGCAGAGGATTATCGGGAATTCCTCGGCCTGATCGAGAGGGAGGGAGACTTAATCCGAATCAAGGAACCGGTTGATCCTCGCTTCGAAATTTCAGCATACGCCCGTCGCAGTTGCGACCTGAAGGGACCCGCCTTCATATTCGAGCAGGTTGCGGGCTATCCGAACTGGCGAGTTGTCGCTGGCGGCTACGGCGTGCTGCGACGGTTACTCCGCGCGCTGGGATGCGATCAGAAGGAAGCAATAGAACGCTATCGGGAAGCGATTGGTAAACCCGTTGCTCCTGCGCAGGTTTCAGGTGCAGCGCCGCACCAGGCGATCAGGTGGGAAGGGGCGGATGTTGACCTGGCTCGCTTGCCGATTACGACTCACTCCGAACTCGATGCGGCTCCTTACATAACCGCCGGAGTCGAGGTGGTTAAAGACGCAAGATCCGAGATACAGCATTTGGGTATTCACCGCATGCAGGTGAAGGGGCCGCGGCGCCTGGGGTTTTGGGGCGCGAACCAGCGGCGCATCACCCGAACTCTTCTCGCCAACGAAGAACGCGGAGTCGAGACTGAAATTGCGGTGGTGCTGGGTGGCCCTCCCGCGTTTACGATCGCTGCCACCGCGCGGGTCTCCCATCAAATCGATAAAACCGGTATTGCGGGCGCCCTCCTCGGCCGGCCTTTAGAGGTTTATCGCTGTCTTACCATCGACGTCGATGTCCCGGTGGCGGAGGTCGTCCTCGAAGGAGTGCTTCTGTCCGGAGTGCGAGAAGAGGAAGGACCGTTCGGAGAATTTACCGGCTGTTATAGCGGCACCCGAACGGCGCCCGTCATGGAAGTAAGGGCCATCACAACGCGGCAAAATCCCCTGTTTCAGGATGCCCTGACCGGCGTTCCCATGACTGAGGATCAGACGTTGATGTGGCTCCCGCGAACCGTGGCCATCGCCGAGGACGCGCGCCGGGTGCATCCTGAGATTGTGGCAGTCAACTGGGCGGTTGCCGATGGGGGCGTCTACCAGGCTGTGATAGCGCTCCGCAAGCGGCTCGAGACGGAAGTATGGAGTGTCATATCGCACGTCCTCAGCGGCAATTCGCTGGTCAAATACTGCGTGGTGGTTGACGAGGACATTGACGTCTTCGATCCGCAACAGGTTGCCTGGGCGATCAATACACGGGCGCAGCCTCATCGAGACGTTCATATATTCCCGACAATGATTGGAGCGCCTCTGGACCCTTCGGCGTCGCTTCCCAACCAAACCTCGAAGCTCGGGATCGATGCGACGATTCCGTTGGGCGAAGAGCGATGGCGCTACGAGCGGATTCGGGTGCCGGGGGCGGATCGGGTCAAGTGGTGAGATATGTTGCGATTTGCCATTTTCAAGCAGGGCAAAATGCTGCAGGCCCTGAGCTTAGGTGGAACGTCGGTTCCCGAAGGGGCAGGCCTTCCGGCAGCAGCCGATGGGTCAATACATCGAGGCTGCGAGTCGATTAATCCCCGGTCTATGGCTCCCAGAACCTGCACGGTCCTACGTCTGCGACCTACAGGCCTGCCCCTTCGGGAACAGCTTTGATCGGCAAAGTGATGCAGCGAAAATTATGGGATTTCCCGGTGCTGAACTACCATTGACCAATGACTATTAACTATTGACCATCAGGCCGAACTACCATTGACTAATGACTTTTGACCATTGACCAGGGAGACCCTATCGGCAGTTAGCGTCGTCTCAACAACTAAACAAGCAAGAGAGGAAATCATATGGCGAGAAAAATAATCACAACGGAAAAGGCGCCCGTGCCAAAGAGCCTCTATGTCCAGGCGGTTGAAGTGACCGGAGGCCGGCTTCTTTTCCTGTCGGGACAGGTGGGAAGAGATCGGAATGAGCGCGTAGCGAAGGGAGATATCGTGGCGCAAACCCGGCAGGCCCTGGAAAACATCAAAGCGATCGTGGAAGCCGCCGGCGGACGGATGGACCAGATTGTAAAGGTCCAGTTTCTCGTCCGCGATATGGCGCATTGGAAAACAATCAATGAGGTCAGGCAAGAGTATTTCAAAGGCGATCTGCCGGCCAGCACCTTTATGGAGGTCAACCGTTTCGTCGATCCGGACTGGATGATCGAGATCGACTGTATCGCCGCCCTCGACTGAAAGTGAGATTCGGCCATGATTATCGATGGACACATCCATATCTCCGACAAGACAACCGGCGTGTGGAATCACCCGCCCTTTACTGCGGAAGAACTCCTGCGTCTCATGGATGGGCCGTTTCCGATTCTCGGAGTGGATCGCCGCGTCGATCGCGCGGTGGTCCAGCCGCACTCAGGCGAGACGCTGCGAGCCGACCTGAGCTTCCGGGAGCAGCATGCTTACGTGAGCCAGGTCGTAAAAAAATATCCCGACCGCCTCGTAGGCTGTATGCACATCAATCCGCACTTCGGTGTGGAAGCAGCGCTCAAGGAACTCGAGCGGCTGGTTCGAGAGGATGGGTACCGGGTCGTAAAACTGAATCCGAGCCTCCATGGCTACATGCCGCCGCGCTCGCGCGCGCTGCTGGATCCGATCTTCGAGACCTCCGCTCGTCTCAGCCTTCCGATCATTGTCCATATGGGAGATACTCCGTTCGCGATCCCGGTATTGATGGCGCCGCTGGCGGAAGCTCATCCGCAAGCCATCATCATCCTCGCGCATTTAGGGACGCAGAAGATCTGCTATGCCGATGAAGCGATCTACGTAGCGCGAAAAAATGACAACGTCTGGCTCGAGACCGGGTGGGGACCGCTGCCGCGAATCAAAGAGGCCGTGCAGGCGGTTGGGGCGAGAAAGCTGATCTTCGGGAGCGACTGTCCGATCCAGGAAATCGGCAGCCAGCTTCGACCTCTCGAGGTTCTGGCATGGAAACCGCCGATGGGGATCAATCTTCCGGAAGCCGATGTCGAGCGGATCATGGGCGACAACATGGCCGATTTGCTTAAAGGAGCGGAGACGAAAATTCATGGCTGAGCCGTTTTCGCCTGAGCCATTAAGAATTGTCGGCACGGGTGTGCCCCGGATCGACGGGGTTCAAAAGCTCACGGGACAAGCGCTCTACGGCGTAGACGTTCACTTTCCCGGCATGCTCGCCGGCAAAGTTCTTCGTAGTCCGCTGGCCCACGCAAGGATTCAAAATATCAGTACGGAACGGGCCCGGCGCGTGCCTGGTGTGCGCGCCGTCATGACCGGGGCTGACACGCCGGGAATAAAGTACGGTTTCTTCAAGCACCAGAACCCTCGTTATGCGGACAAGCTGCCTCTAGAAACCGAAAAGGTTCGCTTCATCGGCGACGAAGTCGCAGCGGTCGCCGCCGTGGACGAGGAAGCCGCGCTGGAGGCTCTCGCTCTGATCGAGGTCGATTACGAGGATCTGCCGGCGGTGTTTAGCCCGGAGGAGGCGCTCAAATCCGGGGCGCCGCTTGTTCACGAAAAGGCGTCCGGCAACGTGGCGGCGATCGTTCGCCGTGGGGCCGGGGACATCGAACAGGGCTGGCGCCAGGCAGAGGTTGTGTTGGAACGTCATTATTCTACGCAGGCGGTTGCCCCATGTTGTCTCGAGCCGCATCAGGCGGTGGCCAATTTCGATCCCGCTTCCGGGGTGGTGACTCTTTGGTCGTCGACCCAGATGCCCTTTCAACTCCGGCGGGAACTGGCCGACGTCTTGGGAATCCCCGAAGCGAAAGTCCACATCATCAAAACCGTTATGGGCGCGGGCTTTGGCAGCCGCATGGAGATGCATGCTCCCGATCCGATAGCCGCCCTGCTTTCCCTTAAGACCCATCGTCCCGTACGGATTGTTTACAGCAGGACCGAGGAGTTTCAGGCAACGCGCTTTCGCCACCCGATGTCTTTTGATTGTCGTCTCGGCCTGACCCGAAGCGGCCGCATTACCGCCCTCGAAGTGAAGACTCTGGTCGACTCCGGCGCATACCTCAGTCAGGCGCCCGGGGAAGCGACTGTAGCAGGCACAAATCCATTTTCTATCTACAAAGTGCCTGCATTTCGGTTCGAAGGAACAGCGGTTTATACCAATAAGCCTTACGGAGGCGCTTATCGGGGATATGGCAATCCGCAAGGGACCTTTGCGATCGAAGGACTCTTGGATGAAGCTGCGCTCGAGCTGGGAATCGATCGCTTCGAATTGCGCAGGAGAAATCTCCACAACGCCGGCGATGAGACCGTGCTCGGGTACCGCCTGGAGTCCTGCGCGCAGCGGGAGTGTCTGGAGGCCGTTGTGCGGGCGCTGAAGCCGCATCAAAAAAGAGGGCGCGGCCGCGGCATAGGTATTGCCGGGCTTTTCAACCCCGGCGGCGGAACCCGGGTCCACGGAAACAGCGACGGCTGCGGCGCAATGCTAAAGATCGAAGATGACGGCACGCTCCAGATCCTGATCGGAGGGCAGGAAATCGGCCAGGGCGGAGCGACCGCAATCGCTCAGATCGCCGCGGAGGCGTTGGGTCTGACCTACGAGGCGGTCCGCGTCGAGAGCTCCGACACGAATTTGATCCCGTGGGATTTGGGAACCCATGGAAGCCGCAATACTTTTGTGTCCGGGAACGCCGTGATCGGAGCGGCGAAAAAGCTGAGATCCCGGATTATCGAGGTTGCGGCGGAACTGTTGAATGCCGAAAACCCGGATTACCTAGAGGTCGGAGCAGGACGCGTGTGGATTCAACGAGAGCCGGATAGAAGCGTGAGCATCGCCGAGGTGGCCAAAGCAGCGCACTACCGTCGAGACGGAAGCGTGCTCATGGCGGAGCACTTCTACGATCCCCCCACTGAGGAGCCTGATTCCACAGGACATGGCAACAAATCGGCCGCGTATTCTTTCGGATTTCATGGCGCGGAGGTTGACGTGGATCAGGAAACAGGCGAAGTGCGAGTGCTCCGGATGGTTGCGGCTCACGACGTCGGCCGCGTGATCAATCCTCTTGGCGCCCAGGGGCAGGTGGAAGGAGGAATCGCGCAAGGGATCGGTTTCGCGCTTGTTGAAAACATGTTCGCCGATGGCGGGCAAACGCTCCTCTCGAATATGCAGGATTATAAGATTCCGGCGGCTGCCGATCTGCCTGCCGAGATTGAAATCCTATTGATAGAGAGCCGAGACCCTCACGGCCCTTTCGGAGCAAAAGGCATTGCGGAACCCGGAGTCATTCCGGTTGCTCCAGCAATCGCTAACGCCGTAGCGGATGCCACCGGGGTTCGCATCCGGGATCTGCCCATAACTCCGGAAAAAATACACGCGGCGCTGCGCGCCGTGAAAGATAAATGAGGATTTTGGAGTATCGTGCGCCGGATACGCTCGAGGAAGCGTTGGAGTTTCTTGCCCAACATGGTCCCGAGGCTCGCATATCCGCAGGTGGCACGGCCCTGACGATCCTGTTGAAAGAAGGTCTCATCCATGCCGCGCGTCTTGTGAGCCTCGAGCGGCTGGGCCTGGATTATGTTACCTGGCAGAACGGCGCTCTCCACGTGGGCGCGATGACGAGTTTACAAATTCTCGCGGATCATCCCGTTGTGAGCGAGCGCGTCCCCATATTGGCCGAAGTCCTTAAACAGGTGGCGAGCCGCCGAATTCGGAACGTGGCCACTCTCGGCGGCAACGTCTGCTGGGCGGAGGCCGCATCGGATCCACCGGCAGTTCTGGTGCTGCTGGATGCGGAAGTCACGATCCGCAGCGCGCGCGGGGAGCGGCGCGTGCGGATGCGCGACCTGTTTCTGGATTATTTCACTACGACGCTCGAATCCGATGAGATCATGACCGAAATCAAAGTGTCACCTCCATCGCCCGGCTCTGGAGTTTCCTACATCAAGTTCACGCCCCAATCCAAAGCCGATAAGCCGGTGCTTGGGGTAGCGGCGCTGGCTCGGCCCGCCGAAAACGGCGCCTGCGCCGAAGCCAGGGTCGTTGTCGGAGCGGCGGGACCGGCGCCTCTCGCTCTTCCTGACGCTGACTCTGAGGCGCGGGGGCAGGCGATCGATGGCGGGGTTCTGGAGAGACTGGCGGAGCGATACGCCGGCGCGGCCCAGCCGGTCTCGGACAGCCGGGGTTCGGAATCGTATAAGCGCGATATGATCCGGGTCCTGGTGCCGCGCGCGCTACGGCAGGCCTGGGCGCGCGGGGGTGAACTCCATGATTGAGCGGCGGCCGCTCCATTTTTGGGTCAATGGCGAGGAGTACCGGTTGGAGATCCCGATCTATCGACTGCTCATCGATGTTCTGCGCGACGACCTGCACCTCACGGGCACCAAGCGGAGCTGCGATATCGGAGTCTGCGGCTCATGTACGGTGCTGATGGACGGCAAAAGCGTGAGCGCGTGCCTCATGCTTGCCGCTAGAATCGATGGCCGCCGGCTCTTAACGATCGAGGGGCTGCAAAAGGATGGAAGGCTTCACCCTGTCCAACAGGCCTTTCTCAATAACTGGGGACTCCAGTGTGGTTATTGCACTCCAGGGATGGTTCTCACTGCTGTAGAGTTGTTGGAGATCAACCCGGACCCTACTCCGGAGGACGTGCGGGAAGAACTGATGGGAAACCTGTGCCGCTGCACCGGTTATAAGAAGATCGTTGAATCCGTAATTGCTGCCGCGAAGCAATTAAGGGAAGTAAGAAGTGAAAAGTGAAACGTGAAACGTGAAAAGTAAATAGTCAATGGCCAATGGTCAATAGTCAAAAGTGAAAAGTCATGGGTGATCCATGCTGCGACTGAGAGTTGGGTTTTCGGAGAACCTTCGGCTGGAGCCTCTGATCGATGGCGCGGTCAAGCCGCAGGGGATCGAGCTGGAATTTGTCACGGCTTCGCCGGGAGAGCTCTTCTACCGGAATCTCGAACACGATGAATTTGACGTCTTCGAGATGTCGATCTCCGAATACTTGATGGTGAAGGCGACCCCTGAACCGTCAAAATGGCAATGGAGCGCGCTGCCTGTCTTTCCGCGCAAAGCTTTTAATTGGTTGAACCTGTGTGTCCATGTTGAAGCCGGGATAGAGAATGCCGCGGATCTTAAGGGCAAGCGCGTCGGCGTGCCGGATTATCCTATGACGGCTTCTTTATGGATGAGAATCGTTTTGAAAGAGCTTTACGGGCTCAAGGCGTCAGATATCTGCTGGCACATCGGCAGAGCGAAAGAAGCGAGCCACGGCGGAGTCTTTGGCCTCGACAAAAATCCTCCCGCCGGCGTTTCGCTGAACTGGCTCAATGAGAATCAAACTCTCGATCGGATGCTGGAGAACGGTGAGCTCGATGCCGCCTTCTGGATTGTCCCCGCGCCCCGGGCTCGGCTGGGAAAGTTTCCTGACTTTGACCGCTATGGCGGCACTCGGATTGAGGGAAATCCGCGCATACGAAGATTGTTTCCCGACCGCGGGCAGGCAATCATTCGCGAGTACTTCAGCAAAATCCATGTCCTTCCCGTAAATCACGTGGTCGTCGTGCAAAATCGCGTCCTGAAAGAACATCCATGGGCGGCTTTGGAGCTCTACCGGGCCTTTCAGCGCTCCAAAGAAGTCGCTTACGAAAGGGCCCGGCGCTGGGCGTCTGCCTATCTCCTTTTTGAAGGTGACGATTACAAGCGGCAGGAGGCTGTTTTCGGCCCGGATCCCTACGTGTTCGGGCTGGCAAAGAACAGAACCATGCTTGAGATACTGATCCGCGGGTCCCACGAAGAGGGCTTAATCCCAAAGCCCCTCCGGGTCGAGGATCTCTTTTACCGCAGCACTTTGGATACGTGAAAAAAGGGCATTCCAGGACTAAGATTTTCTACAAGATTCTATCAACTAAGGGGGGCTGGTTTTGATTCTACCTTTTACTCTGCACAGGCCTGATTCTGTTGAGTCTGCCGCGTCTCTGCTGGATCGCTATGGCGGGGAGGCCAAAATCCTTGCCGGTGGAAGCGAGCTCATCTTGCTACTGAAGATGGGCTTGGCGAGTTACGGTCACCTGGTCGATATAAAAAAAATTCCCGGGCTGGATTTTCTGGACTACGACCCTGCGGATAAGAAATTGCGCATCGGCGCCCTGGTGACGCATCGCGCCCTGGAGCTGTCCTCTATTGTCCAGGAGCATTTTCCGCTTGTGAGAGACATGGAGCGCCAGTTGGCCAACGTGAGGATTCGAAACGCCGGCACGCTGGCCGCAAATCTTTGTTTCGCGGAGCCCAAAGCTGATCCGGGAACTCTCCTCCTGGCTTACGGCGCCAGCATCAAGGCCCGGAATGCAAAAAGGGAAAGAAGCCTCAGCGTGGATGATTTCTTCGTGGACTATTATAAAACCGCTCTCGATCCGGATGAGATCTTGACCGAAGTGCAAATTCCAAAACTTCCGGACAACTTTCGCGGCGCCTATCTTCGCTTCTGCCCGGGAGAGAGGCCTACGGTTACCGCTGCGGTCCTGGTGCGTGGGAACGGCTCGGTCGCCGATGAGATAAGAATCGCGTTAGGCTGTGTGGGCCCGAAACCGGTACGGGCCAGGGAGGTGGAGGAAGATCTCAAAGGAAAAGGGGTCGACGAGATTTTTGATACGGCCATGGAGGCCGGGGAAAAGGCTACCCTTTTGTCTGATCCTTTGGAGGACCTCTGGGGCTCCGTAGAGTACAAGCGGCATATTGTAAAGGTCCTGGTGGGCCGGGGTTTGAGGCAGTTGTGCCAAAGAAAGGAGCGAACGCGTGGGTGAATCTCTCGTTTCTGTTCGCTTTCGCCTGAATGGAAGAGAATGCCAGGCGGAAGCAAAGACCAATGAGTTATTGATCGATTTTATCCGTGACCGGCTGGGTCTCACAGGAACCAAAAAGTCCTGCGATATAGAAATCTGCGGCTCGTGCACCGTCTTGATCGACGGCAAGGCGATGAGCTCATGCTCCTTGTTTGCCTTCGAGATCGACGGGAAAGATGTGACGACCATCGAGGGTCTGGCTCAAGGCAATCGATTGCATCCGCTTCAGGAAGCCTTCATCGAGCATGGCGGTTTTCAGTGTGGCTTTTGCACTCCCGGGATGATTCTCCTGGCCAAGGCTCTGCTGGACGAAAAACCGGACCCGAGTTGGGAAGAAGTGCAGGAGTACATGGATGCGAACATCTGTCGCTGCACCGGATATCAGATGATCATTGAATCCATTTTGCGCGCGGCCGAAATGATGAGGAAATCATGTCAAGAGCGACCGTAGGGCAGAGCCTGCTCCGGGTGGACGGCGAAGAAAAAGTCACGGGGAGAGCCGTTTTTACCCATGATTTCAGACTCCCGGGAATGGCGTACGCAAAGGTGCTGCGAAGCCCTTTGGCTCACGCCCATATCCGTCGCGTGGACGGTCGCGGAGCCCAATCGGTGCCGGGAGTCCTGGCCGTTCTGACCAGGGATAATTTGCAGGTTGCTTTTCCTTTCTACGGGCAATTCATCAAGGATCAGCCGATCGTCGCGATCGATAAAGCGCGCTACGCCGGGGATATTGTCGCGGCTGTGGTTGCGGTGGAAGAGGATATCGCGGAGGAGGCGCTTAAGAAGATCGAGGTCGACTACGACGAACTGCCGGCGGCGACGACGATTGAAGAAGCTCTTGCGGAGAATGCTCCCCTCATTCATGAAAACCTCCGAGGCTTCAAGGAACCGAGCTACGGCAGGGGCGCAAGCCATATCGTTCATGAGAAAAGCAACGTCGGTCTCCATTTCCGTTATCAACGGGGAGATATCCAAGAGGGATTCGCGGCGTCGGATCATATTATCGAGGACACGTTTTTGTTCCCAAGCGCGCAGCACTATCCGCTCGAGCCGCACATCAGCGTCGCCAGCTTCGAGGGCAAAAGCCTTACGGTTGTGAGCTCAACCCAGATGCCGTTTCCCGTCCGGCAGGAGCTCTCTCAGATGTTCGGAATTTCGCTAAGCCACGTTCGAGTAGTGGTTCCGTATGTCGGCGGAGGTTATGGAGGCAAGGGCGGGATAAAGACCGAGGCTCTCGCCGCAGCCCTTTCTCGCCTTTCCCGGCGGCCGGTGAGGCTGGCGCTCAGCGCCGACGAGACCTTCCTAACCGTTTGCCAGCCGGGAGCGAAGCTCACCATCAAGACGGGTGTCAGCAAAGATGGCCGGTTTATCGCGCGCCGCTGCGAGGTCTACCTCAACGGCGGAGCTTATGCGACGTCCGGGCCGTCGGTGGCGGAAAAGGCCGGATATCGTGCGCACGGGCCCTACCGCATACCTCACGTTCTCACTGACTCTTTTCACGTTTATACGAATACGGTGCCCGCCGGCGCCTTTCGCGGCTTTGGCGCGACCCAGGTGGTCTTTGCCTACGAGTCTCATCTCGATTCAATCGCGCTTCGTCTCAACATGGATCCCCTGGAGCTCAGGATCAAAAATATTCTAGAAAAAGGCGAGGAGTTCGCTCCCGGTGACACGCGACTGGACTGCGACCTCAAGGGCGGGTTGCTTGAAGTGGCGGACATGATCCAGTGGCAAAACAGGGAAGACGGAGCTGCGAACGGGCTCAAGAGAGGGAAGGGAATCGCGTGCGCCGTTAAAGATGGCGGAGGGACCAACAAGCCGGCGCATGCTCTGGTTAAAATCCTTTCGGATGGCAGCGTGGTTTTGGCGACCGGATCGGTCGAAATTGGCCAGGGCATTCGCACCGCGCTGCTCCAGGTGGTCGCCGAAGAGCTGGCAATGAATCCCGAGGAGATGCGCGTCGCTGAGCTGGATACCCAACACACGCCTTTCGATAAAGGGACCAACGCCAGCAGCGCTGTTTCCATCATGGGCCAGGCGGTGCAAAAGGCGGCAAGGCATGCGCGGGAGCAGTTCATTGCCGCTGCGGCGCAGGCTCTGCAGGCGGATCCGGGAGACGTCGAGCTGAAGGAGGGGAAAGTTGTTTGTCGGGATCGAACTTTGAGCTTCCGCGAAGTCATGCGATCCGCCTTCGCCGATACGGGAACTGAAATTGTCGGCCGCGGATTTTTCAAAGTCTATCCCAGCCGCGAGGTGCCGCTCGGATACCCGTCTCCCTTCTGGGAAATTGGATTAGCGGGGGCCGAGGTTGAGGTGGACGAGATGACGGGGGAAGTAAAGCTTTTGAAGTACGCTTCGGTTACCGATGCGGGAAAGATGATCCATCCGCTGCACTGTCGTGGTCAGGACGAAGGGGCGGCGATGTTCGGGATCGGGCTCGGTCTTTGTGAAGAGCTGGTTTATACGGAGGGGCGGCTCATGAATCCGAATCTGGTGGATTACCGGCTTCCGCGGTTTCGTGATCTTCCGCGGTCTTTCACGACGCGGATTTTGGAGCAGGGCGGGGGTCCTGGTCCTTATGGGGCGAAGGGGATGGGGGAAGGAGGGATATTGGCGGCAGCTCCTGCGATCTGCAATGCGGTGCACGACGCGACCGGTATGCGACCACACCAGATCCCTTTAAAAGGAGAACGAGTTTGGCGGGCGGTGCAGGGCGCAGAGTCCAAAAAGAAAGAGGTCTGAGATTTCAACTATGATGCGACAGGGCGAGAGTGAAGGGAGCCTGCAAACTTCGGCGACTCTGACCTGATTCCTCGGTCAGCGACAGTATCGCAATGGCTGCTGGTAACGGATTTAGTTCCTTCCCCCCTCGCGGGGGAAGGCCAGGATGGGGGGGCGAATGAGGAAAACCACAATCCCCCCACTTTAATCTTCCCCCGCAAGGGGGGAGGAAAAGACACATTTCAAACAGGGTCAGCGCGTCTATGAATCTCAATGAGCTAAGAGAAAAGGTCGCTTACGCATGCAGGATTCTGGCCCGTGAAGGCCATCAGGATAATATTTTAGGCCACGTCTCCGCGCGTGTCGAGAACCAAGAGAAGATCCTGATCAAGCCGAGCGGCTTTGGCCTCGAGGAGATCGAGGCCCGGGATCTGATCGTCTGTGACTTTGAAGGAAGAAAGCTGGAAGGGGAAGCAGGCGTTCATCTGGAAATTTTCATTCACACGGAGATCTATAAGGTCCGGCCCGATGTGAACTGTGTGATTCATACGCATCCGCCGTTTGCGACTGCCTTTGGCTCTCTCGGCCAGACGTTCCGCCCCATCAGCTATGAGGGCGCTATTTTTTCCTCCCGGCTTCCGTTGTTCGAGTCTACAACCGCTCTCATCCGTACGCCTGAGCTGGGTGCCGAGCTGGCCAAGACCTTACAAGACGGCCGGGCCGTGCTGATGAGAAACCACGGAGTGACGGTGGTGGGAAGCTCGGTGGAGGAGGCAACGTTGTTCGGGGTCTTTTTGGAAAAGGCGGTTCGCGCCCAACTCCTTGCGAGCGCTTCGGGCGAACCTTCCTGGTGCAGCGATGATGAGGCAGAAGCGAAATTTCATCTGAGTTACACCGGAGAACGCTTGCGACCCATGTGGGATTATTTTGTCAGGCGGGTGAAAAGGGATGCTCGGATATAACGAAGAGAAAGGCAGGAGATCCATGCTGCGGCGGAACTGGTTATTGGTTTTCATACTCGTGATTGGGTTTTCATCCGGATCTGCAGCCCAGGAGAAGATCAAATTTCCGGTAAGCGCTTCAAGCAAGATTCTCGGTTACGCGCCGCTCTGGATCGCGGCGAAGCGTGGCTTTTTCGATCAGCAGGGGCTCGAGGCGCAGGTCGTGCTCATGCGCGGCGGGGACAAAGCGGTCCAGGCCCTGGTGGGCGGCTCGGTGTATGCGGCGGTCTCCACGCCGGACGTGACGGTGGCGGCGGTGGAGCAAGGATTGGATCTCGCGGTAATCGGGGGAATGTCGAACAAGTCGACTCACATCGTCATCGGGGGCAAAGGCTACAAGACCTACGAGGATCTTCGGGGAGCGACCATCGGCTCCTCGGGTCTGGCTTCCGGCGTCGCGTTTCTATTAAAGCGCGTGCTGAAGGCCAAGGGCCTGGAGTATCCGGCAGACTATAAGCTGATCAATGTCGGAGGATCTCCTCTGGCATTGGCCGCTTTGTCCTCGGGCCAGATCGGCGCGGCGCTGCTCTCGATTCCCACCAGTTATGCCGCGGAAGAAATGGGATTCAATGCCATCGGCAAAGCGGTGGACGTCGTTCCAAACTACGTGCTCAGCGCGGTCTCGGCAAGGCGTTCCTGGGCCGAACGAAACCGGCCGTTGCTGGTGCGTTTCATGAAAGCGATGGTTATGGCCATGCGCTGGGTGCACGAGAACAAAGAGGCAGCGGTCAGTCTTCTGGCCACAGAGGTCAATCTCAAGCCCGAGCACGCCCGCAAGGGTTGGGAGTATTACGTCCAAAATCGAGTCTGGGATCCGGATGCGCGAGTCAACGTGGAGGGAATACGAACCGTGGTCCAGATTTATGAGGAGCAGATCCAGGCCAAAGGGCGCATGCCCTCGCCCGAAAAGTTTGTGGACCAAAGTTACTTAATGGAAGCTCTAAGAGAGCTCGGAGGCGCTCATCGATAGACGGCGTGTGATTGTAGCTTTGACGCTGCCTCACGATTTCTAAAGTTGGTTTGAGTTTTCACTAGGCAGTAGACATTGGAGGCGACGCGACGGGCCTTTTCGTCATTCCCGCGAAAGCGGGAATCCAGGCGCGGGGCAGAAACGGACTGGATACCCGCCCCACGCTTTCGCGGGGGCAGGCTCTGCGCGGACATGACGGAGAGCGGCCGGATTTCGCAAGAAGAGCGAGAGAACAGGCCTTCTCGGCGCCTTTTTAGAACCGCTAAGTTACGTATGAACCCTCTGCCAGGTTGGATATGCCGATGACGGATGACTGGTCGGATCTGCGAAAATGGGTAGAAGACGTCCGCTCCCTGGGCGAGGTCAGACTCATCCGCGGAGCTCACTGGGACGAGCAGATCGGAGCGGTTACCGATCTCGCCCAGCAGAAGGAAAACGGTCCTGCGGTTCTATTTGACGAGATTCCCGGTTACCCGAAAGGGTATCGCGTGCTTACGAACTCGACCGGATCGCTACGACGGCTGAGCTTAAGCTGCGGCTTTGGTCCGGAACCGGCGCTGGCTGCCTTCCAACGACGGTGGCGAGAGAAGCTGGAGAATGCTGCGCCGATCGCGCCGCGGTATGTCAATGACGGTCCGATCATGGAGAATACGCTCGAAGGCGAGAAGATCGATCTTCTTCTCTTTCCGGCTCCGAAATGGCATCGCGAAGATGGCGGGAGGTACATAGGCACCGCGAACGCCAACATAACGGCTGACCCGGATACAGGGGCCGTGAACCTGGGCACGTATCGGGTCATGCTGACCAACAGACCCGATTGCCTGGTGGGCTGGTTCATCAAAGGCAAAGACGGTTATTTTCACCGGGAAAAGTACTTCCGTCGTGGTAAGGCCTGCCCGATCGCGATCTCGTTCGGCCATCATCCACTGGTTTTTTTGATCGCGGGAAACACGATTCCGGAACAACTCTCGGAGTACGAATTCATCGGCGGCATTGCGGGAGAGCCGATAGAGGTGATCCGCGGACCAGTGACAGGCCTTCCCATCCCGGCATTTTCCGAGCTGGCGATCGAAGGGGAGATCTCGCCCACGGAAACGGCTCCGGAAGGTCCTTTTGGAGAATGGACCGGCTACTATACGAGCCCGTGTCGTGAAGAGCCCTTGATCAAAGTCAAAGCGCTCTATCACCGAAACGATCCGATACTCTTAGGGTCGCCGCCCTGCAGGCCTCCGATGGAAGTGACGTGGTCCCAGCGCCTGCTGAGGGCGATGTCGGTGGAAGATTTTTTGCGCAAAGCCGGGGTGCCTGGAGTCCGGGGAGTCTGGTACCATCCGGCCGGAGGCAGCCGCTTTCTAATGGTGATCGGTATCAGCCAGAAATATCCGGGTCACTCGCGGCAGGCGGCTTTTGCCGCGATGGGATGCCGCACCGGGGGATTCATGGGCCGCTACATCATCGTCGTGGACGACGATATCGACATCCGGAATTTCGACGATGTTTTGTGGGCCGTGCTGACCCGGTCAGATCCGGAAAGATCCGTTGAGATCGTCAAGGGATGCTGGAGCTCGGAGATGGACCCCGCGATCGAGCCCGGCAACAAAGGGCTTAGCTCGCGCGCGATTATAGACGCATGCTGGCCGTACGGTTGGCGGGATCGTGCTCCGCGGCGTTGCGCGGCTGACAAAGAGGTTCTCGACGAAGCGATGTCGCGATGGGGAGAGGTTTTATTCGGCTCGCCCGCTGAGTCCAGATGAAAGTTCTGCGCCGGTCTCAAGCACAGAGCTGAATAATGTGGACTGGCAGACGGAAGGACGGCCGTGACGGTCGTACAAAGCGAGGCACTTATATGCTGTTACGGTTCCTGATTCTCACGATGACATGGAGTTTGCTGACCGGATCGCTTTGTGCTCAGACCCGGACGCTTCGCATCAGCTATGCCGGCACATCCGGATACAATGCTCCATTGTGGGTCACTCAGGAAGGCGATCTGTTCAAAAAATATGGCTTCAACGCAGATCTCATTATGATCTCCGGCGGCACACTTAACCTTCAGGCTTTATTGGCCAACGAGCTTCAGTTTGCCAACCTTTCGGGAACCCTGCCGGTTCTTGCCGCGCTTCGCGGTGCAGACCTGACGATCATCGCTACGTCTTACGGCTATATGCCTTACAGCTTCGTTGTCCACAAAGACATTCGCTCTGCCGGAGATCTCAAAGGTAAACGGATCGCGGTTTCGCGCCTCGGCGGCATTACGGAACTGGCGGCCCGTCTGGCATTTGAAAAGTTAGGTCTTGGCCCTAACGATATGACATTTCTTCAGGGAGGCCCCGACGCTCAAAGGATTATGGCGCTGCGGTCCGGGCAAGTCGCGGCGACCGTTTTCGCGCCTCCAGTTCTCTTTGAAGTAAACTCGTTGGGCCTCAAGGTCCTGGCCGATCTCGGAAGCCTAGGCATCAAATATCCCGCCTCGGTGATAGTCGCCAAACGTTCTTACCTGGCCCAGAACAGGCCTCAAGCAAAGAGATTTCTTATGAGTTTTGTCGAGGGGCTCGCTCTTTACAAACAAAAGACGGATTTTTCAGTCCGGGTCACCCAAAAATATACGAAAATGAATGATCCGGAGCAGCTCTCCCGAACCCATCACTATTACGCGGCCAATACTGCTCTGGTCCCGCTAACGGACTCGATCAGTGTCTACAATGCCGCGCCCGAGATAAAGGCGGGCGGGCGCCGGGCCGAGGAGTTTTACGATAACGCGCTTGTTCAGGAACTAATTGACGAAGGGTTCATCGAAAAAGTTGCCAAAGGTTCGCGATAGCTTACCGCCGTTAAAGAATACCTCCAGGCGTTGCTCCGGGTTGCCGTGAATACGCATTGACTAAGGAGGCGATATGCATTGTATTTTCAGAAGACGGATGAGGTCAGAGGCGGCGATTTTCGGTCGAGGGGCTCTTGTTCTTTTTTTCGTTTATATTTTTCTGCCTGAGACAATCTTCTTCTCGCAATCTGTGTTTGCCTCAAATCCGTGGGAAGAGGGGGCAAGGCGCGAGGGTAAAGTTGTTTGGTACAGCACCGTCACCGAAGCCAATGATCTGGCAAAACATTTCCAAAATAGATACCCGTTTGTCAGGGTTGAAGTACTCAGGTTGAGCACTGAGAAGTTTCTAAACAGAGTGTTTGCGGAGGCGCGATCTGGAAATTACGGGTACGACGTCATCAGAGCGACCGGGGTCGATATGTATCCGGCGATCAAAATGGGACTTTTGCAGTCGTACGATTCGCCCGAGCGAAAGGCTTACGGGCGGGGCTGGAAAGATGAAAACGGGCTGTGGACGTCCACCGACGACAGGATCACGGTGCTCGCCTATAACACACGACTCATTTCGGAGCTCGACGCTCCCAAAGATTGGGACGATCTTCTCCATCCGAGGTGGAAGGGCAACATCGGAATGGACCCCGCAGACTATGAATTGTATCTGGGACTCGAAAACAGGCGGGGCGCTGAGAAGGCTCTCGCTTACTTCCAAAGGCTTGCCGGCCAGGATATTCAGTTTCGCAAAGGGCACACGCTTCTTTCTCAGCTCGTCGTCGCGGGCGAAATGCCCATGGCGTTCGCTTATGTCCATCGCGTCGAGTTCATGAAGACGCAAGGAGCCCCCATCGAGTGGGTCTCCACCATGGATCCGATCATTTCCTCGACCGGGGTGATTGGTCTGGGGGCAAAACCGCAACATCCGAACGCTGCAAAGCTTCTTATCGATTATGTCCTGTCGAGTGAGGGGCAGCAGGTGCTTCAGAGGCTGCAGCGGATACCTTCCAGATCAGACCTGAAACCTCTCACGCCCAAGCTTGATAGGCGTCGCCTCAAGCTTACGCCGCTCCGGCTGGAGCAAGGAGAGAACATCAAAGGGCATATGGATCGCTTCCGATCGCTATTCGGCCTGCAAAAATAGGCATATTCAACGAGACGGTCTCCGTCGAGACGACATAGCAGGATCATTCCGTGGCGCCCGACCGACGGCAGCATTAAGAGGGGGAAAAATGTCCGAATCCAACTTTGCTAAAAAGCCGCCGCTTCCCGAGAAGAAGAGCTCCTATCGGAAGTGGCTGGAGCTTGAGGGAATCCCCTTGATCGAAGGATTTTTCATGGAGGACCTCAAAAAGGTTCCGCTGCAGCCGTGGGGCCGCAAAGGCGGGCTTGCGGCGCGCATCTGTCTAGAAGGCGCCGGCGAGACGAACGACGCCTACGTCTGTGAGATCGCTCCGGGTCAGGGTCTCAAGCCGCAAAAGCATTTCTTCGAAGAGCTGATCTATGTCATCAGCGGGAAGGGCGCCACTACCGTCTGGAATCAGGGCGGGCCGAAGCGCACGTTCGAATGGCAGGAGGGCGCGCTCTTTTCCGCGCCGCTGAACGCATGGCACCAGCATTTCAACGGGAGCGGCAGCGAGCCGGCCCGCTATATCGCTGTGACCAGCGCGCCGATCATGATCAACCTGATTCACAATTTGGATTTTATCTTCAACTGCGACTTTGTTTTCAAAGATCGCTACAGCTCGGAAGAGGATTATTTCTCGCGTCCCGGACTCTGGTATGAGGGCCGGATGTGGGAGACGAATTTTGTTGCGGATGTAAGAAACATGGACCTGATCGAATGGAAGGAGAGAGGGGCCGGTGGCTCGCAGGTCCGCCTGGAGATTTCGCAAAATACCTTGTGCGGTCACGTGGCTCAGTTTCCGGTGGGAACTTACAAGAAAGCCCATTACCACGGTCCCGGAGCTCACGTGATCATCCTCAGCGGCCGCGGGTACTCGCTCATGTGGCCGCAGGGTCAACCCAATCAACGGTTCGATTGGGGCCCGGGAAGCTTGATTGTTCCTCCCAACAACTGGTTTCACCAGCATTTTAACGCCGGAGCCGAGCCGGCGCGGTATCTCGCACTGCGATGGGGAAGCAAGAAATACTACGGCATGACATCCGACCCCGGGGAGATGGATGCGGACGTCAAGACAGGCGGACTGCAAATCGAATATGAAGACGAAGATCCAGTCGTGCGCCGGATGTTCGAGGAGGCCTGCGCGAAATCGAGGGTCGAGAACCAGATGGCGAAGTACTATAAGTGACGTATGAATCGCAGCGGAGCTCGGAAAATCCCCTATCGCCTCTTTTTCAAAGAGGGGATCTCGGAGTCAAAGGGGCAGATGATTCTATGAATTATATTGTCGGCGTTGATATCGGCGGGACTTTTACCGATTGCGTGGTTCTCGATGAAGCGGGGAATCAAACGATCGCGAAGGCCCTTTCAACGCCGGACGACTTTTCGGTTGGGGTCATCGATGCCGTTCGCGAAGCGGCCAGGATTCTTGGATTGCGCAGCGAGAACGAGCTGGTTCAATCGACGCTCATTTTTTTTCACGCCTGTACTGTCGGGGACAATACGATTATTACCCGCGCCGGCGCCAAGACCGGCCTCGTCACAACTAGAGGGTTTGGGGACATCATTCTGATGATGCGCGGCAAGACCTGGGATGGACTCAGCGAGACCGAGGCGGCCCACTTGTCGGCGTTGTGCAAGCCCGAGCCGATCGTGCCGAAATCCCTTATCGAAGAGATTACCGAACGGGTGGATCACCAGGGGACCGTGTTGATCCGCCTCAGTACCGATGAGATCCGCGAAGCTATCGAAAGGCTCCTGGCAAAGCGAGTGGAGTCCGTTGCCGTGTCTCTCCTGTGGTCGATCGCCAATGCTTCCCACGAAAAGCTGGTAGGAGACAGGATCAAAGAGGATCATCCGTCTCTTTTCGTCAGCTTGTCGAGCGAGGTCGCTCCTTATCTTGGTGAGTACGAGCGCACGGCCACCACCGTGATAAACGCGTATATCGGTCCGAAAATTTCCGTATACCTGCGCAATCTCAAAGGGCTGTTGGAAAACAAGGGACTTCGCGCGGAGCCGCTGGTGATGCAGGCCTATGGGGGCGTTTTGGGCATCGACGCAAGCTGCAAAAACGCCGTCGGCAGCATCGAATCGGGCCCTGCCGCAGGGGTCGTGGGAAGCCAGTTTCTGGGGCAGCTTCTCGGAGAGCCCAATATCCTTGCGACCGACATGGGAGGGACAACTTTCAAGGTCAGTCTGGTGACGGATGGAATGATCGAGAAGGACTACAAACCCGTTATCGCCAGGCACAATATCTTATCCACGAAAATTTGGATCGAGTCCATCGGCGCCGGCGGGGGGAGCATCGCGTGGATTGATCCGGAGGGGCGGCTCCTGAAGGTCGGCCCTCAAGGGGCGGGCGCCAAGCCGGGACCCGTCTGTTATGGCCGGGGAGGAACAGAGCCGACCGTTTCAGACGCTGCTCTGATCCTGGGGTATCTCAATGAAGCTTACTTCCTGGGCGGTAAGATACGGTTGGATAAGAGCAGAGCGGTCGAAATTCTCAAGGAGAAAATTGCCAGGCCGCTGGGGCTAAACGAAGTCGAGGCCGCGCGCGGTATTTATCTGATCGCTAATTCGCACATGAGCGATCTCATTCGGAAGGCCACCGTCGAGAAAGGCCGTGATCCGAGAAAATATGTCCTGTTTGCTTATGGCGGCGCCGGGCCCGTTCACGCAAGTCGATACGCCGCGGAACTCGGAATCCTGCGGGTGATCATTCCCTTGACGGCTTCCGTGCACGGAGCCAGTGGCCTTGTCACATCGGACGTCGTCTATCAATACGGTAAATCCGATCACCTTCTCGTTCCGGCCGACGTGAGAAAGGTCAATGAGAATTTTTCCGGTCTTATCGGCAAGGCGTTGAGTGATCTTACGGCCGCCGGTTTCCGTAATGAAGAGATCACGATCTCTCGAAGCGTGGATATGCGCTATCGTCACCAGGTTCACGAGGTGAACGTGAGTCTCGATCCAGGAGGTGCAGAGCTGACAGAACAGAACCTGGAGGAACTGTACGAGCGCTTTGACACGGCCTATGAGATGCTTTATGGCAAGGGCTCGGCCTATCGCGAGGCGGGCAAGGAGATCATGAATTTCCGGCTGGCTGCGGCCGGCAGATTAAAAAAGCCCGCGATTTGCAGGCAACGATCGACGGGCGCGGCGGCGCGCGATGCGCTCAAAACGAACAGGCCCGTATACTTTGAGGAATATAGAGATTTTGTCCAGACGGCGATTTACGACTTCGGGCGCTTGACGCCGGGAGCGGAAATCGCGGGGCCGGCGGTGATTGAAACTCCCGTGACCACGATCGTCATCAACCCGCCGGACTGCGCAACTCTCGACGAATTTCGAAACGTGCGGATATCGGTAGGCGCTTATGAGGCAGGCATGGATTCCTTCCTTAAAGATATCGATCCGATCACGTTCGAAGTCATTTCCCACAGGCTCCATCAGATCGCCAATGAAACGGCGACAACGCTCGAGCGCGTGGGCGGCACCGTCAATACGACGCAACAGCGCGACTACATGGCCGCGCTTTACCGGGCCAACGGGGACATTTTGGCCGGGGGCAGCACGATGGGGCAGCATGTCGCCTGCGCCGGCTTTGCCGTAAAAAAAATTATCGAACGATTTGATGGAGAAATTTTTCCTGACGATCTGTTTCTCCTCAATGATCCTTACCTTGCGGCCATCCATCAGAGCGACGTCTACATGATATCACCTATCCATGTTGGAGACCGCCTCGTTGCGTGGAGCGCTACATTCGTGCATGTCACGGATATCGGGGCGATGTCTCCCGGCGGCGATTCACCGGGCGCAACGGAAATTTTTCACGAGGGAATCAGAATACCCGGCCTTAAACTGGTGGAGAAAGGAACGCTTAGGAGAGATGTCTTCGAGACGATCATCCATATGACCCGCCATCCCGTGATGGTCGGACTCGATCTCAAGTGTGAAATCGCCGCAAATAACGTCGCGAGATCGAGGATGCAAGAGATGTACGGCCGTTACGGAGCCGAACTTCTGGATGCCGTGGCGAGCGAAATGATCCGCTACTCGGAAATTGTTCTCAGAGGACGGATCAGAGAGGCGCCGGACGGCTCGTGGACCGAGCGCAGCGTGGTCGAGGCGGACGAACCGTTGAATGTCACGTTGACACTCCACAAACAAGGCGACCATTTGCTGTTCGACTTCGAAGGCACGGACAGACAGGCAAAACGAGGGGTCAATCTCGCCCGCCACGCCACCTTTGGCTGGTGCTTCGCGGCGCTCTTGCCTGTTCTGGCATACGATATTCCGAAAAATCACGGGCTCTTGCGGCCTTTGGATATCGCGGCTCCGGAAGGAACGCTCGTCAATGTCCGCTACCCCGGCCCGGTCTCTTTGAACACGACGTCTTCCGGCCACACCGTTCGATACCTCGCGAGGTCTGCATTGATGCAAATGCTCGCGAGGAGCGAAAAGTGGAAAAAGGAGGTGATGGCGGTGAACGCAGGCCATCGCAACGCAAAACATGCGGGCCTCAATCAGGCCGGCAAGTACTGCGTGTTCAATATGGCGCATGGCGCGCTCGACGGCACCGGGGCGCGCTCCTTCGCGGACGGCATAGACTCTGGGGGCGGGAATTTTATGAGCTGTCCCAATGTCGAATGGTTCGAGCTCAACTTTCCCATCCTGTACCTGTTTCGGCGCCATGTGGTGGACGGCGGTGGCGCGGGAAAATTTCGCGGCGGCGCGGGAGCGGAAACAGCGCATATCTTGCACAAGGCTCCGGAAGGAAAGATCACGGGCGTTGCTTACGGCGTAACCGGATCGGGCAACTCCGGACAGGGGATCTTTGGCGGTTGGGCGGGCGCTCCGAGCGTGCTGACTTTGTGGGAAGATACCAACGTGGAGCGCTTGATTGCCGCGAATAAGGCGCCGGTGAATATGGCTGAGATCAACGGCCGGGCGAGAGAACTGGGGTGTTGTGATTTCGAATTAACTAAGAACGACGTCCTCTACATGCGAGTCGCCATGGGCGGTGGATACGGGGACCCCCTAGAGAGGGCGCCTGACGCGGTACTGAAAGACATCAGAGACGGACTGGTGTCGCGCGAGGCGGCCTATGCGATTTACGGAGTCGCGTTGACTGACGGTGGCCAGCAGGTCGATTTGGAAGCCACAGAAGAACGTCGGGGCGTTCTCCGCCGGAGACGGGACGGGATCGGAGAGAGTTTATGAATAATGAAACACGCATGAACCTTCCGAAGGGCTCCTTCGGACTGGTCATCGTCGATATGCAGGAGGAAGGTTGTGAGAAGCACGGGCCGGGGGTTCGGCCGGTCATTCACAAGATACAGTCACTTCTCAACCGGTTTCGCGAAGCGGATGGAAAAATCATTCACGTGCAGTCGGTGCGCGCTGTGGACCATCCGGAATTTACCGTCTTTGGAAGGAAGGTTCATCTTCTCGAGGGCAATCCGGGCGTGGAGTTCGTTGAAGAACTGAAGCCTCTCCCGACGGAAACCGTCGTCCAAAAATCATCGCATGATTGCTTCTACAGAACCCGGATGGAGGCGGTATTGCAGAATCTGGACTTACAGCCCTGCCGCGACACCATCGTCGTGACGGGGATAGGATCGAGCAACTGTGTTTACCATGCAGTCATCGGGTTCAGCATCAGGAACTACTTTGTCGTCGTGCCGGAGGATTGCATCCACGCCATCCGGCCCGAAGGGCAAGTCTTTGCTCTCAGCCAGTTCAGGTCGTCCGCCTACAATTTTAACGTCAGGGTAGCGAACGCGAATTCCATTAAGATCTCGTAGCGCGATGGTTAAACTAAGAGCGAACATGATCAGGGTTAAAGGAGCTCTCGAAATCGCCGCCGAGTTGTACGCCAGACAAATGTCAAGTTTGGGCGACGAGTTAAAGATCTCCTTCACTTCAAAAGACAGTCGCGCCAACAGGCCTCTGAGCTTGAGCCTGGCCGTTAATGGGCGGCTCATGGGTGGGATGCGGGCGCCGCTGGAGGTCGCGAGGAGGCGCGTGGATATCGCCTACGTGAATCCGTCGGCGATCGCTACGATGGCGTATCGGGGGAAGGGAATTTATAAGCAGAAACTGCCTCTGCGGGCGCTGGCGTGTTTTCCCTCCTGGGACAGGATTGCCTTTGCTGTCTCCAGAGATTTGAAAATCAGGTCTCTTTATGAGATCGCGGCCAGGAAGATTCCTCTGAGGGTGTCGACTCGATTGGCCGGGGTTGATAACGCGACCTACTATGCTGTGTCAAAGATTCTTTCTCTCTATGGGCTTTCTCCGGCAAGGATCAAGCAGTGGGGCGGAGAGATAGAGGAATGCGATCGTCCCTCGTCGCCCCGGCGCATGCAAAGCATCCTGAACAGACAAGTAGGGGCGGTTTTCGATGAAGGAATATCCAAATGGTTAGACGAGGCGCTCGCGAACGGCTATGAACTTGTAGAGCTTGAACCCAAGATCATACGGGAGATGGAAAGGTATGGTTTTAAAGGCGCCGCCATACCGAAAACCCGTTTTAAGAGTCTCCCGAGAGACGTGAGGACGATCGATTTCAGCGGCTGGCCCCTGATCACGCATAAATGGCTGGACGAGGGCGTTGCCTATTCCATTTGCGAGGCGATCGACAGGCGGAGAGATTTCATACCCGTCGACAGCGGCTCTTTGGACATGGAAAAGCTGTGTCGAGATACGGAGGACGCGGCGCTTGGAATTCCGCTGCACGCCGGCGCCAGGAGATATTACCGGCAAAACGGGTATCTTACCTGAGCGCGCTGAAGGTAAAATCATAATGGACCAAACTCTTTACCCCGCATTCAAAGAAGATGGCTGGTCGCCTTATTCGCTCAGCCTGACGGACCAGGTTTATTTCAAGATCAAAGATTTGATCTTTACGCAGCAGATCGTTCCAGGACAGAAACTGCAACATGAATATCTCAGCGAAAAGCTGGGCGTGAGCACGACGCCCGTACGAGAGGCGATCAACCGGCTGGTTCAGGAAGGTTACGTCAGGAGCGTTGCGAGAAAAGGCTACTACCTCAATGAAATCACCGTCGATGAGGCGGATGAATTATATTCGTTTCGGGAGATTATTGAGGCCTACACGGTGGAGAAAGCTTCCTCTATAAAGGACGAGGAGCTCATAAGAGATCTAAAAGAGATCACAATAAAATATCATCGGGCGGTCCAGCAGCCGATTTCGATGGAAAGATTGCGGGCCGATCAAGAGTTTCATCTGAGAATAGCAGAGGCCTGTCACAATCGATTTATCAAAAACGCTCTGGAGAAGATCTTCGAACGATTGATCCTCAAGCGCAGCCTGGAGGGTTTTCCGCAAAGAGGGAAAAAAGTTTACAAAGAACATGAAATGATACTGGACTGCATTATGAAACAGAACGTTGCCGGCGCGAGAAAATTGATCCGGCAGCATATTCAAGAGGGGAGGCAGAACCTGATCCTCTATCTTAGAAGGAAGGCAGGATGAGCGGGACCGAAGCCTCGATAAGCGCGGCTGAATCTTACAAGGACTTGCGCGAATGGCTGTCCTTGGTCGAAAAAGCCGGCGAGCTGCGCTGTGTGGATGGGGTGGAACCCGATCTCGAGATCGGAGAGCTTGCTTCGCTGGTGTGCCACTCGCGGAATAACCCGGCGGTTCTCTGCGATCGGCTGAAGGGAGTAGAGGGTGGATATCGCGTTCTTCTAAACGCTCTCGGATCCCGGAGGAGGCTGTCCCTGTCGTTGCGCCTGCCGCTTCCGGAAGATGAAGTCCATTTTGTTCGTCTTTGGAAGGAGAAAGTCAAAACCATTTCGTTGATCCCCCATGTGAAGGTGGAGAGTAGTCCCGTCACGAAAAACCGGGTCATGGGAAAAGACATCGACATTCGCAGATTCCCTGCTCCCACATGGAACCTGCACGATGGCGGTCCCTATATTGGAACCGGCTGCTGCGTCATTACCCGGTCTCCCGAGGATGGGTGGGTCAATGTCGGCACTTACAGGGCGATGCTTCATGGCCCGGATGCTCTCGGCTTTTATGCCGAACCCGGCAGACACGGGCGACTCCACCGGGAGCAGTGGTGGAAGCAGGGAAAGCCCTGTCCTGTCGCCGTCGTTTTGGGATGTGATCCGCTCGTTTTTATCGTATCGTCGCTCAATCTGCCCGCCGGCACGTGTGAGTTGGATTACGCCGGCGGCATAAAAGGCGAGCCTGTCGAGACCATCGAGGAGCCCATGACCGGCCTACCGGTTCCTGCGAGCGCTGAATGCGTCATCGCGGGCGAATCGGCGGAAGGCGATCTTTTGGCCGAAGGACCTTTCGGCGAGTGGACCGGCTACTACGGCAGTGAGAGATCGCCCCAGCCGGTTATCCGAATCAAGTCCATTTTGTATCGCGATGAACCGATTATTTTTGGGCGGCCTCCGATCAAGCCACCCTCTTCACAAGCGCATACGCAGGGACTACTCCGTTCGGCTCTTTTGTGGAACTATTTAGAGAGCGCCGGTCTGACAGGAATCAAAGGCGTATGGCTCCACGAGGCAGGCGGTGGGAGCCTTTTTTCCGTGATCTCGGTGCGCCAGAAATATCCGGGGCATGCAACGCAGGTCGGAATCGTGGCCGCGCAGTGCGGGGTGGGGATTAGAAACGGGAGATATGTCGTTGTCGTCGATGATGATATCGATCCGGCCGATCTGGAGGAAGTGGTGTGGGCCATCTGCACCCGAAGCGACCCTGAGCGGTCGGCTCAAGTCATCCGTCGCTCTTTCAGCAGTCCTCTCGATACCGGGGTTTTGCCGAACGCTGTTCACAGCTCCCGATTGGTTTTGGATGCCTGCAAACCGTATGAGAGAATTCATTCTTTTCCGCAAGCGGTCAAGACAGATCCTGAGAGAATGGCGAGAGCGAGGAAGAAGTGGGGATTTCTTGTCAGTCCCAAAGAGTAAGGAGTCGCGATAGAGAGCGTCAGTATGGCCAAAACTTCTGAGACCGTGCACGGCTGGCAAGAGCAGCCGCGTATTGATGCGAAGGACAAGGTGACGGGACAGGCGAAGTATATTGAGGACCTGCCGGATCTGCCGGGCACGGCCTTCGCTGCTCCCCTGATCAGCCCGTATTCGCACGCCCGGATTCTCTCCATAGATTCATCCAGGGCCGCAGCGCTTCCGGGCGTGGTCGGTATCCTGGATCGGGAGCACTTGAACGGCTTTAACCCGGCCCTGCCGGTTCCCGCCCCAACGGCTTATCTTTCGTGGAAACCCATGAGTGATGAGAGCTTTATCGCAGTGGATAAGGTCCGGTTTGACGGCGAGCTCGTCGCCCTGGTGGCCGCAGAGGATCTGCGCACCGCCCGGCGGGCGATCGAATTGATCGAAGTCGAGTACGAGGTGTTGCCGGCTGTTTTTGATGCCACCGAGGCTTTGTCTCCCGGAGCGCCTGTTCTTCACGAGAGCAAAGGCAGCAATCTTCTTTTTGAGGACAAGCTAGAGTGGGGCGATGTGGAAGAGGGATTCAAGCAAGCCGACCGCATATTTGAAGAGACTTATAGTTCGCCTTCCATGTTTCATCATCCCATGGAAAATGTCGGCGGTTGTCTCGGCCGATTCCTGAATGATGAGATCGACCTCTGGGCGCCCACCAGTTCTCCGTTTCGCGAGTCAGAAGAGATCGCGGAAATCTTTGGAGTTGATCCCAGGCGCGTTCGAGTGCGGGTTCCTTATGTTGGAGGAGGCTTCGGCTCAAAAACGCTGACAAACTCCATCCTCGCGACGTTGTTTCTATCACGCCAGATCGGCCGGCCGATACGATTAATTCCCACAGCGGAGCTTAGCTTCCGGCAGAATGCCCGCCATGCCATGGTCTACAAAGCAAAGATAGGCGTGAAATCGGACGGGACGCTGGCGGCTTTGAAGGTCGATCTCGTCGTGGACACGGGAGCTTATACCACCGGCGCGCCGACCGCCACCCACAACGCGGTCATCTCGGCCTGGGGTTGCTATCGCATTCCGCATGTGAGTATTCATGCCCGCTGCGCGTACACGAACAAAGTGCCCGCGGGGCATACCCGGGCAACGGGCAAAGTGCAAACCACCTGGGGAATAGAGTGCGCCATTGACAGCGTAGCCCGGCAGATGGGGATCGATCCGACTGAATTCAGAAGAAAAAACGTTCTTCTGCGCGGCCAGTTCGTGGCCAAGGGAACTCCTTTGATGGACACGGATTACCTGGATCTGATGGAGAGCGCCATCGCGGCAATGGGTTGGGATGGTCGTTCGTCGCTGGAACAAAAGACTCCGGTAATCCGGCGCGGCGTCGCGCGCGGGAAAGGGATGGCCCTTAGCCTCCGGCATGGCTCCCAGGGCGGCACCAAGACGTCCGCCATGGCGAGCGTGGATGCTTCCGGGGTTGTGAGGATTGAGCACAACGCTCCGGATTTGGGCCAGGGTGTTCATAATCTCATCAGCATTATCGCCTCGAAGTCGCTGGAAATTCCGCAGAGCCGGATCGTGGTTGGGCAGCCGGATACGGCGGTTGATCTGCCGTTTATCGGCGTGCATTCTCAACGCACAACGATGCAGATGGGGAATGCCGTAAAAATTACGTGCGAGAATCTCAAACGAGAGCTGATTCTCACCGCATGTCGAACAATGGGGGGAAATCCCGAAGAATGGCGAGTAGTCGGAGGGCGGCTGTTGCACGCCGAAGAGAGCTACTCTTTCGGCGATGTCGCGAGGGCGTCAGGAGAAGATGCGGTGATTCAAGCGGTGGGTCATCATGCGCCTCGCCCCACGCAGAAAGATTCGGCTTTCAGCGGCATGGATCACTGGGCCCCGAGTGCCGGGGCCGCGGAAGTTGAAGTCGATTGTGAGACCGGTGAGTTGCGCGTGCTCCGGTTCTCGGTTGTCACGGATGCGGGCAAGGCGCTGCATCACCTTTCGGCCAAAGCACAAATGGACGGCGGGGCCGTGATGGGGTTAGGACACGCGCTCTTTGAAGAGACCGTCTATGGCGAGGGGCAGATGCAAAACGGCGATCCTTTTCAATACCGGTTGCCTGTCATAGCCGATCTCCCGCGGTCATTTTATTCGTCCATGATGGAGAGGGGCGACGGGCCGGGCCCGTTTGGCTCGAAAGGGATGTCTCAGACTTCAATTGTCACGGTTGCGCCGGCGATCGGCAACGCGATTTTTGACGCCATCGGGGTTCGCGTGAGATCTTTGCCGATTACCGCGGAAAAGATCTTGCAGGCGCTGGGTAAGATCTGAGCCTTGTATCAATCGAATCGTCAGAAACCGGGCCGGACTGCAAATTTGTTTGTCCGCTGGCAGCGAAAATTTCAACGGGGTGGTTTTGTGAAATTCAACGGAATTCTAAAGCTCATTGCTTTCATCATTCTTTCGAATCCGGCGCTCGTTTTGGCCGAGAAAATCCACGTCGCGTACACTGCGCTGGCGGCAACACAGGCTCCTGTCTGGGTAGCCGTGGACCGGGGCTTTTTTGAGAGGCAGGGGCTGGATGTAGACCTTGCCTATATCCGATCGGGTCCCATCGGCTTGGCCGCGATCCTTTCGGGTGAAGTGGCTTTCGGGATGGTGGGGGGCGCTGCCATCTTAAGCGCGATCGAGCAAAAAGCGGAGATCGGGGTGATCGCCATCCCCATCAAGAAGCCCGCCTTCTCGCTTGTGACTTCAGTGAATATTCGCACCCCGCAGGATCTCGCGGGAAAAAAAATCGGCGTCACTCGATTCGGGGGCTTATACGACTTCGCTTTTCGCTATGCGCTGCGCCAATGGAAAATACCTTCCAATCAGGTCCAGATTATTCAGGTTGGCGGAATCGGAGAAATACTAGCGGCGATCCATACCGGCCACATCGATGCGGCCGTCCTGGCCGACCCGGCAAGCTTCAAGGCGATCGAATATGGGTTCAAGGAATTCCTCAACTTTGCCAATCTGGACATCGCCTTTCCCATGAACGCGGTCATCGCCCGGCAGCGTCTGCTGCGGGAAAAACCAGCTATGGTGAACAAGTTCGCCGCGGGATTTGTCGCCGCAATTTCGTTCATGAAAGCGGAGCGCGTAAAGACCACGGCGGTCATCAAAAAGTACACGCGGATCGACGAGTCCAATCTCCTGGACAAAACCTACGACCTGGTCGTGAAGCAATACTTGCAATTGGACCCTTCTCCGGACGTGAAGGTGTTGCAATCCGCTTTTCGGATGATGGGAAAAAGCGAAGATGAGATCCGCTCCATGAATCTGTCCCGATTCACCGATCCCCAGTTTGTTGAAGGCGCAAGAAAGGCCGGGCGATAGCCGTGTTCGTCTCAGGGAGTGAAAATCGAATTTAGTGCCGATGGAGGAGCTGTGAAGGAATTGGATGCCATCAAGACGCAGCAGGTTTTTGAGCTTTCGGTCACGGTTAATGGAAAACCGTGGCGGGGAGAGGTGCCGATCGAGGAAGTGCTGCTCGATTTTCTAAGATACCGCCTTAGGCTCACGGGAACCAAACGGTCTTGTGAATCGGAGGTATGTGGGGCTTGCACGGTTCTTGTCGACAATCGAGCGGTGAGCTCGTGCAGCTATCTGGCCTTTGAGTCGCATGGGAAGTCGGTGCTCACCATCGAAGGGCTCGCAGAAGGGGATAAACTCGATCCGCTGCAAGAGGCGTTCATCCGCAACGTCGGATCCCAGTGCGGCTACTGCACGCCCGGGCAAATCATGGCAGCCAAGGCGCTTCTTTTGGAGAACCCCTCGCCAACGCGCGAGCAGATTGCCCAATGGCTTTCAGGCAATATTTGCCGGTGCGGCGCCTACCCGGCGATTGCGCTTTCGGTTCTGGAAGCATCCGCGGCGGGAAAGAAATCCTGAACTCAAACAAACTTTTGTGCCAACCACTTTTCCAGCACCATGCTCTTTGCGCCACGCATTTAACCGCTTGTCGTGATCTATCCCATGAACGCTCGCCTATCACACTATGGCGTGGCATAATCTTTTCTCGTCTATCACCGAGACTTTCTCGGCGCGTTAAATAATCCCGAATCGGTGAAACGGCAGAGATTCAAGGGACCGATCTCTTCTCCGTCTGTCCCATGATCCGAAAACGATTGCAACATTTTGACATCCGGGGAAGGATGCAATTCCACTAGTATTTCACGATCGATCGCAGCTCTTGGAATGGCCAGAACCCTTTTGTATCCACGTAGACCTCAGCCTTCCTAATAGCCATGGTTCGAAGGCTGCGCTATTTTCTGTACCGGCTCTACGAACGCTTCTACGAATGGCGGCTCGGCATCTTTTCCGACACGGAAATTTTCCTCGACACATACGGCGTGACCGACGCCGCTTGCCACCAGTATATTGCGACCAGCTACATCCGCTTCCGGCAATTGATGAAGCTGATCGACATCCGCCCGGGCGAAGACGTATTCCTCGACTTCGGCTCAGGGATGGGACGCGCCGTCGTGCTCGCGGCCACTTATCCGTTCCGGAAAATCATTGGCGTCGAGCTGATCCCCGAGCTGAACGAGCGGGCCGTGAAAAATGTGCAGCGGGCGTTGCCGCGGCTGCGCTGCCGCGATATCGAGCTGCACAACGTCGACGCGCGCAGCTTCCGTGTTCCACCTGAGGTGACGGTGATTTACTTCTGGAATCCTTTCAGCAAACACGTGCTCGCGGATGTATTCGGCAACATCCGTCAATCCGTGATCGAATCGCCGCGAACCGTCACCATCATTTTTCTCAGCCCGCCCGGCGTCACGAGCGTCGATGAAATTAAAGACGGCCTCCCGTGGCTCGCCGAACGACGCCGCTTCGATCTCGGCCCGAAATCGGTCGCGGTCATCTACACCTGCGAAGGAGACGAGAGGAAAGTGCGTTCTTGATCCATCAGAAGCTCATGTCATAATGAACCGGGAGAGATTCAGGGATGGAGAAAGAACAGGCAACCAAGGTGGATCAGGGCTCAGGTTCCCATCGGTCCGGGTACATCGCCATCGTCGGCAGACCCAACGTGGGAAAATCGACCCTCCTCAATCAGTTTTTGGGACAGAAGATTGCCATCGTTTCGGCAAAGCCCCAAACCACTCGCAACCGGCTCTTAGGAATCAGAACAACTCCGAGCTCGCAAACCGTTTTTATCGACACTCCAGGTATTCACCGGGCCCGTTCGCTCATGAACCGCCGGATGGTGGATGTTGCCCTCAGGACGTTGAGAGAAGTGGATGGCATCCTGTGGCTGGTCGATGCCCGGGCGGGCATGGGCCCTGAAGATGAGGATATCGCCAAGAATCTCGCGGAGCTTCAGCCCCGCACGCTTGTTCTGCTCAACAAAATTGATCTCATATCGAAAGGGAAGCTGCTCCCCATCATGGAGCGTTGCGCCGCTCTGCTGCCCGAGAGAGAGATCATTCCGGTAAGCGCTCTTAAGGGAGAAAACGTCGATCTTGTTTTGGACAAAATAGAAAAGATGCTTCCCGAAGGCCCCTGTTTCTATCCTGAAGGAGAAGTAACAGATCAAACGGAACGTTTCATCGCCTCGGAAATCGTCCGCGAAAAGATTTTTGTTCTAACGCGGGAGGAAATTCCCTACGCGACCGCCGTCACTATAGAAGAGTTCAGCGAAAAAGAGGAAAAAAACCTGGTTGTTATCAAAGCGACCGTCCACGTGGACCGGGAATCGCATAAACCGATTCTCATAGGAAAAAAGGGCTCGATGCTCAAAGAGATCGGGAGGCAAGCCCGGGAGGAGTTGGAGACCCTGCTGGGTTGTCGGGTTTTCCTGGAGCTTTTCATCCGGGTGACCGAAGGCTGGACTCGAGACCCGCGCGCGCTGACGGAGATGGGCCTGTGAACAGAGCAGCTAAGAGCATGGCGCGGAAAAACTCTTAGCCCTATGCGCTCCGCCCTTTCCCGGACTTTAGAGACAATGGCCAAAGTAACCTCAAGCCCTATTCCCCGCCTGCCGGTCGTAGCTCTTGTGGGCCGTCCCAACGTTGGGAAGTCTACTTTGTTCAACCGCCTATCCGGAAGGAAACAAGCGATCGTAGACAACCTCCCTGGAGTCACGCGGGACCGCAATTACGGGCGGGCGGAATGGTATGGGAAGCGATTCGTGCTGATCGATACTGGAGGCTTCGACCCGGAGCCGGAATCGGATCTGGAGAAAAAAATTCAGGAGCAAAGCCGTCTGGCTCTCGAGGAAGCCGACGTTGTTCTTTTTTTGTTCGATGGGAAGACGGGCTTGAGCCCGGTGGATCGCGACGCTGTCGAGCTTTTGAGGGGCGTGGACAAGCCGGTCTTTTTTGCTGTGAACAAAATCGACACCAAACCCAGAGAGGATTCCCTCTACGAGTTCTATGCGCTGGGATTGGAGAGCCTGTATCCTCTTTCCGCTGAGCATGGCTTCGGACTTTCGGAGTTGATGGATAGCATCACGGCCGCGTTTCCGGCTGAGGTTGAGGAGAGAATCGAAGAAGAAGCTTCGCGACCTCTGTCTCTGGCGGTCGTGGGGAGGCCCAATGTGGGCAAATCGACGCTGGTAAACCGGCTGTTGGGCTATGGCCGCTCGGTGGTGGACGCGGGCCCGGGAACCACGCGCGATGCGCTGGAAAGTCCCTTCGTGTTTCGAGGCCAGGAGTACGTTCTCGTCGATACAGCCGGGATTCGCCGCAAGGCGCGAATCGTCGATCGCATTGAAAGATACAGTGTGATTCGCTCGCTCGGTTCAGTCGATCGGGGCGATGTGGTGATCCATCTTCTGGATGGCAGTGAGGGAGTGACCGATCAAGATGCTCAGATTCTCGCTTACGCGGCGCAGCGTGGCAAGGGTTTAGTCCTGGCGGTCAACAAGTCGGATCTGATCTCGCATGATCAGGGCGACCGGAGATCTTATCGGGAGCGGGTTTATGAAAAGCTTGCGTTCGTAGATTATGCTCCGGTTACGTTTAT
The DNA here is from genome assembly GCA_016210115.1 of Deltaproteobacteria bacterium. Classification (GTDB taxonomy): domain Bacteria; phylum Desulfobacterota; class Binatia; order UBA9968; family UBA9968; genus JACQUW01. Next base: position 24,915 of record JACQUW010000326.1, on the reverse strand, counting down.
CTCGGCCCTGACGGGCTATGGAGTCGACAGCATCATGCAGACGGTGGCGCGGGTCGCCAGCGCCTATCAGTGCCGTGTCCAGACATCACGACTCAACCAGGCCCTTCAGGAGGCGGTGCAGAAGCATACTCCACCGCTTGCCCGGGGCAGGCAAGTCAAGTTTTTCTACGCCACGCAAACGGCGACGCGCCCGCCAACTTTTGTGATTTTTGTAAATTTTCCGATGGCGGTCGCAGCCGAATATCGACGCTATCTGGAGCGGCAATTACGCCTCAACCTGGGGCTCGAAAACTCGCCCTTGCGGCTGATCTTTCGCGCCAGGAGGGAACAACGGGTGAAGAGTTTTAGGGGCGCCGCATGGAAACGGTCAAAGTAGAAGGGCGGATCATGAAGCCGAATCTGTTTGTTGAAGCCACGGAGCGCGGGATCAAGCAATTGAGCTTAGCTCGCAGGGGGATTGCTCGATTCCAAAAAATCGACGCGCAACAAAACGCTCTCATCCGCCGCTGGAAAAGGGTTGCGGCAAGAGAGTTGGAAGCCTATTTTATTGGATCGCTGCAGGAATTCTCCACGCCCTGTGATCTCAGCAATTTGCCGCCTTTCACACGGAACGTGTTAAGACTCGCCGCAAAGATCCCGTACGGCGAGGTAAAAAGTTACCGCTGGATTGCCGAGCAACTGGGAAAGCCGAAAGCAACGAGAGCCGTAGGCAATGCCCTTGCGCGAAATCCTGTTCCCATTATTATCCCTTGCCATCGGGTTGTTCGGAGTGACGGCACGATCGGCGGCTTTGCGCTCGGCTCGAGGTGGAAAAGAAGATTGCTGCGGCTGGAGAAGATTACCGCCGAATCTAGCCGTTCTCGAGGGCCATGAATTGCTGAGAAATTTGTTCCGACGCTGGAATTCGGGTCGTTTTTGAATTACAATAAAACCTAACCGCAATTGCCCTCTGAGCTAAACCTGCGATTGACAAACGGCAAGTAACTATGCTTCACCCATGCATATCTGTGGGAGGAGGGCGGTTTATTGTCTGCGAGCGAAGAGACGAGTCTTGCCTGTCTGGCGTTGGGGCGTGTCAGAGGCTTGGGCTGTGCGGGGTTTAAGAAACTAATCGATCATTTTGGCGATCCCCGGCGCGTCTTTACCGCGCCGGAAAAAGAGTTGGCTGAAATTCCGGGACTCGATCGGCAGGCGATCGACGGAATTCTGAGCTTCGCCGGCTGGAATGAAGTCCGGGAGGAGATGCAGCGGGCGCTTGATCTCGGGGCGGCGATTTTGCCTTTTGACGCCCCCGGGTATCCTGCGCGGCTGCGCTCGATTGATGACCCGCCTCCCTGCCTTTATCTCAAAGGAGAATTTCAGACAATCGACGAAAACGCGGTGGCCATCGTTGGTTCCAGAAGCGCCAGCGAATACGGGCTCAAGGTGACGCGCGATCTTTCTCGCGGCCTGGCGACTTTTGGCTTTACCGTGGTGAGCGGCATGGCGCGGGGAATCGATGGCGAGGCGCACGCGGCTGCTTTGCAAGCGGGAGGGAGAACGGCCGCCGTGTTAGGCTCCGGGGTTGATGTGGTTTATCCGCCCGAGCACGAAGGGCTGTATGCGGACATCTGTCGCAGTGGAGCGGTTTTTTCCGAACTTGCCATGGGGAGAGCGCCTTTTTCATACAACTTTCCGTCGCGCAATCGTCTGATCAGCGGGATCGCTGTGGGAGTTGTAGTCGTCGAGGCCACAGAGAGGAGCGGCTCGTTGATCACCGCCAGGTTAGCCCTGGAGCAAGGACGGGAGGTCTTTGCCGTTCCCGGAGCGGCCGGGTCAAGCCGGAGCCGGGGTACGCATCAGTTGATCCGGCAGGGCGCCAAGCTGGTGGAAACCGTCCAGGACGTCGTGGAAGAAATTGCGCCGCAGTTGCGCTCGCGTGCGGCGGTTCCAGAAAACTCCCAAGCCTCTATTCCTCCCGGGCTGAGCGAGGACGCAGCGAGGCTATGGGAGATGATTCGGGAAGGACCGGCCCAGATCGATGAACTCATCAGCGCGAGCTCTCTCTCCCCCGCAAAAGTGACTGAGCTGCTTTTGGATCTGGAGATTCGCGGAGTCGTGAAGCAGCTTCCCGGGAAACGATTTAAGGTGTAAAGGTTGATATTGATCTCTCGGACTCTGAGGCGAAGGCGACGAAGGTCAAACGTCGCTCGCGCTTTCAGGAGAACAGGCCGACTCTGACGGAAGTTGGATGCGGCTCTCAGCAGGATCCATGAATGGACTTCAAAATTGACGAATCGTATGTGAGGTTCGAAACAGCAACATTTGAATTGAACTATGGCAGCAAAAAACTTAGTGATCGTTGAATCTCCGGCCAAGGCCAAAACCCTGGAAAAATATCTGGGCAAGGATTTCCAGGTTAAGGCGTCCGTCGGGCACATCGTGGATCTCCCTAAAAGCAAATTGGGAGTGGACATCAAGAAGGGTTTCAAGCCTGATTTTCGCGTCATCCAGGGAAGAAAGAAGGTCGTAGAGGAGTTGCGGCGGGCGGCGAAAGGCAAAGAGAAGATCTATCTCGCCTCCGATCCTGACCGCGAAGGCGAGGCCATTGCCTGGCACATTGCGGACCAGATCGGCAAAAATCATCGAAGCGTTCACAGGGTGCTGATCAACGAAATTACGCGGAAGGCAGTGCAGGAGGCGATCGCCCATCCCCAGGAGTTGGACCAAAATAAATTTGAGTCCCAGGTGGCCCGCAGAGTCTTGGACCGGCTCGTGGGCTATCAGATCAGCCCTATTCTTTGGAAAAAGGTCAGGCGAGGGCTGAGCGCCGGCCGCGTTCAATCCGTCGCCGTGCGGCTGGTGTGCGAGCGGGAAAAACAGATACGCGATTTCATCCCGCAAGAGTACTGGTCTCTCATCGCCGATTTGGAAGGCAGAATTCTACCTGCGTTCAAGGCGCGACTCGTCGAATGGCGAGGGCAGAAGGTCGACATCAAGAAGCTCCGGATCGAAAACGAGCAGCAAGTCCAGGAGATCATGAAGTCTCTGGAAGGGGCCGCCTGGAAGATCGGAGCCGTGGAGAAAAAAGAACGGCGTCGCAATCCGGCTCCTCCGTTCGTGACCAGCAAGCTCCAGCAGGAGGCCGCCAGGAAGCTCGGTTTTCAGCCGAAGCGCACCATGCAACTGGCCCAGCAGCTCTACGAGGGCGTGGAACTCGGGCCTGAAGGTTCGGTAGGGCTCATTACTTACATGCGAACCGATTCGACCCGCATCGCGGCCGACGCGTTGGACGCCGCGCGGCAGCTTGTTAAAGCCCAGTATGGCGACCGCTACCTTCCCCAAGAGCCGGTTACTTATCGTTCTAAGAGAGGCGCTCAGGACGCGCATGAAGCGATTCGTCCCACATCGATGGAATACACTCCGGATAAGGTCCGGAGGTATCTTCGCCGGGATGCGCATGCGCTCTATTCGCTGATCTGGTCGCGGTTCGTGGCGAGCCAGATGCTTCCGGCAATTTTTGATCAGACGACCTTTGAGATCCCGGTTGGCGATGCGCTTTTTCGGGCTAACGGCCAGCAGCTTAAATTCGACGGATTCATGAGAGTCTACGCCGAAGAGCGGGATGAGAAGATCAACGGGGACGATGCGGAGCCGGAAGAGAAAGAAGACAAAATGCTTCCGGACTTGCAAGCTGGGGACGCATTGAAGCTTCTCTCTTTGGAGCCGCGGCAGCATTTCACCCAGCCACCTCCGCGGTTCACACAGGCTGCTCTTATCAAAGAGTTGGAGGAGAACGGCATCGGTCGTCCCTCGACCTATGCATCGATCATTTCGAATGTCCTGGACAGGAAATACGTTGTCCTCGATGAAAAGAAGTCACTCATGCCGACAGAGCTGGGATTTCTAGTGACCGATCTCCTGGTCGATAGTTTTCCGGATATCCTGAACGTGGAGTTCACAGCAGGCATGGAAAATGTTCTCGATAAAATCGAGGAAGGCGAGGAAAACTGGACCAAGGCCATGAAGCGGTTTTACTCCTCGTTCTCACGCGACCTCAAAAAGGCCGAATCGGAAATGAGGGATGTCAAGCGCCAGGAAGTTCCCACCGACATCGCCTGTGAGAAGTGCGGAGCTTTGATGGTGGTCAAATGGGGAAGAAACGGGGAGTTTCTTGCCTGCCCGCGTTATCCAGAGTGCAAGAACACTAAGAACTTCGTCCGGGCGTCCAACGGGGAGGTTCAGGTCGCCGAAGAGGAGACCGTCGATGAGGCCTGTGAATTGTGCGGCCGGCCCATGCAACTCAAATGGGGAAAATATGGCCGGTTCCTGGGTTGCAGCGGCTACCCGGAGTGCAAAAACATTCGGCCGCTGGAACGACCGGTGGATTTGGGGATCGGTTGCCCGCAGTGTGGGGAAGGCCGCTTGCATGAAAAAAAATCCCGCAGGGGGAAAATTTTTTACGGTTGCGATCGTTACCCCGAATGTGATTTCGCGACCTGGGACCGGCCGGTGGCTGAGGCCTGCCCTTCGTGCGGCGCCCCGATCGTGCTGGAAAAGGTCACCAAGAGAGCAGGGCGAGTGCGGCACTGCTACAAGAAGGAATGCCACTACAGGGCCGCCGTTGCAGACTGATACGCTGAGCTCATCGGGCGGCCCTCCGGGAGCGAGCCTTCCGGCGGAGGCGATGGGCCTAATCCTCGCTGCGCGAGAAATTGCAAAGGGCAGATCTCAGATTTCAAATACCATTTTAGATTTCCAATCTGCCACCCCGTAGGGCCTGTCCGCGGCCCGCGGTCGAATCCATTAAACGAAATTGAAACAACGGTTTTAGCTCATCGGAAGCGAATCATTGTCCAAAACATTTGCCGCCATTGACATCGGGACTAACACGATCCTTCTGCTGATCGCTGCGGTGAAGAGCGGTGGAGAGTTTGAGGTCCTGGAAGACCGCGCGGAAATTACCCGGCTTGGAGAAGGGGTGGATCATAGCCGGATGATCAGCGCGGACGCAGAGAAGCGCGGCCTCGGGGTTTTGACCGAATACGTTGAGATCTGTCGCCGGCTCAAGGTCAATAAGGTCGCGGCAGTGGGGACGAGCGTGTTCAGAGACGCGCAGAACTCCGGCGAGTTCTCCAGGCGGCTGAAAAGAGATCTGGATCTGGAACTGCGGATATTGTCGGGCGCGGAAGAGGCGTTCTACTCTTTTTGGGCCGTTCAGGAGGGGCTTTCGCTCGGCGACGGGGAGGCGCTGGTCGTGGACGTGGGAGGAGGAAGCACTGAATTTGTCTGGGGCAAAGAGGGCCGGGTGCAACGTGTCGCAAGCCTTGACCTGGGGTCGGTTCGACTGACAGAGCGATTTCTCCATTCCGATCCGGTCCTGGACGAAGAGTTTTTGCGGCTCGAAGCTGAGGTGGATATGGCGTTGACGCCGCTCGCCAGGGATTGGGGGCAAGAGGCTGCGTTTCAAAAGCTGGTTGGCATAGGGGCTACGTTTACGACTTTGGCCGCGATCGAGAAACGACTCAGGCGATATTCGCACGCGGACCTTCACGGCTCTTTTCTCGTCCGGCCGGAAGTGCAGCGCCAGGTCCGTATGTTTCGAACGAAGACAGTGGCTGAGCGCAAGAAAATCCAGGGCTTGGAGCCTGGACGGGCCGACGTGATTCTTTCAGGAGCATTGCTGATTGAGAGAATCATGGCCCGTTTCAGATTTCCAGGAGCGTTGTGCAGCGACCAAGGGGTGCGCTATGGCGTGCTGCGTGAAATGATTTCAAAACAGCACCCATGAGAATTTTTCGCGTTCAATTTCTTTCGGTTGCCGGGACAAAATTTTTTGAAAGATTTTTCTATTGACTTTCGTTTCCGAATTCGGAATTATGCCGTCTGCGTGAAACTTGAACGGAAGTTTTTGACGGATGCAGGAGGCGGCAACAAATCATATGCGGAGGGAGGTGAAGGATCATGACCAAGGCCGACGTGATCATCGCAGTGGCCAAAATAGCGAAGCTCAGCAAGAGAGCAGCAGGGGACGCGGTCGATGCGACGTTTGAGACTCTGGCGCGGGCGATCAAAAAGGACAAACGTTTCCAGGTTCCCGGTTTCGGAACATTTACGGTGCGCTCGCGAAAAGCGAGGAAGGGGAGAAATCCCCAGACGGGAGCTGAAATCTCGATTAAGGCGAGTCGAACCGTGGGATTTAAGCCGGCTCCGACCTTGAAGAAGGGGCTGTAGGCGGGAGGCTGCGGGATATTTCGGGCCACCACGGCCTGCGTGGTGGCCTTTTTTTATTCAGACTCTTGATGGAGACCGCCTGCGGACATAGAATAGCCGGACGTCGACAGCAATATTGTATGATTGGGGTGGGCGATGTCAGTGAATAGTGAGAAAATCTGGTTTGATGGGGAGATGGTGCGGTGGGAGGAAGCTAAGGTTCATGTTCTAACCCACGCCCTCCATTACGGCACAGCTTATTTTGAGGGAATCCGCTGCTATTCCCTGGAAGATGGACGTTCGGCTGTTTTTCGGCTGGAGGAACACATTAGAAGATTCTTTGATTCAGGTTTAATCCTGGGGTTCCCGCCTCCCTACGAACTTGCCGCGATTCAGCAGGCTACGATTGATGTCATCAAAATCAACAAGCTCAAAGCATGCTATATCCGTCCTCTGGCATTTATGGGATTTGGGGATATGGGACTTTACGCTCCAGATAATCCGATCCATGTCATAATCGCCGTCTGGCCCTGGGGGGCGTACCTCGGCGATGAAGGAATCAAAAACGGCATCCGGGCGAAGGTGTCTTCTTATACCCGCCATCATGTGAACGTGATGATGACCAAGAGCAAGGTTTCGGGAAACTACGTCAATTCGGTGCTGGCTAAAAATGAGGTTAAAAAGGCCGGTTACGATGAAGCGATTATGCTCGATACGGAAGGCTATGTGGCGGAAGCGAGCGGAGAAAACATCTTTGTTGTTCGGAACGGCAGAGTCAAAACTACCCCTTTTACCTCCATTCTGCCGGGCATTACACGGGATTCCTTGCTGACCTTGGCGCGCGACAAAGGATATCACGTTCAGGAGGAGCGTTTTACCCGGGATGAGCTTTACACTGCGGACGAGGCGTTCTTTACCGGCACAGCCGCCGAAGTGACTCCTATTCGGGAGGTGGATAATCGAAGGATCGGGAGCGGGAAACCCGGTCCGGTGACCAAAGATCTTCAGGAGACCTTCTTCGCCATTGTGAAGGGAAAGGAAAAGAACTATACGCACTGGCTCACCTACTTATGACCATCCGCCTGGCAGTCCTCGTCATAGCTCACGCGAAGCGTGACCGAATAGCGTTGCCCGACGGTGGTTCGTCGGCAACGGTCTATCTTAGCAAACGTGGGGAGTGAGGATGACGGCGCGAGAGCCTACACTGCGGGTGACGATGCTCCCCAGAGACACCAATGACCGCGGAACGATATTCGGAGGTGTGATTCTAAGCCATATCGACCTGGCGGGAGCGATAGCCGCCCGCCAGCAAGCGGCCAGGAATTTTGTCACCAAGGCGCTGCGAGGCGTAGAGTTCATCGCGCCCGTTTACGTGGGCGATGTGGTGAGTTTTTACACCGAATTGGTGCGTGAAGGGAGAACCTCGATGACAGTTCGAGTGGAGGTGGAAGCCGAGCGGTTCACTGAACCGAGGCAGAAGGTCAGGGTCACCGAGGCCGAAGTGGTTTATGTCGCTATCGATGGGCAAGGGAGGCCGGTATCGGTAAGGTAATTATGGGGCAACGGGTTTTTCACTTTGTTCTAATTTGTATGTTCGTGGCAGGATTGCCCGGCATGGCGGGGATAGCGGAAGCCGCGGAGGAGGGCAGGATCGGATGCCCTCGATGCAAGAACGATGGCTCTCAGATGTCCATCCGGCTGCAAAAGGCGGATGACCTTTATGCGGCTTTCAAAACGAAAGAGGCACTGGGCGAGCTTCAAAAGGTCCTGGAAGTCGATCCCCAAAATCACGAAGCGTTGTCTAAGATCGCTCGAGTCTATGTGGATTTTGGCGATATGGTCCCTGAAGGCGCGCCCGACTCAAAAGAGAAAAAGCTCAGTCATTACCAGAAGGCCGAGGAGTATGCGCGGAAGGCGGTCAAATCGGATCCTCACTCAACCTGGGGTCATTTTTACGTAGCGGTCAGCCTTGGCAAGATCGCAGCGCTATCTTCTATTTCCAGACAGGTTGAACTGGCAGGCGAGGTTCGGGAAGCTGTGGAAAAGGCGATTGCCCAGGATCCCAAGAATGGGTACGCGTATCACGTCTATGGAATCTGGCACCGCAGAATGGCAGAGATCGGGCAGATGAGCCGGATGCTCGCGTCCATGGTTCTGTGGCGCACGATCCCTCAGGGCAGCCTGGAAAAATCTGCGGAGTATTTGAAAAAGGCGATATCGTTAAATCCAAGCGTAATTGCGAGCCATCTAGAGCTGGGCAAGAGCTATGTCGCTATGGGCAAAATGCAACTGGCGCTCAGCTCGCTAACGACCGCGCTGGAGCTTCCAATCCATTTTTCGGACGATCCCGAACACAAGAAAGCGGCTCGACAGCTTCTTCAAGAGATCAAAGACCGCTGATTGCTGGCGCCTGAAGTGTTCAAGGTTCAAAGGTTCAAGGATTCAAAGGTTCGATAGAGCTGGCGCCGGTGGCCAGTTGGAGAGAGCAGCAGGAACTGGCTTCGTTACCTGGCACTGCACGCGGTCCCCACGTTCTGACCGATGAACGAAAGCACTTCCTGTTTTACGCCGTCCAGAGGCAAACGATGGCCGGCATCGGGGAAGACAACGAAGCGATGAGGCTTGCCCAAAGCCTCAAGCCGATCCCGCAGGAAAGACGCCTGGCTGATCGGAATCAACTGGTCTTTGCCGCCGTGCAGGATGAGCGTGGGGGCCCGCCATCCCGTTACCTCGGGAAGAATAGTTACCAGACGAGAGCTCCGATCTCCATTGGGGCTCAGGGACTGGCGCACCCACAGACTTGGAGTATCCTCGTAGAGCCGTTGCAGATCGTATGCCCCGGCGTGCAGAACAGCGGTTCGTAGATTGGGGAGCTTTCCTGAAAGCGCAGCGGCAAAGAAGGCCCCGCGCGAGAAACCGTAAACCAAGAGGCGTTCGCGATCGACCCAGGGCAGCGAGGTCACGTGCGCGATTCCATCCAAGACGACGCTTTCAACGATTTCTCTGTCCCCGTCGGCACCTAGCTCCGTCATTCCATAGCCGGGTAGAGATATGGCCAGCGCGGCGTAGCAAAGCTCCCTTGAAAACTCCTCGGCTGCGGGAAGAACTCTGCTCGCGCCCTCGCCTATCATGCTGTGCCCGTGCAGCAAAACAATCAGAGGAAAGGGACCTGTGCCTCTGGGGCGGATGAGATAACCTTCCACGTTCCCATTGTGGTTCGGGTAGAAGAATCGGATCGGCTTGCCCGCTGGAGCCACCTGGAGGCTCTGAAGCGGGATGGTGGAAATAGCCGCGCAGCCCAAAAAGAACCCTAATAAAGAGAAGATCCAACCCCGCCTCAGACGCATGCTGTTTGCTTATTCCATCCGCAGAAAAAAATAATCCCCGTGGCCGTCGGCAAATCTGACAGAATCCAAGGTATCCTCTGACCAACATCGAAGCAAGCTCCAGGTTGCAGCGCTTCGAGCGTTCGAGTATTTATGATCGCAAATGAGCCAGAAGAGTCTTTGGATAGCCATGATCCTGTGGTGTTGGTTCTCGGCGTGCGGAAGGTCGGAAGGCCCGACAAGAATACTCCGGATCGGGTTCGTCCCCTCGGAGAACGTACAACAGGTTGCGCAAAATGCGCAACCGATCGTTGACCTGCTGCAAAAAAAACTCGGAATGGATGTTCAACCTTTCGTCGCGACGGACTATACCGGGGTGGTCGAGGCCCTTCGCTCCAGCAAACTGGATATCGCTTTTCTTAGTCCCGCCTCGTATGTTCTGGCCAAGAGCGAGGCGGGCGTCAAGGTGATCCTGAAATCTCATCGGAAGGGATCCGCTTATTATTACGCGGCCATTATCACTCATAGCGATAGTCCCATCAAGACCCTGGAGGACCTCCGCAACCGGACCTTTGCCTTTGGGGACCCGCTCTCTACGACCGGCCATGTCTTTCCCAGAAAGATGTTCAAGGGAAAAGGCATCGACCCGGTAAAGGACTTTAAGAACGTCATTTACTCAGGAGGTCATGATGCCACGGTCCTGGCGGTTCTTCATCGCAAGGTAGACGCCGGAGCGACTTTCGCCAATTTCCCGGACGGAAAAGACGCAGCCTGGATCCAGTACTTGAAGGATCCCGCGGAGCAACAGAAGATTCGAGCCATCGCCTACTCCGAGCCGATTCCGGCGGATAATCTGGTGGCAAGTGAAAAGACGGACCCGGAACTGGTTCGTAAAGTAGAGGCCCTTTTCCTTGACCTTGGCCAGGAGCCGGCGGGGAAAAAGATGTTGAGAGATCTCTATCAGATCGATGGATTCATGCCGGCGTCAGACCGGGATTACGATCCAGTCCGGGAGGCTTTCAAGATCGCCGGAATCAATCTCAAGGAAGCATTGCAGAAAAAGAAACCATGACGATTCTGGAAATTAAAGATCTTTATAAATCCTACGGAGCTTCGACCCATGTCCTGCGAGGGGTGAGTCTCGAGGTCCGTCAGGGAGAATTCGTCGGGATCATCGGGTTGAGCGGCGCAGGAAAATCGACGCTGCTACGCTGCATCAACCGCCTGGTTGAGCCGACGGCGGGTGAGATCCTGATTCCGCAGGCCATTTTCGATCTGGAGGCGAACGGTTCGAGAATGGATATCCTCAAGATGAAGCAGAGGGAACTCCGCCATCTACGTCGCAAGGTGGGCATGATTTTCCAACAATTCAACATCGTAAAGCGTCTATCCGTGATAGAAAATGTCCTGTCCGGCGGCCTGGGTTACCAGCCGGTTTTCAGGACCTGCCTCAAGTGCTTCTCTCGTGAGGAGAAAGGCCGGGCTCTAGCCAATCTCAAGCGAGTGGGGCTTTTGGATCATGCGTACAAGCGGGCCGACGAGCTAAGCGGAGGAGAGCAGCAGAGAGTGGCGATTGCGCGGACGCTGATGCAGGATCCGGCCATCATTCTAGCTGATGAGCCGGTTTCCAGCCTCGACCCTAAACTGTCGCGGGTGATTCTGGACATCCTGAAGCGGATCTGCCTGGAGGACGGAATCACGGCCCTGGTCAGCCTTCACACGCTGGAATTGACCAGAGAGTATGCGGACCGGATCGTCGGTCTCAAAGAGGGCCGGATCTTTTTTGACGGCCCGGTTAGAGAATTGACTCAACCCTTGGTGGAGAAACTTTATCAACATGCAGGATAAGATTCTTTTTTAAAACTAACCTGAGCGGGGCATCTGTCCGCTTTATTGCGCTTTCCGTCTTGGTCAGGCCAATCCGAAAAGCGAGCAGGAGGGATCCCAACGATGATGTTCCTATCCGGCCTGGTTCTTTCCCTGCTTCTGTTTGCGGGAGCGTCTGTCGAAGAACTCAAAGATGACGTCACAGGCGTCTCCACTCGTGAAGCCATAGCTCGGGGCGAGGCGGCGAAAGCTTTACAAATCATGGAAGCCAGGGCCTTCCGGGCGGAAAAAAACGCTGACTGGGTCGAGACGTCAAATGCCCACCGCGAAGCCTCCTACGCGGCCAGGATGAGTGGCCAGTTACAGAAAGCCGTTTCGTATGGCGATAAAGCGCTGCAAGCGGCAGAAAAAACAAAACATCCCGGGCTCCAGTCGCAAGCTATTCTCCAATTGACGCTGAGCTACAGGTTTGTGGGGGATCGTGGCAAAGCGAGGGAATGGATCAAACGAGGCATCGAGATCACAAAACAAATTCAGTTCGCCGGCGTTGGCACACCATGGAGGCCCTGTTTCTTCGAGAACTGGGCGCGGACCTGCTGCGCCAGCGAGAGCCGCAAAAGGCTATTGAGCACCTGTCCCGATCCCGGTCGCTTCTAGAAGACCAACTCGCCTTTCTCAACAGACAAACGCCCGGCATGCGCCTCAAGAAGCCTATCCTGACAGCGCTCTTTATCTTCAGAAGGAGGCGACAAAGCCCAAAGCTGTCTCCATGAGCCCCAATTATGAGATTCTCCATTTTGCTGTTCATGGCGAGTTGAAAGAAGATGATCCCCTCGGTTCCGGTCTCCTTCTCGCGGGAGAAGGCGAGGAAAACGGGCAGCTCAGCGCGCGCGAGATGTTTTCTTTGCATTTGAAGGCTGACACCGTGGTGCTCTCCGCCTGTGAAACCGGACTGCGGTTGTCACGGAGCTGAAACTGAATCGCGGTGATGTTCAAATCAGCGTCTCCGGCAAGATGGAAAGGCCCGCGGTGCTGCAGTCGCTCTACCCCGGAACCCGGACGGCCAGTTTTCGCTGTTGTCACCTGAAGAGGCCAGGCCGATTCACCAGCAGCTCGCCTCGCTCAGCCAGGCTCAAGGCATGACGAGCACCACATCGGCCATTCTTAAGGGAAGTCTCTTCATCTCGCATCGGTTGTTTTACGAAGCCAGAGAGACCCTGGTGGAGACAATCAGAGCGGACCCTGACGAACCGACGCTCCATTTTCTGCTGGGGGAGATCTATGAAAAAACAGGTCTCAAAAAGCTCGCGCTGGAAGAGTACGGCGAGGCTGAGTTCCTGCTGAAAAAAAGGCCCTGAGCTTTCATCCCATCAGCCCGAAATATCTCCAGTAAGGGATTTTCAATGACCCGGCCGGAGCAGAAGCACCGGCGGAAAGCTCGCCTTTCTAAAGAATCCTAAGAAAGCAGTCGCACTGCGAAGGAACCTCATTAGTGGAAGGCCGCTATCCGCCTGCAGCAGCAGGACTTCTCCGGTCCGCGTATAAGTTTCTACCACGGTCTTTAAGCTGGATGTATAAATCTCCGGAGCCACGTCGACTCCCTTGCTGCGCAAAACGCGCCGGGCTGGAGCAATTCTTTCCTCTGCCAACGTCTTTTGCATTTCCCAGGAGTATCTTTCCATCATTATTTTCCCTGCCAGCATGGCCTGCGTGATCGATTCCGTAGTCACCCAGTGGTCCTGCAGCCAAAGCCATGGCTTCACCGGGTAACGCATAAGAAAGATAACTTTTTCCCCTGGGCGGACGATCTCCTCAATATAAGGCATGATCTCATCCAGTCGCTGTTGAGGTTTTAGCGCAACCAGAATCTGCCTAGCCATAATGTTACCTCCTTTTATTTTGAACGGATGCACGCATTGCCGGTCCTTTTTCCTGGTGCTCTCAACTCGCGGCCGCCATAGTTATTTGAGCAAACGCAATGCCACTCGGATAGCAAGGAGGATACGAACAAGTATTCGCGAATAACGAGGGTTTTTTCGTTCAACGAACTTACACGCCTAAGGGCGAGTGGAATCTCCGTTGTCAGCTCCCATTGGAAACAATTGGAGCCTGTTGATCTAAAGCCCGGCAACTGAAGGGGTTTCGCGATCTGTAAACGAAGTTTACAATGTGAACTTTGTTGACGGTCATCTCGTTACCTGTTAAACACCTCGGCACCAACTCTGAGTATGGAAGCTCAGAAACGGGAGGGGGTATGGATTCAAGAGAGCCAATTGCGAGCCAACCAGGCCATTTGGCAGAAAAACTCTTCCCTATTCTCAATATCTGCCAAAAAATGTCTTCCGAAAGAGACTTATCGGCTCTGTTGGACTTGATTGCCAAGGAGGCTACCAACTTGATGGAAGCGGATCGAGCGAGTCTTTTTCTGCTCGATCGGGAAAAGAACGAGCTTTCGTCCAGGGTAGCGCTCGGCAGTGAGGGAATCCTGCGGTTTGAAGCCCGCTTCGGCATTGCTGGAGCGGTGCTCGCGACGGGCGAGACCATTAACGTGGAAGACGCGCACCAGGACCCGCGTTTTTATCGCGAGATCGACCTGCGAACCGGCTACCGCACGCGGAGTCTTCTCGCGGTCCCGCTGCGAGACTATCAAGGGGAAATCATCGGGGCTTTTGAGGTTTTAAATAAGAAGACCGGAGTTTTCAGCCATGAAGACGAAGAGATTCTGAAAGCGCTAGCCGCGCAAGCCGCCGTAGCTATCGAAACGGCCCAGATGATGGAGGAGATGAGCCGGCATCGAGATCAGCTCCAGGAACAAATCGGCCACCTTTGGAAGGAGGTTGAGGGGCGATTTTCTACTGAACACATCATCGGCACCAGCCAAAAAATCCAGGCGGTTCTGAAAGTGATCGATCAGATCAGTAACAGTTCGGTTAACGTCTTGATTACCGGGGAGAGCGGTACGGGCAAGGAATTGGCGGCCAAGGCGATTCACTACAAGAGCCCGCGGGCCCGGGGGCCGTTTGTAGCTCTCAATTGCGCCGCTCTCCCGGAGGCGCTGGTGGAAAGCGAGCTGTTTGGCATCGAGAGGGGCGTGGCAACCGGCGTCGAGAGACGGACGGGGAAGTTCGAGGCAGCACATGGAGGCACATTGTTTCTGGACGAGGTCGGCGACCTTAGTCTCGGAGCGCAAGCCAAGCTGCTGCGGGTTTTGCAGGAGAGAATCATCGAGCACGTGGGCGGGAGGAAATCGATCCCTGTGGATGTCAGAGTTCTATCGGCGACTAACAAGGATTTGGAAACGGAGATCAAGCAGCGCGCTTTTCGTGAAGATCTGTACTATCGCTTGAAGGTAATTCACATCCAAATGCCGGCGCTTCGTGAGATCAGAGAGGATATCCCGCTTTTGACGAACTATTTCCTCGCGAGTTACTGTCGGGAAGCCGGCAGGGAACCCCTGGATTTAACGCACGAAGCCATGAGCGCCCTCATGCGGTATTCCTGGCCAGGGAATGTGAGGGAACTCGAGAACGAGATGAAACGGTTGGTGCTCTCGGTTGCTGGGAGAATGATTACGCCTGCGGATTTACCTGAGGGTGTCCGAAGACTTGGCGTGACAACCGCGTCGATATCGAGCTCAAGACGCCCGTTGAAAGAGGCCGTCGCTGAATTGGAAAAACGTCTGATGCTCGAGGCGCTGGAACAGAGTCGCAATAATCAGCAGCAGGCGGCGGCTGCGTTGGGCTTAAGCCGGCAAGGTTTCATTAAAAAGATGAAGCGGTATGGCATCAAGGCCCCTCTCTGATGGGATGCCTTCAGATCAATCGTCGGTAAAACCTTACCCCATCAGCCCCAAATATCTCCAATAAGGGATGGACGCGAGGAGCGCCAGGATGTAGGCCACGGCGTAAACGGGATTGATCCAGTTCATGAACTGATAGCTGAAGCCTTTGCCTTCAGTCGTCGAATAAGCGAGCGTGTGCCAGTCTACTTGAAACCGAAAAAACCAGACCTCCGATCCCACGAGAACGAGCATGGCCATGATCCAGGGGCTGATCCCCATGTCGATGGAGAGCGGAAGCAAGGCGACGGTGAGCGTCACAACGGTTAGAAAGCTTGTGAACACCAGCTTAAACGCGTAGCTGATCAGGCAGATGATGACAAAGGAAACAGCGGGATATTCGACAAAGGGAAGGATAAAAGGCGAGAGCAGCCCGACAAGCCACTCATCAATTTTCGCTCGCGTCAGCAGGGCGGGTATTCCCAAAGTGGCGCCCATGTAGAGCAGCAATTCCCAATCGATCGCTTTTTTCACTAGCCCCCACCCCAAGACCCCCGTGTTGATGAGAACGCAGAATCCAATGAGTGAGATCCAGGCGCCATCGATGCCGTGGTAGGAAAAGGTCAGCCATCCGCCGACAGTGAAGAAAAGGGCGCCGAGCGTGATCCATTCCTTTGAAGAGAGCGCTCCAAGGACCTCGAGCTGATTTTGAACCATTTTGTAGGAGAGCTGAGGCTGTGTCTCGGGGCGGTAAAGAAAAACTGTCGCTAAGAGGACAAAGACGATAACGACTAAGGTGGGAGGGAGAGCAGCGAGAAACCAATAGCCCCAGGTGAATTGCGCGCGGACGTCCGCGGGAAGCAATCCCCAGGCTATGAGGCTTGTCGTGGATCCCGTCAGAAAGAGAAAACCGAGCTGCCCAAGACCCAGGAAACTCGCAACGAAGAGACCTGTGGATGCCTTCGAAGGTGTCTTATAGCTGAGACTCTCGGAGAGATTTTGGAGCATTTGACTGATGATGGCCGTGCGGGCGCTCTGCTGCGGGATCAGGGCCATCACCACGACGCCCATGATGCCGAGAGCGATCGTTTGCCAATAGTATGTCAGAGGAAAAAAACGCACCAACTGGAGCGAGAAACGATAGAAAAGCCCGCAGCTCGTGATTGCCGCGCCCAGTCCCAGAACTCCCAGCGTCATGAACCAGGTGGTGCTTGCAAATCCACCCAGTACCGTCTCCACGGGCGCCAGCTTCGTGAGCACGAGCGTCAGCGCGAAAATGAGGGCCACGCCGTAATCCGGAAATACCCAAAAGACCCAATAGATCAATGTCAGGCAGAGCACGCCAAGCTGTTTAGTTGCATAGGGTTCAAGACCGATCTCCGGTGTCCAGAACCAAAAGTAGGCCCAAACCAAAAGACCCAATATCGCTCCAAACCACTTGCTCGGAGAGGCGTTGCCCGCCCAATTGAAAACCAGAGGGATCAAAGTTTGCCGTCCCTGCAGCTTCAGCGCGCTTTCTTCCGATTGGAAGACCGGCGGCTCTGCTTCTCCGTTTACCCGGTAGGGCTTGGCCGCCTCCCAGCTGAGGTTGGCGGTTTCCTGCTCCGTCAGGCGGAGAGCGCTGCGGAGGCACTGGAGAGCCTGGGAATAGTCCCTTTTTTGCGCCATGACGTTCGCCATGTCGCGATAACGAGTTATCGATTCCGCTCCCACGATGCCCGAAGTTCTCTGAGCGAGGATTTCCTTGTACGTTCGGATCGCGCCCTCGGGGTTCCCGAGTTTTATTTGCAGGTCCGCCTTGAGGTGAACCAGGCGAAGCTCGGCGGAGATGCACTCCGGCGGCATCCGGTTCAGGGCGCTTTCCAGAAATGAGGCGGAGCTTTGTAAAAGCTCCTCTCTGTGCGCTAAGAGAAGATGAGACGCGCCGCCCCAATCTTCAGCCTCCAGATAGTGCTGAATAGCCTGATCCCAAGTCTGCAATGATTCGTAGAGTGTGGCCAACTGGGCGTGCAGCTGCCTTTTGGCAAAAGGCCCCTCCAAGACGACCAGTTTTTCCATCAGGAATTCTTTGAAAAGAGGCTGGAGCTCGCATCGGCTGTCGTTCAGGGTGCGCACCATCGGCAGTTGGCTGCTTTGGAGCGCCTTCAAGAATTCCTGGCCTTTGTCAGTCTTTAAGAGGAAGCTGACGACTCGGACGTCCAGCGTTTGAACCAACGAGGCGCGGCGCAAAAACGCCTGCTCCTCGGCGGGTCGCGAAGAGTAATATTCCTCCGCCAGGAGGTTAAAGGCTTCCCTTCCCTTCGAATATTGGTGCTCTATGCGGGTTAGCCTCTTGCTGAGCGTAGCGCAAAACTTAAATAGCCAGCCCGGATGGCCTTCGATAAGTTCATCCCAGTTGTCGCGGTTGAGCCTCCAGGCGGTGGTGTCTTTGATGGCCCTGATCGTCGCTGATCGAGGCTCGCCCGACAGGAGCGCCATTTCGCCAAACCAGTGATGCGGGCCGAGGACTGCGATAGTTTCGGATCTGCCATCCCCACCCTCCAGGACGACGCTGACGCTACCGGACTGGATGAGATAGAAGGCGTCGCCGGGATCGCCTTGGGAGAAAATCCTGGTGCCGGCCGTGAAGGTGATCTCCTCCAGCTTTCCAAGAATCTTGGCGACGTCACTGCGGGGCAGTTCGGAAAATAGCGGGATGGCCTTGATGGTGTCGGTTAAGTCAGCCATAAAAAACGATTACCAGATAACCCGGTCGGCTTTTTTCACTAACGCTCTTGGAATATCCTGCCCGATTACCCTGGCCGCTCGATAGTTGATCACCAGGTCGAACTTGCGGACTTGTTCCACCGGCAGGGCCGCGGGCTTTTCCCCGCGCGAGATTTTAGTCACTAATCCGGCCGCTTGATGCCCCATTTCAAAATAGCTCGGGCCGTAAGCCAGCATAGCGCCGTTGATCGCCCACATTTCGTCATTAAAAATAGTGGGCAATTTCTTTTTTCGTGCCTCTTCGAAAATAAACGCCGCCTGTCCATCCACGAGGTCATCGGATACTTGAAACAAAACATCACCGTCATTAACCTGAAGCGCGCTCATCGAAACCTTCAATTCGTCCGTGGACTTCACCGGGTGCGGCGAGACCTGCAGCCCCTGTTTGCTGGCCGCCGTCTGAGCTATGCGGAAATTCTCCTGCGAATTGGGATTGTTGGCGTCGTAAAAAATCAACACCCGGCGCGTGCCGGGAACAATCGTCCGAAGCACTTCCACGCGCTTATGGGTTGCCTGGAGAGCCAGGCCGGCCACCCCGGTCGCATTGCCTCCCGGCCGCTCCATCGTTTTAACAAGGCCCAGCGCGACAGGGTCCGCGGGATGGCAGAAAACGACTGGTATGTTTGCCGATGCCGACAGGGCCGCTCGCGTAGCCCTTGTGCCGGTGGTGAGGATGGCGGCGACTTTCCTGCTCAACAACTCCCGCGCCAGGGGATCTAACGCCCCCCGGTTGCCCTTGGCGTTGCGCATCTCAATGAAGAGATTTTTCTTTTCTTTGTAGCCCGCCTCTTCCAGCCCTTGTTTCAGGCCCTTGATCACCTGGGACTCCGAACGAAGGTATTCTGGGACCAGGACCCCGACGAGTAGATTTGAATTCGCCGCCCGACTGGCGCGATCAGCCGTCAAAGAAAAAAAGAGCATGGCCGATAAGAGCAGGGCGAACTTCACTGCGGTCATTCAACCTCCAGGGCCTGAACAGATATTGGAGATTCCATTTTTTTTGCGGTTATGATTTACTGCAAACGCATGAGGGATGCAACCATAGAGTTCCGTGTCCTCGGTTGCGCCGGGGGTCAACTTCCGGGGCGGAACCTTTCATCGTATCTTGTTAACGGCTCTTTGTTGATCGATGCGGGTTCTGCGGCCTCTGTGCTGAGCCTGAACGAACAGCGAAAGATCAAAAACATTCTCATCACTCATTGCCATTTGGATCATGTCTTAGGGCTTGCTTCTCTCGCCGATAATCTCTACGGCAACGGGTTTACGATTCACGTCTGGGGAATCCGGCCCGTCATCTCCGGTTTAAAAGCCTCTCTTTTCAACAATACGCTATGGCCGGATTTTACCCGTATCACCGGGGAGGACCAGACAAGGCCCATACTGTCCTTTGGCGCGCTACGAGAAAAAGAACCGGCGGCCGTGGGCGATTCGGTGGTGACCGCGGTGCGAGTGGATCACTCCATTCCGAGCACCGGGTTTTTCATCACTAACCGAGGCAAGACCCTGCTCCACATCGGCGACACCGGTCCCACAGCACAGATTTGGTCTCTGGCCCGGCGCAAAAAGAATCTCTGCGCGGTCGTGCTGGAGACCTCCTATCCTAACCGGCTTCAGGAACTCGCGACCAAGAGCGGCCATCACACCCCTCAGAGCTTAGCCGAAGAGGCGGGTAAGCTCGGAAGACCCTCGACTCCGTTTCTGGCAACCCATCTGAAGCCGATCTATCGTGAGGAGATCATTAGGGATCTGAAGAAGATCAAAGGCCAGCGGCTGATGGTTTTGAAGGACGGCGATTTCTTGCGCCTCTGACGGTTCGGCTACGAAAGCCTTACGATTTCAGCGCGAGCACGTTATACGCCGGAACAGCCCGGTGAAATCCCTTTAAAGAAAGCTCGCCGATCGGCTCAACCTCCACCAATGCTTCGACCGAGGCGAGGGCCCGCTGCGAGATGAGGATCTGGCCTCCTTTTGCCTCATCACAGAGCCGCGCGGCCAGGTTAGTCACATTGCCCACGGCCC
This sequence comes from Deltaproteobacteria bacterium, assembly GCA_016210115.1. Classification (GTDB taxonomy): domain Bacteria; phylum Desulfobacterota; class Binatia; order UBA9968; family UBA9968; genus JACQUW01. The sequence goes on along the minus strand of JACQUW010000326.1, from coordinate 5,007 downwards.
CATAGTCCCTTCGGCCTTCGAACCCAATGTTGCCGAGCGTCGCATAGCCGCGCGCCACGCCCACCCCCAAATCGAGCTCATAACCCTTCTTGAGCCAGCCGGCGCGGATCTCCTTGACTCTCGCGCGCATCTCGGAAGCCATACGGACCGCCTTTTCCGTGTGGTCATCGCAAGGAATCGGGTCGTTAAAGAAGACCATGACCCCATCGCCGGCAAAATGTTCCACTGTTCCTTCAAACTTGAAGATCAGGGTTCCCATCTCAGCGTGATAGCTTCGGAGCAGGTCGATGACCTCTTCGGGCTCGGCGCTGTCGGAGAATGCGGTAAAACCGCGCAGGTCCAAAAACACCACGGTAATCTCGCGCCGGTGAGTCTTAAAAAGGGCATCGTCGTCGCTCTTCAGGATCACCTCGGCGATCTGCGGAGAGAGGTAGCGCTTGAGGCGGCCCATCCGCTCGATCTCGGTTACCTGCTGATTTACCTTCTCATTCAAATTCCTATTCCATTCATCCAATGAGTCATGCAGCTGTTTGATGCGCAGCATCGAGCGAACCCGGGCAAGAAGCTCGAATGAGTCGAAAGGCTTGACCACGTAGTCGTCCGCACCGGCATCGAGGCCTCTAATCTTGTCTTCCTGAGAGGCCTTCGCAGTCAGCAAAATCACCGGGATCCCTCTGTATTTTTCCTCCTGTTTCAGGCGCCGGACCACTTCGAGCCCGTTCATCTTGGGCATCATATAGTCGAGAAGGATGACGTCCGGCTCGAAAGTCGGGACCTTCTCCAGCGCCTCCACGCCGTCATTAGCCCTTTCGATTTCATAGTCCTGCTCACAAAGCTCCTGCTCCAGAAGGTCGAGATTGAACGGCTCGTCATCCACGATCAAAATTTTCTTTGGCATAAACGTCACCTATTATTTCACCTTCTTGTTCTCATTCCTAAATTCCAAAGCCGCATTCCGAAATCCGAAATCACAAGCGCTGCTTTTGCTGACCTCAGACTTCTGACCTCTGACTTCTATCACTTAATGACCTTGTCCGCTCTTGCCAGCACATTCGGCGGAATCGTCAGGCCGATCTGCTTGGCGGTCTTGAGATTGATGACCAAATCAAACTTGCTTGGCTGTTGCACGGGAAGCTCCGCTGGCTTGGTGCCCTTTAGGATCTTGTCCACATAAGGAGCGGCGGCTCGGCCGACGAAGGCAAGGTCGTGGTTATAGGAGAAGAGCGACGCGCGGCTTCCTCATCGGGCAGATTGCGCCAGTCGAGGTGGATGTTCTTTCCTTCCTCGTATCCTAAAGCCTTTAAGGCCTCGCGAAGAGCAGGGAACGAAGGAGGGACGTGGTCCAAACCCACATGGAAAGAACCGATGCGCCAGATTTTTTTGGGCTGTTGCGCCCCTGTTAAAGAAACAGCAGGCAGAAAGGCAGCAAGCAGCAGCCAGATAAGAACAAACCCTCTTCTGCTCATGCTTTATTCTCCTGTCCTTTTATTGTTAACTCCCTCTCGCCTTCTGCGCCTTGCACTTGACGCTTTGCCCGTTGCGTTGTCTTATTTGATCACCCTGGCTGCCCTCACCAGCACGTTACGCGGAATCCTAAGGCCGGCCTGTTTTCGCTGTCTTAGCGAAGGTAGTTTTTTTCACGGCTTTCAACCCAAGATCGCCGCCTCAATCGGCTCACTTCTTTGACAAGAAGGCTCTCGCCTCTTTAAGTTCCGGCCTTTCGGTATCGGCGTATTTCGATAGGACGACAAGCTTCTCGTAATACGTCTTTACCTTAGCTATATCGCCCGACTGCGCAGCCGTCCGTGCTGCGCCATAGAGGCCGCGGAAGCGGTTCGGCTCGAGTTTGTGCGACGCCTCGAATTCCTTCAGCGCTAATGCGGCCTGCTTGAGTTCCAGGAGCATTTCGCCCAGTAGCTCACGCGCCGGCAGGACGTGGCCAGGGGTCACGGGATGTTTGTCGCTCGCATCCTCCATGTCGGCGCCTTCTCGCATGAGCTTAAGTGCTTCCTGTTTGTCTCCCGCCGCAAATGCCGCCCAAGCCGACGCGACCTTGATTTGGATATCCGTCTGTTGTGCCCAGTATGGAATCTTGGCTACGATCATCGCCTCGCGCAGCCTTTTCAGTCTTTCGATCTCCTCGCGCACTGCGGCAGCGTTGCCGCTGCGCGCGGCGCCCAGCGCGCGAGCATAAACCAATATGGTCATGCTTTGCGGAAACTTGACCCATGGGAAACTCCTCTCGGCTGGGTAGGGTAAAAGCGCGGCCGCATCCGCCCAGCGGCCGCGTTCAAGCGCGTAACGTGCTGGTATCGCCGCAAGGGCATAGGCGGTGACGAAATGTTCCCGGTCTACTTTCTTGATGGCGTTGATCTTGTCCAGCACGCGCTTGGCTTCGCGGTCCCGCGAGCTCTGCAGATAGGCGTACTCCAGGTAATCCATGGCGTGCAGGCTGTCGAAATGGTTTTTTGACGCCGCGGCGGAGCGCCGATTCGTCTCGATGGATTCCTCCCACAGTCCCCGCCGGGTGAAGATGTGCGACGGCATATGCAGGGCGTGCGGAGCGGAAGGGGCGATGCCGGCGTACCGGCGTGCAGCGCTCAGGCCCTGTGCCGCAATGGGTGGAAAATCGTAGCTATGGATCAGGTAGTGCGCTACGCCGGGATGGTCGGGCTGCTCGGCGAATACCTTTTCCAGGATTCTCGCAGCTTTCAACTGGTTGGCATAGGTCTTGTCGGTGGGAAGGGCGGTAACATCGAGCGCCAGCGCATAGAATACCGACGCTTCGGTATCTTCAGGATGGCGCTGCGCCAGTCCTTCCATCGCCTTCACGTAGGCCAGCGCCCGTGTACGGTGGTCTACCTTGTCCCAGTCTTTGTAGAACGCCTCGACCGCACCAATATAGTCGCGCTCGCGCTGGGTCTTGGCCTGAGCCGCCTGCGCTTTTTGTACTGCGGCCCAGCCGTCGGGCAGCGCTTTGCCGCTTAAGGGCCAGGTGAACGGGTTGCCGAACAACGTCACGGCGGTGCCCCAGTGTGCCATCGCGCAGCTGGGATCGGCCTGGGCAACCGACGCGAACGCCTTGGCCGCCTCATCGAGCGAGAACGAGTGCAAGAGCGCGACGGCGCGGTCGAATTGATTCTGTGCCGCAGCACTGCAGGAGACTGGAAAGTGAACCTTCCCGAGTTTCTCGGTTGCCCGCTCCTGTGTTCTTCCCAAAGAAGCATAGACAAGGGCTATGAGGGACAGGACTACAAACAGTTGGTTGGGCTTCATATCACACTCTCCTTCTGATTTTGTTTCACAGTTCTTGCCCCGCTTTCTCCCCATCCACAATCCGAAATTCGCATTCGAAAATCCGAAATCAGAAACCATCTCGAGCAAAGCGCCGTCCTGTGGCGCGAAAAACTTTGTTGAAGTCATTGTCTTCAACATTTTACCTGTAAGAATCTAATCTTCAGCGGCTTGTCTTGTGGCTGCGCCTCGAAGAACCGATGAGGTAAGCGAAAAGAGCAAATGGCTCAGTAGCATTCGGATTTGAGATTGGGGATTGCGGATTTCCGAATGCCGCAAGAGTGGCCAAATTCCTTCCATTGTTCCATTGTTCTTCTCCTCAACGCAAAACCTGTCCTGAGAAAAGTCGAAGGATCCGCATTCCGAAATCCCAAATCAGATATCCTACGCGGAGTGCTTTTGCTGACCTCTGACCTCTGAGTTGAATCCATTACTGCCATACGCCATTCGCCATGTGCCAGATTGACCTCCGATTTCCGACCTCTGAATTCTGTTTCTTTCCCCCTGCTCCATGCTCCTTGCTCCCTGCTATTTAATGACCTTATCCGCTCTTGCCAGCACATTTGGCGGGATCGTCAGTCCAATTTGCTTAGCGGTTTTGAGGTTGATCACCAGTTCGAATTTCGTCGGCTGCTCTACCGGAAGGTCGGCGGGCTTGGCGCCTTTGAGGATTTTGTCTACGTAGATGGCGGCACGCCGGTGCAAATCAGCCAAGTCCGTACCGTAAGACATCAGGCCGCCAGATTCTACAAATGCGCGATCATCATAGATCGCTGGCAACCGGCTCTTTACCGCCAAGTCGGCAATCTGTTTTCGCTGATTAACGATGAGGGGAGTCCTTATGGTAATGAGCGCTTGCGCGCGAGCCCTGCCTGCGGCTCTGAATGCATTTTCGAAATCGTTTGGATCTCGGACCTCCAGGGATTGAAGCTGCAGGTCCAACGCTCGGGCTACATTCTGCATCTCCCTGAAGTTGTGTGCGCCCTCCCCACGATCCGGATTCCGCATAACGGCGACGCGGGAGAGTCGTAGCATAATCTCTTTGAGCAACTCCAAACGCTTGCCATATAACTCCGTGGAGATCGAGGTCATCCCCGTGATGTTTCCGCCCGGCCGTGCAAGGCTGGATACGAATCCTGCCCGAACAGGGTCTGCCGTGCTCCTGATGACGATGGGGATCGTCTTAGTTGCGTTCCTTGCAGCACGCGCCGCTGGTGGGTCCAGTGCAACGATCACGTCCACTTTGAGACGGACCAGATCAGCGGCCAGCTCCGGGAGTCGATCTTCCCTTCTTTGGGGATCTCCCCGGTACTCTATGATGACGTTGCTCCCCTCGACATAGCCGAGATCGCGCAGGCCTTGGAGGAATGCTTCAGATCCCGGCCCGAGTCCAGAGCCGATCTGTAAATAACCTATCCGTGGCGTCTTCCCCGGCTGCTGCGCGTGGGCGGACACGCAAAGTGCAAAGAGCATGGCGCCAAGCGCGAAGCCAATGATTGTTTTTCTCATGAATCTTCTCCAGAGTTTTTTCTGCCCTTTGCCCTCTGCCCACTCTTTGCTCGCTTTCACTTGATTACCCGGTCCGCTCGCGCCAGCACGTTGGGTGGAATAGAGACAATGATGCTTCTAATCATTGGTTTCGCTCCTGCTCTTTTGGCTGCTTCTTCCTATGTGCCATTTACTATTCACTATTCACTGTTCACTTGATGACTC
>JACQUW010000332.1 GCA_016210115.1 Deltaproteobacteria bacterium | reverse complement strand
GTCGCCCAGAAAATGCGCAAACTGAACAAAAACATACGCCTGGTCTTCGACTACTTGCGCATGACAAAAAACTCCTGCGCCCCCTCGCGATGGTTGAAATGAAAAAAAGAGAACAAATTTACCGTGGCCTGATGAACGGTTGGTCTACACTTTCACCCCAAAGGATGATAAGCATTAGCGGCTGAAAGGAGGCTTTGTGTCAGGTACAGCAAAGATCAAAATCTGGGGGCGGAAAGACTCCTCCAATGTGCAGAAGGTCCTCTGGTGCTGCGATGAGTTGAGCATCGCTTACGAGCGGATTGATATCGGCGGCTCCTTTGGTCGTAACAAAGAGAAGCCTTACCTAGATCTCAATCCCAACGGCCTGGTCCCGACCATCGAAGATGGGAGTTTTGTTTTGTGGGAGTCCAACAGCATCGTACGTTATCTGGTGGATAAGTATGGCAGCGGGAGATTGCTTCCGGCTACGGCTGAAGCCCGGGCTGACGCCAACCGCTGGATGGACTGGCAGCTCACCACCCTCGGACCATGCATGTCGTCTCTTTTCCGAGGCATAATCCGAACTCCGAAAGAGAAGCAGAATCCCACGGCCATTGAAGCCGCCCTAAACCAGGCCAGGAACGCCTGGAGGATTGTGGATGGCCAACTTGCCAAAAGCCCGTATCTCGCGGGCGATCTCTTTACGATCGGGGATATCCCGGTGGGCGTATGGGCTTACCGCTGGTTTAACCTGCCGATCGAACGCTCCAATCCAGGCCACCTGGAAGCCTGGTACCAGCGTTTGACTGATCGTCTTCCGTACCGGACTCACATTATGATTCCGATGACCTGATCGGCTTGCCTTCGCGATGCGGAAGAAATCGGTTTAAGCCGGCATTTCTGTGACAGAGGGCTCGTGAGCGATCTTACCCAAAGTATCATGCCTATAGGGGAAATTGCCGCTAAGCTCGGCATCCCCGAACCCTTTCTGGATTATTACGGCCCCCACACCGCAAAGCTCAGGCTGGAGTTAATTGAAAGCGCCCCAACAGAGGGAACCGGAAAACTGATTCTGGTTACCGCCATGACTCCCACCACGCATGGCGAAGGGAAGACGGTTGTTTCCATCGGGCTTGCGCAGGCTTTGGAGCGACACGGGAAACGATCATGTGTCACATTGCGCGAGCCGTCCTTGGGCCCGGTCTTTGGCGTCAAAGGCGGGGCCACGGGTGGGGGAAGAGCTCAGGTCTTGCCGAGTGAGAGAATCAATCTTCACTTCAACGGTGATTTCCACGCCGTTTCCTCGGCTCACAACCTGCTGGCCGCCATGATCGATGCACATCTCCATCATGGAAATGATCTGAAGATCGACGTCGACAATATTTTTTGGCCCCGGGCGATCGACATGAACGATAGGGCGCTTCGCCACATTATTGTGGGCCTCGGTGGTAAAGCCAATGGTGTGCCAAGGGAATCCGGCTTTGTGATAACGGCGGCATCGGAAATCATGGCTATTCTCGCGCTCACCGATTCCCGCGAAGATTGCCGGCGCCGGCTGAGCCAAATCGCCATCGGCTTTGATCTGGATGGAAGGATCGTTCACGCCGGAGATCTGAAAGCCACGGGCGCGTTGATGGTCCTGCTCCACGAAGCCATTATGCCGAATCTGGTTCAGACCTCCGAGCACACACCGGCGCTCGTCCACGCCGGTCCTTTCGCCAATATCGCGCACGGGACGAGCAGTGTTCTCGCGCAGAAAGTCGCCCTTCGGTATGCGGATTATGTAGTCAACGAAGCCGGCTTCGGCGCCGATCTCGGCGCCGAGAAATACTTTGATATCGTTATGCCCTCATCCGGTCTCAAGCCTTCGGTGGCGGTGCTGGTTGCCACTTGCCGGGGCGTGCAGGCCCAGTCCGGCTTTTCCCAAACCTCGGGGCAACGGCATGCCGGGCTGGCTAATCTGGCCAAACATATTGAGAATCTGAGAAAATTCGGAGTCCCCGTGGTCATGGCCATCAATCGCTTTCCTCAAGATACTGATCAGGAGATGGATCAGATCCGGCGCCTGGGAAAAAACATTGGAGTCGAATGCACCGTAGTGGATGTTTTTCAAAAGGGCGGGGCGGGAGCAATCGAACTGGCTGAGAAGGTAGTGGCGGCGGCGGAAAGCGCCTCTCTGGAACAAATTCGACCGCTTTATTCGGGCGCTCTCGGAATAGAGGAGAAGGTTGAGCTGGTTGCAAAGGAGATCTACGGCGCCGGCTCCGTTTACTATGAGTCTTCAGCCAGAAAGAAGCTTCAGAAATTCAGTCCATTCCACTCGCTTCCGGTGTGCATCGCAAAAACCCAGTCCTCGCTTACCGATGAACCAAACTTGCTGGGGGCTCCGACGGGCTGGACCCTGACGATTACCGATGCTCACCTGGCGGCAGGCGCGGGCTTCATCGTCATCATCGCCGGCAATATGATGCTCATGCCGGGACTCTCCAAGACTCCGCAGGCAACCAGGATGGATGTAGATAAACAGGGGAATATTATCGGCCTCCTCTGAGCCGGCTGACTGCAGCGGGTCTTCAATCCTCGTTTTCGGGTCTCTCTGTCATTTGCCCCGTGCCATCCGCTCCACATCGGCAATCGTCGGGCCGTCCAAACGAAAGGCGCGGTGCGCATTCCACTCGAGAACTTCCATGCTTCGGATGCCTCTCACGTGGTGCGGGTCTTGCGCAGCGATGCGCTCGGCTTCGCTCTTGCTCGAAGCGAGCATGATGTAGATTCCATACGAGCGATCCGAAGTGGGTCCTGAAAAGAGCAGCCTTCCCGCACGGTGCTGCTCGTCCAACCACTGTCGGTGCTCTTCATAGTTCTGCTGTTTGCTTTCTTCCTGCCCCGGCAGCGACCGTGAAAGGACGATGTACCACATGGTTATTTCTCCTCGCCAAACTCCATCCCGGCTGCCGTCTGATTCACGCGCATTCGAGGGCGGCAGCCAGATCTGCGATGAGGTCCTCCGCATCTTCGATGCCAACCGAGTAACGGATCAAGTTATCCTTGATTCCAACCTGGAGGCGCTCCTCGGTCGTGAGCTCGTAGAAACTCATCAGCGCAGGCTGCTCGATCAGGCTCTCGACGCCCCCTAGCGAGGGTGCGATCTGGGGAATGCGGCAGGCGTCCACGACGCGGGAGGCCGCCTCGAGGTCACCGGCCACCTCAAAAGACACGACGCCGCCGAATCCCCGCATCTGGCGCCGCGCCACCTCGTGTTGCGGGTGAGTCGGCAGGCCGGCATAGTGCACGGCGGTAACCCGCGGGTGGAGCGCCAGAAACTCGGCGAGCGCCTGAGCGTTGGCGTTCTGCCGCGCGATTCGAAGCGCGAATGTTTTTAGACCGCGGACAAGGAGATAGGCGGCGAACGGGTCAATGACAGCCCCGGTTACGGCCTGCAGGGATCGAATCCCATCCACGAGTTCGGCGGACCCGAGAACCGCGCCGGCGAGAAGATCATTGTGCCCGCCGAGGTATTTCGTGGCGGAGTGCAGGACGAGATCAATGCCGAACTCCAGTGGCCGTTGGTTAAAGGGCGTGGCGAAAGTGGCATCGATGATCGTTTTCACGCGGTGGCGCCGGCCGATTTCGGCGAAGCATTCGAGGTCGACGATGTAGTTATAGGGGTTGGTCGGCGATTCGCTGATTAGCACACGCGTGGTGGGGCGGATCGCCTCCTCAATCGCTTCGTAGTCGCCCGCCGGCGCCACCGATACTTCGATACCGTAACGGTGAAGCACTTGCGTGAGAAATTGCCGCGTTCGCCGGTAAGAGTCATCCGTCACGACAACATGCGAGCCGTGTGAAAGCACGGCGAACAGCGTCGTCGTGATTGCGGCCATGCCGCTGGCGAAGAGCAGGCAATCCCCGGCACCTTCCAGCGCCGCCAGCTTCTGCTCGGCGATCCGCTGAGTCGGGTTTCCGTAGCGCCCATACTCCTCACGCTCGATCCGTCGCTCAAAGTGGTCGCGCAGCTCCCGTGTGCCGGCAAACGTGTACGTCGCCGTTTGCAAAACCGGTGTAGCGAGCGCATTGCCGAACTTCGGGCGTGGCTCACCGGCATGGACGGCGAGCGTGCTGAAGCCGCGCGCGCCCTTCTGAGCGGCAGGCGATGAGACGGCTCCGCTCCCGGCTTGTATGGGTGGATCGGCGCGGCCGGACCGCTCGCCTTGGTCCACAGTTTCTGTGGCGTTTCCCTCGGACGGAGTACCGCCGGGGCTCGCTGGCCCCGGCGTCTCGTCGTGGTTCTTGGTCTGGCCGGCATCCATTACTGGTCTAGGAGCCGCATGCGCTCGACGTGGCGTGAGATCGCATCAGCGATCTGCCTCGTCTCCGCACTCAACTCCACAGGACGGTTTTGTTGCGTCGCGTGGATTCCGGGCAGCATACCCGAGTGGTAGGCGATCTTCTGCTCGGCGAATTTGAGGCCGTTCGCCGTCGAGATGACTACAACCCGTTCGTGGGACCGGATCACCTTTCGCTTGACCAGTTTACGGAGCGCGGCCAGCGCGACGCCCGTGTGCGGGCAATTGAACATCCCCGTGCGGTCGGCCCGGGCGGTTTCTTCGCTGAGCTCCGCCTCCGAAGCCTGCTCGACAACGCCGTTGAAACGTTGCAAGGTCGCGATGGCTTTTCGAATGCTCACGGGATTACCGATCTGAATCGCGCTTGCGAGCGTTTCCCGTGCCGTGACCGGCTCGAAATGCTCGAAATTCTTCAAGTACGCGCGGTAGAACGGGTTTGCGTTCTCGGATTGCGCGACGCAGATGCGCGGCAGCTTCGATATCAAACCGAGCTCGCGCATCATCAGAAAACCGTTGCCGAGCGCGCTTACGTTGCCGAGATTGCCGCCGGGCAAGACGACCCAGTCCGGCACCTCCCATTCGAATTGCTGCACGATCTCGATTGCGACGGTTTTTTGACCTTCGATCCGCAGGCTGTTCATCGAATTCGCCAGGTAAATGTGCTTACGCTTTGTGATCTCTTGGACGGCGGCCATGCAGCCGTCGAAGTCGGTGTCCAGGGAGAGAACCAATGCGCCGTTCGCGAGCGGCTGGACGAGTTGTGCGGGAGAGACCTTGTTGCGCGGCAGGAATACCACAGTCGGGATGCCCGCCGCCGCGCCGTAGGCTGCGAGGGCCGCCGAAGTGTCGCCGGTCGAGGCGCAGGCGACGGCCTCGATGGGCTCGCCGGCGGCTCTCATCTGCTTGACGACCGAGACCAGGACCGTCATACCGAGGTCCTTGAAAGAGCCGGTGTGCGAGTTTCCGCATTGCTTTACCCAGAGATCCTCGATGTGGAGCTGCTTGCCGTAGCGATCGGCCCAAAAGAGATTGGTGTTGCCTTCGAAGGTGGAGACGATGTTCTCGTTATCGATAAAAGGCACGACCCATTCCTTCTTCGCCCACACGCCTGAACCGTAAGGGTAGACGTTCTGGCGGCAGCGATCATCGAACAGCTTAATCCACGCCGCCGGCGCCCTTGTTTTTAGGGCATCCATATCGTGGCGGACCTCGAGCAGGTCGCCGCACGACGGGCAGCGGTAGATAACCTCGAGGAGACTGAACTGGCCCGGGCAGCCCCTGATGCACTGAAACCACGCGTTATACTTCATCGCCAAAAAAGCTTTCGAAAGGCAGAGAAAAACTTAAAACTAAAAAGGCAAAAGACTGAACGAAGGCATTATTTCCTTTTGCCTTTCTCCTTGGCTTCCGTCCAAGCCTACCCGATACCGTTCAACCATGTCAATCCTCCCTCAGTCTCTTCAAAAACTGGCTGCAGCTTCGATAGGCCTGTCCCGAGTAAGGTCGAAGGGCTCAGCATGAACGGACATTTGGTTGTGTTATTTAGACTGTTCCGTTCGCCCTGAGCTCTCTAAGGATCAACGTGGAGTTCTTCAACAGGCTATCCCCTTCGTTGAAATCGGCCACCCATTTACATACACTAGCTCGCACATCCACGCACCCGGAGGTTTGCTTTGAATAACAATGGTTTTGACCAATTCAAAGGCTCGGCTGATTACGTCACTTCCGAACCTTTGCGCAACGCCGTCAATGTCGCCATTGCCCTCGGCCGGCCGCTCCTCATCAGGGGGGAGCCGGGAACCGGCAAAACCCTGCTGGCGCACAGCATCGCACAGGGACTGGGCAAGCGACTGATCGTCTGGAACATTAAGTCGACCACCAAAGCTCAGGATGGCCTTTACGTCTATGATACGGTTCAGCGCCTGAACGACAGCCGTTTCGGCGACCGTGATGTCTCTGAGATCCGGCATTATATCAAGCTGGGCAAGCTCGGGCAGGCTTTCGCGAGCCCGGAAAAGGTTGTGCTGCTCATCGATGAGGTCGACAAGGCGGACGTTGAGTTCCCGAACGACCTGCTGAACGAGCTCGACGAAATGAGCTTCTACATCCCGGAAACCAATGAGACGGTTAAGGCGCTGTATCGGCCGATTACCATTATCACCAGCAACGCGGAAAAAGAGTTGCCCGACGCTTTCCTCCGCCGCTGCATCTTTCATTTTATCGAGTTCCCGACTCCCGAAATGATGGAGGAGATTGTGCGCGTTCATTTCCCGGAGATCAAGCAGACTCTGTTGAAAGAGGCGCGCAAGACCTTCTACGCCATCCGCGAGCTTGACGAGCTGCGAAAGAAACCTTCGACCAGCGAGCTCCTCGACTGGATTCGCGCGCTCATTGCCGGCGGGGTGACGAATGAGGAGCTGTCGCGCGGCGTCCCTTACGTTGGGACCCTTCTCAAGAAAGAAAACGACGTGGAGCATTTTTTGGCCAGATCCCGCACGGCCGGCCGCGGATTCGCCGGCGGGAAATGGTAGCATGTTTACCGACTTCTTTTACCTCCTGAAAAGGCGGAAGATCCCGGTCTCGCTGACCGAGTGGATGACTTTCATCGACGCGCTGTCACGCGGCTATATCACCAACCTGGATGAGTTTTATTTTCTGGCGCGCGCCATCCTCGTCAAAAGCGTAAACCACTACGATCAATATGACGTCGCCTTCCAGGAGTACTTCAAAGGCATCGAGACACCCGCTGAAATAGTGGAACAAGTCCTCGACTGGCTTAAGAACAACCCGCTCGACCCGCGCGTGTTGAATGAAGAGGAGTTCGCCAAACTTCAGAAACTCAATCTCGAAGAGCTGATGAAGAAGCTCGAAGAGCGGCTAAGAGAGCAAACCAGCCAGCATGACGGCGGAGGCCACTGGATCGGGCGCGGCGGCACCTCGCCCTTCGGCCATTCCGGCTATCATCCCACCGGCATCAGGATCGGCGGCGAGTCACGGCATCGGAGCGCCGTGAAGGTGGCGGCGCAGCGGAAGTTTATGAACTACCGCAGCGACCTCGTTCTCGATGTGCGCCAAATCAGCATCGCGCTGAAAGGGCTTCGCGAATTGACCCGCTCCGGGCCGGATGATGAACTGGATCTCGATTATACGATTGACGCCACGGCGAAAAACGCCGGTGATATTGAGTTTGTCTGGCGGCACCGCCGGAAGAACAGCGTGAAACTCCTGCTGTTGATGGACGTCGGCGGCTCCATGGAGCCTTTCGCGATGCTTTGCAGCCAGCTCTTCAGCGCGGCGAACAGCAGCTCCCACTTCAAGGACTTCAAGTTTTACTACTTCCACAACTGCATCTACGATAACCTTTACGAAAACGTTGAGTTAAACACCGTCGTCGGCACCGATCATCTGCTCCGCACCCTTGGGCGCGAGTACAAAGTTATCCTCGTCGGCGACGCCCGGATGGGCCCGTGGGAACTCACGGAGCGGCACGGCGCCGTGAACTACTACGAGGTCAATGAAACGCCCGGAATTGTCTGGCTGAACCGGTTCGCCACCCATTTCACCCATAGCGTCTGGCTGAATCCGGATAACCCGGAGGCATGGCACCACCCGACGGTGCAGGCGATCGGGAAGCTGTTCAAGATGTATCCCCTGACTCTCGACGGCCTTGCCATGGCGGTAAAGGCCCTCGTCGTAAAAGACCGCTCAGCCGCCCGGCGCCGTGAACCGTCTCTCTCTCGGCTGATTTAGCGGGATGCGTTTTCCATCACGGCTGATCCGGGGCACACTGATCCAGCGTTACAAAAGATTTCTCGCGGATGTGCGCCTGCTTAACGGCGAGATTGTAACCGCGCACTGTACGAACACCGGCAGCATGATGGGCTGCAAGGAGCCGGGAAGCGCGGTCTATCTGTCGCGCTGCGCAAGAATTGGCCGGCGCCTCCCGTACACATGGGAAATCGTTCGGGTGAACGGAGGCTGGGTGGGCATCAATACGCTCCATCCCAATCGTTTGGTGGTCGAAGCGATAGAGTCGGGAATCATCCGTGAGCTTCAGGGTTATGATCTCCTTCGCCGCGAGGTCTGCACCCGCCAAGGTATCCGTCTCGATCTCTGCCTCGAAGGCAACGGCTTCTGTTTCGTCGAGGTCAAAAACGTCACTCTCGCCGTTGCTGGCGCCGCCGCGTTCCCTGACGCCGTCAGCGAGCGCGGCACTAAGCATTTAAAAGAACTGATTCGGCTTCGGCGCAGAGGTCATCGCGCCGCTGTCATCTTTGTTGTCCAGCGGGAAGATTGCTATTTTTTCCGGCCTGCCGACGAAATCGACCCGGAGTACGGCCGCTGGCTGCGCAGAGCGATCAAGGCCGGTGTGGAGGCGCTGCCCTATCGCGCAACGGTCACCCCGAGTGAGATCGTTCTTACCGGGCGGATCGAAACCAGGATCTAATTCGCTCGGCGTCCCGGCTCTCGTGAAGGAGGTCTCAGTTGACCTGACACATCGTATCGGATAGATTCCGCCGGATCTGTAATCGAAGCCTGCCGATGAAAAATCAGCAGGGATTGTCCCGGGCGTTTTTTTAATGGAACTTGGTCGATAGATGGCGCATCCTACTTATTGTTGAGCCAATTGAGGAGGTACGAAAATGCTCCACCGAAAAATAGGCGAGCATGGTGCGATCGAACCTTTTCGTTTTATTTTATTGATCGCCGCGTTCGTTGCTTTTGGCTTTCCTCGGCCGTCCAGCTCAGCAGCCAGAGAAGACCTCATTGAAGCGGCAAAAAAAGACCGTGAATTGGTATTATACACCACGATCAATGTGGAAGAGGCTAACACCATGAGCCGTCACTTCAAAGCCAAGTATCCGTTCCTTGACGTAAAGATAGGCCGCGCCGATGCTGAACGGATTATGACCAAAGTGCTTACAGAGACGAGCGGAAAGAAATACCTTGTGGACGTCATTCAGACACCGGCGTTTTATCTGCATTCGTTAAAAAAAAGGGGGATTATGGGTGAATACTCCTCCACGGAGGATCGCTTTTACCCGCGGAATTTTAAGGAAGAAAGATATTGGACCGCTACGTATTACAATCCGTATGTTGTGGCGTACAACACGAAACTCGTTTCCCCTCAATCCATACCGAAGCGTTACGAAGATCTGCTCAATCCGGTCTGGAAGAACAAAATGGCGCTGGAACAGGACAAGATAGATTGGTTCACAGCCATGCTTGAAATCTTGGGACGGGAAAAAGGTTTAAAGTACATGCGGGACCTGTCGAGGCAGAACCCGATGCTGCGGGTAGGGCAGAGTCTCATAGCGCAGTTGGTTGCTGCTGGAGAAGCATTACTGCAGATCAATGGTAACGCGGTGTCCGTGAACAGGCTCAAACAAAGAGGAGCTCCCATAGATTGGATTGCGCCGGGACGCGTGCCCGGCCTAATGGTCGGCATCGGCCTGACTGCTCAAGCACCGCATCCCAATGCGGCAAGACTTTTTATCGATTTCGCGCTCTCCAAAGAGGGGCAGCAACTGTATCAAAGCGCAGGAAGGTTAGTCGCAAGATCCGATCTTTTTCAGGAAGAGACTATGAAGCTTAAAGGCGCGCAGATCGTTCCTGTAGATCCTGCATGGGCCGAAAAGTTCGACGAAGACTCGAAGCTACTGGCAGAGATCTTCTCCAGATGAGACCAGTTAAGCAGAGGTTCAACCGGACTGGCATAAAATTGGGAGGTGAACGTGCCGGAGCAAGCCATTAAGGATAAAACCGCAATCGTGGGGATTGGATGGACCGCTTTCACGCGTAAATCCGGAGTTACGACTTTGAGCCTCGCGGCTGAGGCAAGCCTCAAGGCCATCGCGGATGCGGGATTGCAGGTCCAGGACATTGATGGGGTAGTTTCGTTCTTTTACAGACGCCTGGAAAACCAAATCGTGCGGGATCTGGTTCTCGCGCTCGGCCTCAAGAAGTGCAATTTCGAGCTCTATAGCGACGGCGGGGGTATGTGGAACTGCGGCGCGGTGCTTTCCGGCGCCATGCTCGTTCACGCGGGCGTCTGCAAGAACGTGCTGGTTTTCAAGGCGCATAACCGTTATAGCGAGGGACGCGCGCTCCGGGCAGAGCGAGCCCACGAGGTGAAGGGCTCCGGTCAGTTTACCGCCCCTTTCGGAGTGCACCATGCCGCCGCCTCTTTCGGCCCCTACGCCACCGCGCATATGGCACGATACGGCACGACATCACTGGACTTTGCCCATCTCGCTGTGACCCAGCGCAGTCACGCTGTTCTTAACAAGAAGGCCATGATGCGGAAGCCGATCACCATTGACGATCACCAGAACTCCCGCTTGGTCATCTACCCTTTCCGATTGCTCGACTGCTGCCAGGAAACGGACGGGGGTGTAGCTCTGGTGATCACCTCGGCGGAACGGGCGCGCGATCTGAAGCATGCGCCCGTCCATATCATGTCGGGCATCGGGGGTATGGGCCGGACGGCGGGCCTCTGGGAGACCAATGGGGTCAACTCGGCTCCGCTTCTCTATGAAGGCGCGGGCATCACACCGCGGGATGTGAGCATTGCTGAGATCTACGATCCGTTCACGTTCATGTGCATGACCCACATCGAAGATTTCGGTCTGGTAAAGAAGGGAGAGATCGGGAGGTGGGTAACGGCCGGCCACAATCATCTCGATGGCGATCTGCCGGTGAATACCCACGGCGGGTTACTGTCTGAGGCGCACCTTCATGGACTTAACCACTTCATCGAGGCGGTTCAGCAGTTGCGTCCCGAAGGCGTCGTCGACGACCTGTGTGAAGGTCCTCATACCTATGATCGCTCCACCTGCCGCCAGGTGCGCAACCCCCAGATCGCGCTGGTATGCGGTGAGACCGGCGGGAGCGCCATGCTCCTGAGGAGGGCCTGACAATGGCAGCGTATGCTAAACCGTTACCGATGCCGGACATTGACTCCCAGCAATTTTGGGACGGGTGTAGAGCGCGCGAGCTGCGGGCACAGCGCTGCCAGAGTTGCGGTAAATTCCGCTGGCCGCCCCAAGCCTTCTGTCCGCATTGCTATTCGTGGGAATTTGAGTGGGCAAAGCTCGGGGGGACGGGGACCGTCTGCTCTTTCGTGGTGGTGCACTATGTGTCAGTTCCCGCTTTTCAAGACGACGTACCTTATATAGTCGGTCACATCACCATCGACGGGAGCGATAACCGGGTAACGCTGATTAGCAACGTGATCGAATGTCCATGGGAGGACGTGCGGGTTGGAATGCCCGTGCGGGTGGTCTTCGAAGATGTCACACCGGAGGTGACTCTACCGAAATTTCGCCCTCTGTAACGTCAATTTTTTATCTCGGCTTTACGGAGGATACTTTGCGCTGAAAAAAGGAGGTACTGATGCCTGGGGCTCTCGAAGACGTGCGCGTGATCGACTTTACCCACGCGCTCGCCGGACCCTTCTGCACGATGTTGCTCGGGCACCTGGGGGCGGAGATCATCAAGATCGAGCCGCCCGACGGCGACAACTTTCGCCGCATATGGATGCCGCGTGACGCTACCAAAGACGCGTACGAGTTCTTGTGGATAAACGTCAACAAGAAGAGCATCGTCCTCGATCTAAAGACCGAACGGGGAGTGGCTCTCGCGCGCCAGCTCATCGCCCGCGCCGACGTGCTGGTCGAGAACTACCAGAAAGGGACCATGGAACGGTTCGGATTGGATTATGAATCGGTCAAAAGTCTCAATCAGCGGCTGATCTACGCCTGCTCGCGGGGTTACGGCGAGTGGGGACCTTACGCAAACTACGGCAATACCGCAACCACCAACAACAGCATAGCCGGTTGGACCGACACCGCGTGGAAGGACAGTGGCGCGCCGGGGACGAGAACGCTGGGCATTGGTGACGAAGCCGCCGGCGTCAGCCTGGCCGTCGCGATCCTTGCCGCTCTCCACGCACGCGAGCGCACCGGCGCGGGGCAGAAGATCGAGATTTCGATGCAAGAAGCGGTTCTCGCGTTCATGGTAAGCTCGTTCCACGAGTATTTCACAGGGAATAAGGTTGGCGGCCAGCCGATGCAGGTGGCGGACGGCTATTTCACGCTTCGGGTGCCCGAGATCAGCGATTCCGTCTGGCCAAAGCTCGCGCATCTAATTGGCCGGGACGATCTCCTCGAAGATTCCCGCTTTGCGACCGCCGCGGCGCGCCGGCAGCGCCGGGGAGAGCTCGAGCAGATGGTCAGGAGCTGGGCGCGAGGAAAAGCCCGGCAGAAGATATGGGAGGGCTTGCGCGATCTGGGCTATTTCGGGGCGCCAGTCCTCTCGATTGGCGAAGTGCTCGAGGATCCTCACATCAAAGCGCGGCAAGCGTTTGTTACGCGCGATCACCCGACGGCGGGACCTACCGTGGTGCTGGCCCCCTGGATCCACCTGTCGGAGACGCCCTCCAGTATTCGCGACGATGCGCCTGCGATCGGCCAGCACACGGATGAGGTGCTGGGCGAAATTTTGGGCTTGACCCCGGCGGAGTTGGGTGAGCTGCGCGCGCAGCGTGTCATCAAGTAATACCGGTGAAGAATCAATTGTAATTTTGATTTCGCTGCCCGCGCTTCATTTTCGCTAACCAAACCGCGCCCACTTCGAGTTACAACCATTCGGGGTAACGTTTGACGTGACTTCCACCCCTTAGAACGCCATAAACGATTTCCGGCTACTTGCAATGGGTAACGGCAGTAGTGTACATTGGAGTATAATTTATCAGATAAAAAGGAGGAGAAATGGCGCGAGGAAATCGAGCCAAATTGAGTGTGACCGTGGATCCAAATCTCTACCAGGCGATCAGCCAACATGCGGAAAAGGCGAAGGTCTCAAAGAGCCGGCTTATTGAAGAGGCGCTTCGGCTGTGGGAGAAAAATCGGCTGGCGCTTTTGGCAAAAGAGGGTTACCAGAAGATGGCCCGTGAGGACCTGAAAGACGCGGAGGCCTATTTGCCGGTTTTGGAGGAGCTGGAAAAATAGATGGACCCTGTTTTCCAGGTCGGGCGCGGCGATGTGGTCCTGGTACCATTCCCGTATGTCACAGATTTTAAAAAGGCTAAAACTCGGCCAGCCCTCGTTATTCAGAACGATACGGGAAATCGTTTCGGGAGTACGGTGATCGTCGCCCTCATATCCTCTTCGATGCCTGAGAAAAGATACCCGATGCATTATCCGATCCCTTGCCCTTCAGTCGCTGCCAAAGCAGCCGGCTTGCAGAGGCCGTCAGTCGTCAAAATGGAGACGCTGATAACGCTGCCCAGGCGCGCGATCCTTAAGCGCCTTGGCGCCTTACCCCGAGAAGCGATGAGAGAGGCGGACACGGCCCTAGCCTTCAGTCTGGATCTACCGCTTGCTACTCAATTCGGCAAAGGTTAAGCGGCGGAGGCTAAAAACCAAAATCCGGCACAGCGCGGGTGCTGGCAGGGTCTGAAAAAGACTCCGATCCTCTTTATTACTCCAAAAGTCTTCTCACCAAAAAAAAGGACCTCCCGGCGCTACAGGGCTGACCAGCAAGAGCTGAGCGAGAACGAAGCCGCTCGCCCCCTTCAGCCCTTTAAAACATGGGGCGGGATGATATCATGGCCAATCGTTCACATCTCGTTTACTCTCGCAGCAGGAGAATGACAATGGCAAACCGATGGCTTTTCAAGACCGAGCCCACGGCTTATTCATACCCCCAGTTAGAGAAAGACAAGCGCACGGTGTGGGATGGAGTCAAAAACAATCTGGCGTTGAAGCATCTTGGCGGGATTAAAAAGGGGGACCAGATTCTCATTTATCATACCGGTGAAGAGAAGGCGGCGGTTGGCATCGCCGAGGCGTTGAGCGACGCTTATCCCGACCCGGAAAAAAAAGATCCAAAACTCCTGGTCGTGGATATCAAGCCGCTCAGGCGTCTCTCGCGACCTGTGACGCTGGCCGAGATCAAAGCCGATCCGAAGCTCGCCAAGTTCGATCTTGTGCGCCTTCCGCGGCTTTCGGTCATGCTTGTCACTGAGGAACAGTGGCGGTTGATAGAAAGGATGGCGGAAAAATGAAGCACGATCATCACAAAAGCCGGTTCCACGATCACCAACACGCGGTCGAGTTCGATCAAAGGGCCGCCAAATCGGAAATCCGGGTCCAGCTCGGAGAAAAATTGGTGGAGGCTCTGAATTTAAGCGGGGCTGAATGCGTCTTAGACCTGGCGACCGGCACCGGTCGTTTTGCCCATCCGGTCAGCCGCCATCTTGAAAGCGGCAGAATCGTGGGCCTCGATGAGGCACTGGCCATGCTGCGTGTCGGCCAGGAACAAACAGAGCCGATCCGCAGTTATTTCCAGGCCGCGGGAAACGCGGAGCAAATCCCTTTTAAGAGCGATGTCTTCGACCGGGCTTTCGTCTGCTTCAGCCTGCACCATTTCGGTGCGCCTTTGCTGGTCGCGAAAGAGATCCTTCGTGTGCTCAAACTCGGCGGTATTTTCGCGGTCGTGGATCCGATTTTAAAAGAGGCGCGGGATACCGTCGACGAGGCGCTCAATGAGCGAGTGAACCAGGTGTTCCGCCGCACCCACGGAGAGAATTTTCGTTTTCAAACGGGAACGAGCATCAGGGATCTTCTGAGTGAAGCCGGCTTTCGGATTGCGCGATTCGATCTCCCCACCTTTGCCTTCGATCAGGAAGGAATGGAGGGGATACCGACAGGCCGGCACTGGCTGGAAGCGGCGGAGGGGTTGGCGGATGGACCTCCGGAGCTGGCAGAGCGCTTCGGGCAAAATTACCTTCGGTGGGAGAAAAAAGGGCAAACGGTTCGCGTCTTCGGGAGTTTTCCCTACGCGCTGATCTGCGGAGAAAAGCCGGGGTAAACTCGGAGCGAACTCCGGGGAAGGAGTTGACCACTTTGAAGAGAGCTGACTTTCGCACCTTTTACCGAGAGGCCCATGCCGTAACCTGTCTTAGCGAGCGAGAAAAAATGCTGATCGGGCTCGCCGTCGCCATGACGCGCAATTGCGACCCCTGAACGGACCGGCGCCTTGCGGACGCAAGGAAAGCAGGCATGACCGAAGAAGAATTGGACGCGGCCGTGGACGTGATCGCCGCGGTTGACGCGGGAGTCATAGAATCCTTGAATCAGAGGATCAAAGAGAGAAGAAAAACCCAGTGAAGCAGGCCTTTACGGCCTGATAACGAGATCCTGGCTCTGTTTCCTTCTCAAATAAAACCACTGCCGCAGCCTGAAAATTATTGACAGTAGACGTTCCTTTGCTACGATTGGTCTTCCCCTACTCGCGGATATAAGGAGGAGCCCAAATTGGTGGTCCAGCCGCATGGTCCGGTAGGCAACGTAACGGATCTGCAGGCGATGGTGGATTATCTCCTTCTCGCGCGCCAGAGAGTGCGGGCCATGATGGAAAAGGGAATGTCGCTTGCCTCGATAAGAAAAGATTTTCACATGAACGAATACAAAAGATGGGACCGCGAGGCCCATCTCTCGGTGATGGCAGCGACCATTTACCGGGAGCTGAGGGGCGAAGGACCCGAAATAACGCCGGTCGTTGAGAAGCGCCTCCGTGGGACGATCGCGAAGATTGCCGAAGAGGGACGCTATCTCACGGTTACTTCCGAGAGCGGACAGCAGCTTTCTCTCAGGATTTCAAATGCGACCGATATCGAAGGCATCCCGGACCGGTCTCATCTCAAGGTGGGCATGAGATTCACCGCGGTTTACGAAGAGCAGAAAGAGCGCAACGAAACTCTGGAAATCAAGGTAGCGCCGTAGCCTCTCCTTTTGAGCAAGCAGGTATCCGAAACGGAGTTGCCATTTTAAGATTGTCATGAAATCCGC
Organism: Deltaproteobacteria bacterium; assembly: GCA_016210115.1. Classification (GTDB taxonomy): domain Bacteria; phylum Desulfobacterota; class Binatia; order UBA9968; family UBA9968; genus JACQUW01. The sequence continues at coordinate 147 of JACQUW010000332.1, read as the reverse complement.
AATTCGAAATCCGAAATCGAAATTGTGTTTTCCATGTCCCCTTGCGGGCCGAATGGCAAGATGCTAGGAAGATTAGCGGATGGTCGCATAGCTCAGCTGGTTAGAGCGCTTGCCTCACATGCAAGAGGTCGCAGGTTCGAGTCCTGC
>JACQUW010000325.1 GCA_016210115.1 Deltaproteobacteria bacterium | reverse complement strand
GCGCTTAGGGCGTTCGAAGAGGTACGGAGTCAGTTTTGAGTTCTTAGTTTTGAGTTGGTCTTCAGGGAAAAAACTAATAACTCAAAATTAAAAACTACGATCTTTGAAAACCGAGGGTTTATGGCATTGGATTATGAAGAGTTGAAGCGGCTTGATCATACCTACCTCTGGCATCCTTTTACCCAGATGCGGGAGTGGGTGGCGGAGGAGCCCTGCATTATCGCATGGGGGGAAGGTCATTATCTCTTCGACGTTCAAGGACGGAAATATCTCGACGGGGTCTCATCTCTGTGGTGCAACGTTTTCGGCCATCGAAGGGACGAGTTGGACCGGGCGTTAAAGGACCAACTGAATCGCATCGCTCACTCCACTTTTCTCGGTCTGAGCCACGTTCCCGGGATTGAGCTCGCCCACAGGCTGATTGAAATCGCGCCCTCAGGCCTCCAGAGGGTTTTTTACTCGGATAGCGGAGCCACCGCAGTGGAGATCGCCCTCAAAATGGCGGTCCAATACTGGCAACTCAGAGGCAAAGAGAAGCGGACCAAAATTGCCTCTCTGGTCGAAGCCTATCACGGCGATACGGTGGGCTCGATGAGCGTCGGTTATTCTGAGACCTTTCACCGTTTTCATCGCAGCATGCTGTTCCCGGTCATTCGCCTCAATCCGCCCCATTTCTTCCGCCGTTTTAAAGGAATGAGCGAGGAGGAAGCGCTAAAGAACGCCGTTCAGGAAGCCGATCAGACGATTTCCAAAGAAAAAGATTCTCTTGCAGCTTTGGTGATGGAGCCGCTCATGCAAGGGGCGGCCGGTATGTGGTCGCAACCTCCGGGTTACGTGAAAGCGCTGAAGGAGATCTGCCGGAAAAATCGCATCCTCTTGATCCTCGATGAAGTGGCCACCGGCTTCGGCCGCACCGGAAAAATGTTTGCCTGCGAGCACGAAACCGTCAGCCCCGATATTCTCTGCCTGGCCAAGGGCATCAGCGGCGGCTATCTTCCGCTTGCAGCCACACTCACGACCGAAGAGATCTTCTCCGCATTTCTTGGCGAGTACAAAGAATTCAAAACCTTCTTTCACGGCCATACCTATATGGGAAACCCGCTCGGGTGCGCGGTCGCCCTGGCGACTCTGGAGCTTTTCAAGAGAGAGAAGATCCTGGAAAGAATGCGGCCCAAGATCCTGTACCTCATCCGGAGACTGGAGCAGGATTTTATGCCGCTGCAGCACGTTGGCGACGTTCGTCAGTGGGGATTAATGGTGGGAATCGAACTGGTGGAGGAGAAAAAAACACTCCAACCCTATCCTGCGGAGCGGCGGACCGGCCAGAGAGTCATTCTCGAAGCCCGCAAGAAAGGCGTGATGATTCGCCCTTTAGGGGATGTCATCGTGCTCATGCCGCCGCTGACGATCACGGATAAGGAGCTTAAACTACTGCTGGATGTGGTCTATGACTCAATTCGGACGGTGACGGAAAAATAGTTCGGTAGGGTTTAGTGGGTAACGGCATCTTCATCACAGGCACTGATACCGGCGTTGGAAAAACGGTCGTCGCCTGTGGCCTCGCGGCTCTCCTGAAGGATCTCGGCTATCGGGTGGGCGTGATGAAGCCGGTTGAGACCGGCTGCGGGGAAAGAGATGGGGCGCTATTCCCCGAGGACGCTTTCTATCTCAAAGAAGCCTCCGGCTGTGAATTGCCGCTGGATAAAATCTGCCCTTACCGCTTTAGAGTGCCGTTAGCTCCTGCCATCGCGGCCGCCGGAGAGGGCACCCGAATCGAAGTTTCAGTCCTGAGCCGAATCTACGACGAGATCAGCTCAACCCACGACATCACTCTGGTCGAGGGGGCCGGCGGTCTTCTCGTTCCTGTACTGCCTCATTACACTTATGCGGATCTGGCCCGTCTCCTGAAGCTTCCGCTCGTTGTCGCCGCGGCGAATCGGCTAGGAATGATCAACCACCTTCTGCTCACGTTGGAGCACGCATCGTGCCTGCAACTTTCCATTCTCGGTTACATCCTTGACCGGCTCGAGAGGGCTCCCTCGCTCGCCGCTGAAACCAATCGAGAGGCTCTTCTCTCGCTTACAGCCGTTCCTTGTCTGGGAGAGATTCCTTACGTCGAAGAACTGGAAGCCAAACGGACTTCTCTGGCGGATATTTTTAAGGCGCAAGTGGACCTCCGCCCGCTGGAGACCGATTTGAGGCACAGGAGGAGTTGATGCTTGTGGAAACGCTGAAGCACACGGCAGGGGACGCGCCTTATTCGACTTTCGGCACGGTTCTCCAAATCGCGAAGCTCATCGGCGCTCGCCGGGCGACTCGGCTATTTCTGGTTGTGCTCTTGTTCAGCTCTGTCGCTCAAGGTCAGGAACGCTATCGGGTCCCTTGGGACAAAGTGGCGAACGAGACTATCGAGCACTTTCAGGCGCTGCTCAGGATCGACACGACCAATCCGCCGGGAAATGAAACGCTTGTCGCCGAGCACCTTAAAAAAATTCTCGAGCGCGAGGGTATTCCCGCCAAGCTGCTTGCTCTGGAGCCGCGCCGGGCCAATCTCGTCGCGCGCATTCGCGGGAACGGATCGAAGCGCCCGATTTTGGTTATGGGCCACACCGATGTGGTTGGCGTGCAGCGTGAGAGGTGGACAGTCGATCCGTTCGGCGCGGTCCGCAAGAACGGCTACATTTACGGACGGGGATCAGCGGACGACAAAGACAATGTCGTGGCCGGACTCATGCTGATGCTCCTGCTCAAACGGCACAACGTCAAGCTTGACCGCGATGTCATTTTTCTGGCCGAAGCGGGAGAAGAGAGTTTCGCGGCGGCAGGTCTGAAATATGTTATCGAGCGTCACTGGAACGAGATCGATGCGGAGTTTGCCGTCGCGGAGGGCGGCGGTGGGTCGCTGCGAGACGGTAAGGCGCATTACGTGCGGGTAGGGACCACTGAAAAGGTTGGGCGCGGCGCGCGCTTGATTGCCCGCGGCACAGCCGGGCACGGCTCAATACCCCGCCCGGACAACGCGGTCGTGCGACTGGCGAACGCGGTGGCGAAGCTTGCTGCCTGGACACCGCCCATGCGGCTGAACGAGACGACCCGGACTTATTTTGAGCGATTGGCCACAATCAGCCACCCCGATGCGGCAGCCCGCTATAAAGGCATATTCGATGCCGGGAAGCGGCCGGAGATCGAGCGGCATTTCGCGCAGCATGAATTGCGCCACAACTCGATGATCCGCACCTCGATTAATCCAACGATGCTCAAGGCAGGCTTCAGGAGCAACGTCGTTCCTTCGGAGGCTGAGGCATATCTCGACATCCGCGCGCTGCCGGATGAAGAAATGGAGAACTTTATCGAGCGCATGCGCGAGGTCATCGGCGATCCTAACGTTGAAATTAAGCCCGCCTCCTGGCGGGAGGCGGCTCGGCCATCGAGGCTCGATACGGAGATGTTCCGCGCATTGGAAGAGGCGCAAAAACGTGTCTACCCGGAGGCCATCACCTTGCCTTACATGCTGACCGGAGCCACCGACATGACTCCGCTGCGGGCCAGAGGCGTGCAGGCCTATGGCATTGGGCCGCTCTCCGAAGAGGGGGAATACCGCGACAGCGGCGGGGCGCACGGCGACGATGAGCGAATTCTGGAACGAGCGCTGCACGATTTTGTGCGCCTTCAATGGTACGCGGTTCTCGACGTCGCGGCATCGAGATAGCTGTTCCGCTGGCGGTTAGGGTCTGCTGCTGTCAGTCGCTATCCTTTTTGACGCTCTTTAGCACCTCGTCGTACAAGACTTTCAGCGGGATATTTTTTTTCGCGGCAATTCGCTTCAAGTCGTCGTATTCGGGAGTCGCTCTCTTGGTCCCGTCCGGCTCTTCAATGATTTTAACCTTGACCGCGCCGAAACGGGTCTGCGCCTTTTCGGAAGCGCGCTTGAGGATCAACCGGTGGACCGGATAGTAGCGCACGCCGATCGTTGAGGTTTCGCGAAAAAGAATCGCGGCCATCTTCTCTCTGTCCGACGGCTCAGCGATGACCTGAAGCATGATTCCGGGCCGGTTTTTCTTCATCTGAATCGCGGAGAGAAAGACGTCTCGCGCCCCCGCAGCAAACAGGCGATCGAGAACATAATCATAGAATTCCGGGTTCATGTCGTCGATGTTGGTCTCCATGATCAACATCTCCTCCTGCTTACAGCGCGCTCCATCCGTGCCGGTAATCAGCCGAAAAAGATTCGGCCTATCCGGGAATTCCTTCTGGCCCGCCCCGTACCCGATATGTTCGATGGTCATGCGCGGCGCATCTCCGAAGCCCACACCCAAGGCAGAGATCACCGCCGCCCCGGTGGGCGTCACCGTCTCTCCTTCGAGTGAGGTCCACTCTACGGGAAGGCCTTTGATGAGTTCGAGTGTAGCGGGGCCGGGGAAAGGCAAAGGCCCATGCTCGGACCGACCGATCCCTCGTCCGAGTGGGATGCGGGAAAAATAGAGAGAGTCGATCTTTAGCTCCCGGCAGCCAATCGCGGCGGCCATGATGTCCACAATAGAATCCGTAGCGCCGACTTCGTGGAAATGGACTTTGTCGGGAGCGATGCCGTGGATTTTTCCCTCCGCCTCGGCGAGGCGGCTAAAAATCTTAAGGCCTAGTTTTCTGATTTCAGGATCTAGCCCGCTTTGCTGGATTAAGGCTCGAATCTGTTTCCACGAACGACCGGGTTCCCTTCTGGGGCATATGACTCGAAACGAGGTTGCCTGGATTCCACAAACACTCTTTTTTGTGGCTTCAAGCTTGTAACTCAGCGTCGGGATCTTTTTTAGCTCTGCCTTGAGCCTGTTCAGGGGAAACCCAAGATCAAGAAAAGCCGCGACGAACATGTCGCCGCTGACTCCCCCGATCAGGTCGCCGTAGGCAATTTTCATGTTTGCGCCAGAGAGGTCTTAGCCGTTCAGCTATCGCGGACTCGTCAGCCCTATATAGCGCCCTCGGATCTGATAACGCCGGCTCACCAGGCAGTGTGGATCTCTCTCCCGCTCATTTCGACGTAGATTTTCCCCGATTTGACGGGCTTTCCCGCGAGCCTGTCTACAAGCCAGTCAACCAGCAGAGTGCGAGAGCGCGGGTTCCGGATCGAATGCTTCTCCCCCTCGTAGACCATCAGAACCTTGGGGCTCCGGACCTCGTCCATCACCTCGTAAACAAATCCAATCGGGCAGAGCTCGTCATCTTCTCCGGCCACGATGAGATAAGGACAGGTGATTTTTGCTGCCACACCTTTTAGGGTGAGGGTCTTGGCAAATTCATCAAACGCCTCTTCGTTATCGTAGCCGGCCATGTACATATAGTTGAGCTTGAAAGTCGGTGAGGCGGTATTGAAGATCGAGTACTGGCCCGGCTCAACGCAAACCCCGCTCAAAGCGCAAGCCTTAAGGCGGCTCTCGGCCGCGGCCACCCGCGTCCCCCAGTAGGAGCCCATGCTCGATCCCATAAGCGCGATGCGATTCGGATCGATCTCGGGCCGCTTGACCAGGTAATCGCAGGCCAGCCTGCCCGCATTTTCGCAGTTGGATGCGGTGCATTTGATGCCTCTCGCCCGGGTCTCGCCCTGGCCGGGCCCGTCAATTGCAAAGACGGCAACTCCCCGCTCAAGAAAGGGATCACCATAGATGGGGTTGTCTTCTTTGACGCCATCCATGCCTGGAATGTAGAGAATCGCAGGAACCTTCTCTCCCGCTTTGAGATGCCGCGGCAGGTGAAGCAGAGCTGAGAGCGATTTTCCCTCGAAGGGCAATTCCGCTCGCTCGATAGGCCGGCCTGCGAACTGGATGAACTTGTCATAGCAGGCTCTCTTTTTC
>JACQUW010000322.1 GCA_016210115.1 Deltaproteobacteria bacterium | reverse complement strand
CATGGTACCTGCCCACCTGTCTGCGTGCGGACACCTGCCCGCGCCCTGGCAGGCGGGCGCACAGGCAGGTCGGCCGCGGCCCGAAGCCTTACGCGCCGAGGCTGTCGACGAAACTCGCGAGGTGCTTTCGTGGGAATTTCGCGGGATCTTGTTTGGATATTGACGTGGATAAAGATGGCCGGCCGAAACTTGTTCAGGAACGGCCGCCGATCCATCTTTACGATTTTGGCCATCGGGCTAGGGTTTGCAGCGGTTAATCTTTTTGGCGGATTTACCCAATACATCCTCACGTCCGTGGAAGAAGGTCATATTTACACTCGGGGGAATGGACACCTGATGATTTCCAAGAGAGGCTTTCGAACCGAAGGCAAGCTAAATCCAGCCGATTATTTGCTCAGCGAATTGGAGGTGAAAACGATCCGGGAGTCGTTGAGGGGATTTTTAGAGGTGAGGCTGGTGACGCCACAATTGCATATCTCGGGTCTGCTCAGTAACGGGGAAGTGTCGACAATATTTGTCGCCATCGGCCGGGTTCCATCGGATGTTCGAAAGATTCAAAGTCACGCTAGAGGGCTGATGGCGACAGTGAATCTGTTTTCCGGCAAACCGCTGGACAACGATTCGCCAAACAATATCGGCTTAAGCTCCGGGCTGGCGAAACAGCTCAATCTTAAGATCGGCTCCGGGGCGATCGCCCTGGCCCCCACTGTGAACGGACAGATGAATGCCTTGGACGTGGATGTCGTTCAACTGTTTTACCCCGCCGTAGAGTCCGCCAACGACATGCTCATGGTGGCGCCTATTAAGCTTGTGCAATTGCTCTACGATACAAGCAGCGTTGACGGGTTGGCGGTCCTTCTGGATGATGGTGAAAAGGTGGATGCAATAAGAGCTGCTCTAGCGGCCGTGTTTAAGGATCGCAAGCTGGATGTCGAGGTGGCTACGTGGCGGGAGCTCAACCCGTTGTACACGCGGACTAAAGAGATGTTCGACGTTATTTTCCTCTTTATTTTTATTATCGTGCTTGTGATTGTCGTGATGAGCGTCGTGAACACGATGAGTATGGCCATAGTGGAGCGGACGAGAGAAATCGGCACACTCCGCGCCTTGGGAGCAAAGCGCGGAGGAATCCTAAGCCTGTTTGCCTTGGAAAGCACCCTGCTTGGCGGGATCGGCTCCGTTTTGGGGATGGGCTTGACCGTCGGCGCGCGGCTTATGATCAATGTTGTTATCAAGCCCACCTGGATTCCACCCGTCATAGGGGAGCGCGTGCCGCTGGAAGTTTATCTGGTGCCCGAACATATCATCTATAGCAGCTTGTTTTTGATTCTCTTGTCGTTGGCCGCAGCCTTATTGTCTGCGAGAAGGGCGGCGAACCAGGAGATCGTGGATGCCCTGGGACATGTTTAGCCCGAACCCGGCGAGGACCTCGGAATGTCGACTCATCTCCAATCCTTCGTGGAACAGTTTCGCGTTGAGCCCAAGGTTAGCCGGGGACGAAATTCATATTTGGCGCGCCCGGCTGGACTTGGCACAGGACCAGATAGAAACATTCTCCGCCTATTTAAGCCCGGACGAGAAAGAGCGCGCCCGGCGCTACAAATTCGAAACGGACAGAAATCGTTTTATCTGTTGTCGCGGAATCCTCCGAGCGATCGTCAGCCGCTACCTGGATGTGGAACCTGTGCAGATCGAATTTGAGTACGGAACTTACGGAAAGCCGGGGGTAAAAATGAGTGCCGCCGAAAAGGTTCTTAATTTTAACCTCTCGCATTCTCACGGCCTCGCCCTTTACGGAGTGGCATGGAACCGAGAAATCGGGATCGATCTGGAATACGTTCGACCGGTCATGGACGCGGATGGCGTTGTGGGGCGGTATTTTTCTACTGAAGAGCGTGCCTTTTATCAGTCCGTTTCTCCGGAGAAAAAACGAGAGGAATTTTTCAATCTTTGGACTGTGAAGGAGGCCTGTCTGAAGGCCGTCGGGCTTGGACTGAGCCATCTTCCGAATAGATTGGAGCTTCCGGCAGTCAAGGATTCATCTGCTCCGCTTGAAACGGAAGGTTTCTTCTCGAAAAATTGCTCATGGTCACTCTATAGGCTTAGGCCAAAGTCGACTTACGTGGCCGCCATTGCTTTCGCTCCCCCAGGTTCTCGCTTTGGTTTTTGGAAGTTTTCGTGCTGACGTTTTGCAGGAGTCCCGTCATGCGGAGATATCCCGGTTGCAGAATCGAAAAAATCGGCGATAATTGAGCCGGTCCCAAGATCCCGAGCCACCCGTTTGGGCTTTCGCTGTCCGTTTCTATAGGTGCACGAATGTCCATCCAAACCGCTTGCTCGTACAGTCTTGAAAAGGAACCCATCGCAATTACCGGAATCGGGTGTCGTTTTCCCGGCGAGGCCAACGATCCCGACTCTTTCTGGAAGCTGCTCGCAAATCGCGTAGACGCCATTACTGAAATACCGAAGGATCGTTGGAATATGGACGACTTCTATCATCCGATGCCCGGTGTGCCCGGGAAAAGCTATTCGCGGTGGGGAGGGTTTATCAGGGGCATCGACCAATTTGATCCGGAGGCCTTCGGCATATCGCCGCGGGAGGCCGCCCATATTGATCCACAACAGCGCGTGCTTCTGGAGGTCGCCTGGGAGGCTCTCCAGGACGGCGGCCACGTGATCGAGAGCATAGCGGGTTCGGATACGGGAGTTTTCATAGGAATCTCAACCTCCGATTATGCCCAAATTCAGGCACGCTTTACTGTCAACGAGCAGGCCAGCGCGCATTCTGCAACGGGCGGCGCTTCCAGCATAGCCGCCAACCGTATCTCATACTGCCTGAACCTTCGCGGTCCGAGTATAGCAGTGGATACGGCCTGTTCCTCGTCGCTTGTGGCCATGCACCTGGCTTGCACCAGTCTCTTAAACAACGAATGCAGCCTGGCTCTCGCGGGCGGGGTGAACATCATTATCATGGCGGACCCGTTTATTGCGTTTTGCGCCGCGTCTATGCTCTCGGCGGACGGCCGCTGCAAAGCCTTCGATGCAAGCGCCAATGGCTTTGTTCGGGGCGAAGGGGCGGGACTCGTCGTTCTAAAGCGTTTATCAAGAGCTTTGGTCGATGGCGATCGCATCTATGCCGTCATTGCCGGCTCCGGGGTAAACCAGGATGGCCGGACGAACGGAATTGCGATGCCGAGTTTAGAGGCTCAGGAAGCCTTGTTAACCGAGGTCTATGGAGACGCGGGCATAGACCCAAGGGAGGTAGACTATGTCGAAGCGCACGGGACCGGTACTTTGGTTGGGGACCCGATTGAGGCTTTGGCCATCGGAAAAGTCCTATCCTCCGGCCGTCCGGAAGGTGATTATTGCATTATCGGCTCTGTGAAAACCAACATCGGGCATTTGGAGGCCGGCGCCGGTGTGGCTGGAGTTGTCAAGACCGCTTTGGCCTTGAGCCGCCGCATGATCCCTCCCAACGTTCATTTCCGGAAACCTAATCCCGCTATTCCGTTTGATAGTCTAAAACTGCGCGTTCCTACTTCTTTGGAACCGTGGCCTGTTAAAGTCGGGCCAGCCATCGCAGGCGTGAATTCCTTTGGCTTCGGCGGCACTAATGCTCATGTCGTGCTGAGGGAATACCGTCACGAAACAGAAAATCATGTTTCGAGCTTGGCTCCAAAACCGGTCTCGCCGCTGCTTTTACCCTTGTCAGCGCGGACTCCCACCGCGTTGAAATCTTTGGCGGAGGCTTATCACGCGTTCTTGGAAAGCCATAAGAATAATAACCTCTCGCTGCCGGATCTCTGCTATAGCGCCAGCGCCCGAAGAGATCATTTTGATCACCGCTTATCGATTGTAGCCCATGACGCAGGCGAACTCCGCAGCCGGTTGGAAGCCTTTCTTGCCGGCGAGACGAGAGCCAACATGTTCAGCGGCTGCCGCAGGCATGGGCAGGCCCTGAGGATTGTATTTGTTTTTCCCGGCCAGGGTCCACAATGGTGGGCGATGGGTAGAGAACTGTTGGAACAAGAACCCGTATTTCGTGAGACGATTTTCGAGTGCGATCGGTTGTTGGGCAGTTACGCGGACTGGTCGCTTTTGGGGGAGTTGAGCGCAGATGAAGCCTCTTCCCGTTTGCAGGAGACGGCCATTGCGCAGCCGGCGCTTTTTTCGCTGCAGGTCGGTTTGGCTGCGTTGTGGAAATCCTGGGGCGTGGAGCCGAATGCAGTGGTGGGACACAGTGTGGGTGAAGTCGCGGCGGCGTATGTTGCCGGCGCTTTGAGATTGAATGAGGCTCTGCGAGTCATTTTTCACCGGGGCAGGTGCATGGACTTCGCAGGGGCTAAAGGCAGGATGCTTGCTGTGGGTTTACCTTTGGAAGAGGCTGAAAAGGCCATTCGAGGATGCGAAGAACTTGTCTCGGTGGCAGCGGTTAACAGCCCTTCTTCCGTCACCCTATCCGGGGATCCGCCGGCCCTTGAAGAGATAAGCGGCTTTCTGGTTCCAAAGGGAATCTTCTGTCGCTTTCTGCGAGTTGAATACGCGTTTCACAGTGTTCAGATGGAGCCTCTCAAACACGATCTTCTCGCGTCATTGGCGGGACTTGATTCCAAACGGCCTGTCCTCCCGATCGTTTCGACTGTGACTGGCAAGCCGGTGGAAGGGCGGCAATTCGATGAGAATTATTGGTGGCGGAACGTGAGGGAAAAAGTGCGCTTCGCAGAAGCCGTCGGTTGGTTGGTCGAACAGGGGCATGATGTCTTCGTTGAATTGAGCCCGCAGCCGGTTCTTGCCGGGTCGATCTCCGAATCTCTATCCCTTCAGCGCCGGCAAGGGATGATTCTGCCTTCCTTACGGCGTGGAGAGAAGGAGAAGGCGGTCATACTCGGCAGCCTGGGAGCCTTGTACGCTCTTGGCAAACCCGTGGAGTGGAAGAAACTTTGGCCTCAAGGAGGCGCCTGTGTACCCTTGCCGCGTTATCCATGGGAACGACAATTCTATTGGAACGAGCCGGAGGAAAGCCGGGTAATTCGTCTCGGAGAGCGTCGCCAGCCTTTGATCAAGCGAAGCCTTAGGACTGCGGAACCTATATGGGAGGTGTCTGTCGATAAGCGTCTCCTGCCCTTTTTAGAAGATCACAAAGTCCACCGCAACGTAGTGCTTCCGGCAGCTTTCTTTTTGGAGATGGGTCTCGAGGCCGCGCGCGAGATCGTCGATGAGGGAACCCCCGGTCTTGAAGATGTCCAGTTTCAGAGAATCCTGTTCCTGCCCGATCAGGGAGACGCCCCGGTCGTTCAACTGCTTTTTAAACCTGCGGAAGCTTCTTTCTCCGTTCATAGCAGATCCCCGGGATCCGGAGACTCCTGGACGCTTCACACCATTGGGTACATGCGCACTGAGCAGGGTCTGACTCCGCCGCCAATATTCGAAGTGGAAAAACTGCAAGCCGGCTCCTTCAGCGAGATTTCTTCGGACGAATTTTACCGCAGGTTTTCCGAGATGGGACTGCAGTACGGCCCCTCTTTTCGTTGCGTGGAGCGAATCTGGAAAGGTCATCGAGAGGCCTTTGCGCTGCTCCGGGTTCCTGCGGATGGCGAGTTCAAGAGTCAGAGATATTGGATTCATCCGGCTTTGCTGGATGGCTGTTTCCAGGTTCTGTCGGAGGCGATTCCCCTAGATTGCGCGGCGGAATACAAGGCCCTCTATCTACCCGTGCAGGTTGCGCGCGTGCGGGTCTTCGGCAGGGCACCCCGGCAATTGTGGAGTCACGCGCGGCTCAGAAGCGCGAGCCCGAGTTTACTCGAGGGCGATATTCGCATCTATGACGACAGTGGCGCTCCTGTGATGGAGATTGAAGGGTTTCGGTGTCAATCGCTGGGTGAACTCGCCGACGAGGGGCGCGACCTCGAGAATTGGCTTTATGAGGTCCGGTGGCGGAGGAAGTCTGCACCACAGCAGCAAAAACTTGTCCAGAAAATTCCGATTGAATCTTCTCCAGCGCTTGGAGAGGTCGCCCGGGCCGTGGAAGGGGAGGTTCGGACGTTATTCGATGATCTGGGTTGGCGAGGCATCCTTTCGAAGGCCAATGAAGCCCTGGATCGTCTGGCTGCAGCCTACGTGATCGAGGGGATGCGCGAGTTGGGTTGCGCATTCAAGCCGGGAGAGCAATTCACCGTCGATTCGCTTGTGAATCATTTGAAGATAGGGCCGAATTACCGGCGGCTCACGGCCAGGTTCTTGCGGATCTTGGAGAGGGAAGGCGGCGTCGAAAAATGCGCAAATGCATGGCTGGTTAATCGGGCGCTCGCCCAGCAGGACCCGCAAAAGCTCTGGCAAGGGCTTTTGGCTGAATTCCCGGCCTTTTTTGCTGAGTTGATGTTGGTAGGTCAATGCGGGGCCCATCTCCCATCGGTGCTTCGGGGTGAAATGGCGCCTCTTCAGGTCATTTTCCCGGGTGGTTCCACGAGTCTCGTAGAGCAATTTTACCAGGATTCGCCGTCGTTCCGTTTCTATAACATTGCCGTGCAAAAAACCGTGGAGCGGCTTGTGAAGCACATCTCCGCGGGAAAAAGGATACGGATTCTGGAGATCGGCGCCGGAACGGGGGGCATGACCACTTACGTGCTTCCCAAGATGCCCGCCGATCGATCTGAATATGTCTTTTCGGACCTTTCTTCGCTGTTTTTACAAAGAGCGGACCAGAAATTTCACGATTGCGCTTTTCTGAAGTCGCAATTGCTCGACATCCAAGAAAACCCGTTGGAACAGCTCAGGCCACATTCCTTCGACCTGATCCTGGCCTCGGACGTGCTGCACGCAACCGCCGACCTGCGCGCGTCCTTGAGAAACATACAGACGCTCTTGTCATCCCAAGGGGTCCTGATCTTGTTGGAAGTTGTTGAGCCTCATGAATGGATTGACCTGGTGTTCGGATTGACCGAAGGGTGGTGGAATTTCCGAGATTACGATCTGCGGCCGGATTACCCGCTCATTCCGAGAAGCCATTGGAAAGACATTCTGCGCCAGGTTGGATTCACCGATATTGACGATATTTCGTTTCTGGCGAGCGATGAGGAGCCGGGCCAGGCCCTCCTTTTGGCGCGCGGACCGGTCGTTGAGGAAGGCGCGGAAAGCAGAGCCTCCGAGACTGTCCTCGAAAGTGTCAAGGGGGAGAAGGGGGTCTGCTTGGTGTTCGCAGATGGTTGCGGTATCTCCAAGGAGTTCGCGCGCGTGCTTGGCACGATGGGGGAAACGTGCATCAGCGTGAGGCCCGGCGACGGGTACCGCGAGATCGATGATAAAAGCTTCCAAATCTCGCCAACCAGCCCGGAGGATATGGAGCGACTTCTGCACACCGTTTCCAAGGCGTACGGGGCGGCATGGCACGGGACCGTGCATTTTTGGAGTCTCGATATTCCACCGCCCGAGGAGCTGACGCTAGACGCTTTGCAGGAAGCGGAAGCGCTCGGCTGTTATAGCGTTTTGCGCTACGTTCAGGCGGCGCTTAAGCTCGATAGGAGAAACAAAGCGACCCGTCTTGTGCTCGTTACTCGAAATGCGCAACCCGTGGGCGTCGATCAACAGGCGTTATCCATCGCCCAGGCCCCGTTAATCGGTCTCGGCAGAGTCGTTGCGAACGAGTCTTCTCAACTTCGTGTCAAATTGGTTGATTTAGGTCCCGAGGCCTCGGGGGATGAGATCCAGTCTCTGGCCGCCGAGGTTGCCGGCGCGGACGATGGCGAAATGGAGATCGCTTTGCGGCAAGAAGCGTGCTTTGCGCCGCGTGTGGAGCACGCGGCGAAGAAGCCAATCCAGGTCGCGTGGGGAAAACTGGAGGGAGGGGCGAAGAGACCTTTTCGGCTTGAGATTACAAAGGCCGGAACTATCGACAGGTTGGCGCTGCGCGAAGCCATCAGGCGAAATCCGGGACCGGGAGAAGTCGAGATAGAAATTGTTGCCGCTTCGCTGAATTTTCGCGACGTCATGAAAGCTTTAGGCGTTTATCCCGCGGAGCGCCAGGAAGATACGATGCTGGGGGATGAGTGCGCGGGTCGAATCGTGTCGGTCGGTGAAGGAGTGAAAGATTTCAACGTCGGAGATGAGGTGGCGGGCATCGCGCTCGGGAGCTTTAGCTCTTACGTTACGACATCGGCGGAATCGGTGATGCACAAGCCGGCGAATTTGACTTTTGCGGAGGCCGCTACGATTCCGATCGCCTATTTGACCGCGTATTATTCGTTGCAACAGTTGGGGCAGCTTAAGGCGGGAGAGCGAGTCCTGATCCATTCGGGAGCCGGCGGCGTCGGGCTTGCTGCCATCGGAATCGCCATTCACGCGGGAGCGGAGATATTCGCCACGGCGGGAACGCCTGAGAAACGAGAGTTTCTCAGGCTGCTGGGCGTCCAACACGTCCTGGATTCCAGGTCTCTATTGTTCGCGGACCAGGTCCTCGAAAGGACCGACGGCCGCGGGGTGGACGTTGTCCTGAATTCACTGGCAGGAAGAGCCATTGCGAAAAGTCTTTCGTGCCTCGCTCCTTTCGGTCGCTTTCTCGAGCTGGGGAAGCGTGACATCTACCAGGACAGCAAATTGGGGCTGTGGGCGTTTCGAAAGAATTTGTCATTCTTTGCCGTCGACCTGGGCCGGTTAATGGCAGAGAAGCCGGCTCTCGTGAGAACGTTGGTGGATGAATTGTCTCAGCGGATCGATCGCGGGGAATTTCGGCCCATCCCTTACAGACTGTTTTCTGTTTCACGCATCAGGCAAGCCTTCCGATATATGGCTCAAGGGCGGCACATTGGGAAACTCGTCGTTTCAATGGGAGAGGGAGATCCGCCGGTGGAGCCGTCCGAAGGGAAGCGAGTTGCTTTTCGTTCCGATGGCACTTACCTGATCACAGGAGGATTCGGAGGTTTCGGCCTTACCGTTGCGAAGTGGATCGTCGAAAATGGCGGCTGCAACCTTGCGCTTGTAGGCCGGAGTGGAGCCGGAGCGGATGCGGCAAAAAAGGCTGTGGAGGCTCTGCGGAATTCCGGAGCGCGAGTTTTAGCGGCCAAGGCGGACATCACGAGCGTTCAGGAATTGAGAAATCTCTTGGCAGAAATCGACCGGACCTTGCCTCCTTTGATAGGCGTTTTCCATGCCGCCATGGTCCTGGACGATGGAATCCTGCTCGAGTTGGATCCAACGAGATTCAGAAAGGTTACGGCTCCAAAAATCGACGGCACGTGGAATTTACATATGCAAACTCTCGACAAGCCTCTTGATTACTTTGTGCTTTTCAGTTCGGTGAGCTCGTTGATTGGCAATCCGGGACAAGGCAATTACGTCGCCGCAAACGCCTTTCTCGATGCTTTCGCCTATTATCGCCGGTCTCAAGGGCTGCCGGCCGTGACGATCAACTGGGGGCGGCTGGGTGAGGTCGGTTACTTGGCCGGTCGAGAGCAGGTCGCCGAGCATTTGGCGCACTTGGGTGTGGAGGCCTTCGCTCCAAAGGAAGCCATGGACGCTCTCGGCCGGATTCTGCAGAGAGATCAGGTCCAGGTGGGCGTGATCCGGGCAGATTGGCGAAAGCTCTCTCCATACCTGTCGAGCTCCGGACTGGCCGGACGTTTCTCGGCTCTGGCCGGAGAAACTGCTGCGGCTCAAACCGGATCGGAGGCGAGCGGCCATACACGCGAAGTTCTCTTGCGCGCCAAAGCAGAAGACCGCCAGCCGCTGCTCGAAAAATATATTCAGGAGCAGGCTGCACAAGTGCTGGGAATCTCGGCGGGTAAAGTCGACGTCAACCGCCCCCTCAATGAGGTGGGCCTCGACTCGTTGATGGCGATTGAATTGAAAAATCGAATCGAAAGCGATCTGCGCATGTCTTTGCCGGTCGGCAAACTGATGCAGGGCCCGACGATCCAAATCATCACCAGCGCTGTGCTCGAGCAATTAACCGCCTCCGCCCCCGAATCATCGCCACCGCCGATCCTCCGGCAGGATCCTGATGAACGGTTGACCAAAGTGGAAGTCCTTTCGGACGACGAGGTGGACGCGGCGCTTCGGGAATTGCTAGGCGAAGAAGCGGGTCACTCAGGCCACTCGAACAAGGAGGTTCGCGAATGAGCCGGAGTTCCAATCCCCTTGCCGATCTATCGCCCGACGAGAAGCGTGTCCTGCTCAGCAAGCTGCTGGAAAAAAAACGGCAAGAACCCAAATCGTTTCCCCTTTCCTTTTCGCAGGAAGCAATATGGTTTTTTGAACAGTTGCAGCCCGGGAGCGCTCTTTTCAACATCCCCACGGCCTTTCGGATGAGTGGCCGAATGGATGTCGGCCTGGCAGAGCGAATCATTAACGAAATTGTAAGGCGCCATGAGGCGCTGCGGACCACCATAACGGTAGTGGATGGAAAGCCGCTTCAGCGGATTGCCCCGAATCTTCGTATTCCTCTGTCGGCGGTCGATCTGCGCGCGTTCTCCCCCCCGGAGCAGGAGGAGAAGGTGCGCGCCCTGGCCGCTGAGGAAGGCCGGCAGCCCTTCGACCTAAGCCGCGGACCTCTGTTCCGCGTGACTCTGCTGCGGCTCGGGGAGGAGGAGCATCTCATTCTCGTTACGATGCACCACATTATCTCCGACGGCTGGTCCGTGGGAGTGTTCTTCCGGGAGGCGGCGGCGTTGTATGGGGTCTTCTCAATGGGGCTCCCCTCGCCGCTCCCTCCGCTTCCTATTCAGTTCGGAGACTTCGTGGTGTGGCAGCGGCAATGGCTGCGAGAGGAAGCGCTGGAGCCCAAAATCGCATACTGGAGGCGCCAGCTCGCCGGTCTGCCTGTGCTTGAGCTAGCCACAGATCACCTACGAGCTGCGGTGCAGAGTTTTCGGGGAGCGACGGAGTTTTTTGTCTTGCCTGACTCGCTGAGTGAAGGACTCAGATCTCTGAGCGTTCAGGAGGGGGTGACGTTGTTCATGACCCTGCTGGCGGCGTTTCAGACGTTGCTTTACCGCTACACAGGCCAGGAGGATGTGGTGGTGGGTGCGGCGACAGCGGGTCGTAATCGCCCCGAAGTCGAGGACCTCATCGGGCTGTTCGCTAACGCGCTGGTGCTGCGCACCGACTTGTCGGGTAACCCGAGATTTCGTGAGTTACTGCGAAGGGTAAACGTCATGTGCATGGAAGCGTATGCCCATGACGATGTGCCTTTTGAAAAACTCGTGGAGGCATTGCAGCCGAAACGAGACTTGAGATGGGCTCCGCTTTTTCGCGTGATGTTTCGGGTAATTCCGACGATGGCGGCCATAGAGGCTCCATTTATGACCGTCACGCCGGTGGAAAGAGAGAACGGGACGACGGGTTTTGATCTGTTGTTGTCCATAACCGACACAGGGGGCGGGGGGCTGAGGGGATCGTTTGTCTACAGCACGGATTTGTTCGAGGCCGGCTCAGTGAGGCGCATGGCAGCGCATTTTCGCGCCCTGCTCGAAGGGATCGTCGCCCGCCCCGATGAAACTTTGTCGTCGTTGCCCTGCCTTGAAGATGTGGAAAGCCGGCAACTGCTGGCAAAGCGTAGATCGCTGCGCAGCAAGGGGCCGCTGGATCAGCTCGAAGAAATCGAAGATTTAACCAATCTGACGCGGGATCAGCTTCTTCTATGGGCGGGCCAAAAACTTCAGCCGGACGCGCCGCTTTACAATCTGGCGGCGATTTTCACGATCCGGAAAACAATTGATCGGGAGCACTTCAGGAGCGCCTTTCAGACGCTGGTGAATTCCAGTGATGCCCTGCGGACGGTGATCGAGGAGATCGATGGCGTGCCGCAACGAAGCGTTGTCGCGGATTTTCCCTGCACCGTTGAGTATCTCGATTTTTCCCTTTCTCCGGATCCCGATGGGGAGGTTCGGACCTGGGCCCGAAAGCGCTCTCAGGCCCGCTTCGATTTGGCGAAATCGTTATTGGATTGCGTCCTCATCAAGCTCTCGAATGAGAGATTTATCTGGTATCTGAACCAGCACCATATGATTGCGGATGCCTGGTCGGTTTGGTTGATCGCCGATCGCATGGCGGAACTCTACGATCGCTCTCTCAAGGGCCGGCTCGAAGAGAGGGTAGGGCTTCCCGCCTTTGAAGATTACGTCAAAGATGAGCGGGAGTATCGGGTCTCATCGCGCCATCGCAAAGATGAGGCTTATTGGAACCAAAAGCTTGCGCAGAAACCGGAGCCGATTGCGTTTTATGGCAAGACTCCCGTAAAGCAGACGACCGCGGTTCGGAGAGTTTCTTGCTCCTTGGGTTTCGAACGAACGCAAAAACTGCGAGCCGTTGCGGCTCAGGAAGGCATCTTTGCGGGGACGCGGGACGCCTCGCTGTTCAACATCTTTGCGGCGCTGCTTTGCGCGTATCTCTATCGGATCAGTGGAAACCCATCTATTGTCTTCGGGACTCCCTTTCACAACCGGCGTTCAAGAGCTTTCAAAAAGACCATCGGATTATTCGTGAAGGTGCTCCCGCTACATGTCGAGCTTGAAAGGCGAGACACGTTTTTGTCGATCATAAAAAAGGTACGAGCCGAAACGTTCGAGACCCTGCGACATGGAGAGGCCGCGATTAAAAACCCTCTGGATAGGAGGGCGTATGATGTTGTCTTGAATTATCACAATATGTCGCGCCCGGATTTCAATGGGGCGCCTATGGAGACCGAGGCGGTCCATACCGGTCATCAAAATGAGTCCTTCAGCCTTCGCATAGTCGACTTTAATCAGGCGGGGAATTTTACTCTGGAATTTGATTTCCACTGCGATGTTTTCGACGAAGCGCTGCGGGGTCAGGCGATTCAACAATTTCTCCGCGTGCTGGACGCTTTTTTGCAAAATCCCTCACAATCGTTGAGCCGGCTAAGCTTGGTGACGGCCGAAGAAAGAGAGCGCGTCCTGGTGGGGTTCAATCATTCCGACATATCACTGCCGGAGAAGCGGACGATTGCCCAGCTTTTTGAGGCTCAGGTGGAGCGGGCTCCGGATGCTGTGGCGGTTGTATTCGAAGACCAGCAACTGACCTACCGTGAGCTGAACCGGCGGGCGAATCAACTGGCGCATCACCTCCAAAAGCTGGAGGTGGGACCAGAGGTGCTGGTGGGCGCCTGCATGGAGCGGTCGTTGGAGATGGTCGTAGGGCTTCTCGGCATTCTCAAAACCGGCGGGGCTTGCCTGCCACTGGACCCGGCGCATCCGAAGGAGCGATTGGCGTTCATGTTGGAGGACAGCCGGGCGCGGGTGCTGGTGGCTCATCAGCGGCTGGCAGCAGAATTATCTGCGCAGCGAGGATGGACAACCGAAGATGGTGATTGTCGAATTCCGGTGGTCTCTTTAGATATGGATTCGATCATTCACGAGAGTGAGGAGAATCCTGCCAGCTTAGCGACGGCCGGCAATGTCGCCTATGTGATCTATACATCGGGCTCCACCGGCAAGCCAAAGGGAATTGTCGTTTCGCATGGTTCGATTGCAAGCCACTGCGTTGAGATCCAAAGGCACTATGAGCTCGACTTCAGCGATCGGGTACTCCAGTTCGCCTCACTCAGTTTCGATGCCTCGCTGGAGCAAATTTTTGCCGCGCTTTTATCTGGAGCCAGGCTGATTCTGCGCGGCGCCGATGTGTGGACAGCGAGAGACCTTCATAAGAAGGTATTGGATTTTGGGCTCACGGTGGCGAACCTCCCAACAGCTTACTGGCAACAAGTAGCTCTGGAGTGGGGCAACTCACCACAGTTGGGTCCCAACCATCAACTCAAGCTCGTCATCGTTGGCGGAGACGTGATGCCACTCGAAAGTCTCAAGCTGCGGCAGCAAAGTCCGTTCTGTTCGGTTCGTCTCTTGAACGCCTATGGCCCTACGGAGACGACCATCACGGCGACCACCTTCGAGATTCCTCCCGGATTTTGCCGGGACGCGTCCGTGAAAAGAATTCCTATTGGACGTCCTCTGCCCAACAGAGCAATTTACATTTTGGAGACGGAAGGCAATCTTGCGCCCATCGGAGTTCCGGGGGAGCTTTATATTGGCGGCCGGGGGCTCGCTCGGGGCTATTTGAATCGCCCCGATTTGACCGCTGAAAAATTTGTTCCGAACCCTTTTAGCAAGGAACCGGGGGCGCGCCTGTATAAAACAGGAGATTTGGCAAGATATCTGCCGGATGGGAATATCGAATTCGTTGGTCGCATTGATGATCAGGTGAAGATTCGGGGATTCCGCATTGAGCCAGGAGAGATTGAGGCCGTGTTGAGGCAACATCCCGGCGTGCGGGAAACGGTCGTCATGGCGCGGGAGCAGGTGTCTGAAGATCCTGCGGCTATGCTCAGGGCAGGCCCTTCGACGCTGCTCAGGACAGGCAAGCGGTTGGTGGCCTATGTGGTTCCCGGCGATGAGGCCCCCGGAAGCACTGAACTGCGCAACTTTTTGAAGAAGAAGCTGCCGGAGTCAATGGTGCCTGCGGAATTTGTGATACTGGATTCGCTGCCGTTAACCGTCAGCGGGAAAGTAGACCGCCGATCGTTGCCGGCACCCGAACAAAGCGCATCAGGGCCGGAGAAAACTTTCATAGCGCCGCGCACGCCCGCTGAGGAAGCGCTGGCGGGAATCTGGGCTGATCTCCTCGGTGTCGGGCGAGTAAGCGTCGAAGACGAGTTTTTCGATCTGGGTGGACACTCCTTACTGGCTATCCAACTCTTGGAGCGGGTGCGGGAAATCTTTGGAGTCGAGTTGGCTCTGCGCCAGGTTTTCGAGGCTCCCACCGTGGCGGAAATGGCTCGTGCCATAGAAATCGCCCGTCAGGCCTTGTCTTCCGTCGCAGCTCACAATGACTCACAGGGTGGTGAGTCGAGCCGGCCGGCGAGCCTTATCAGCGAAATGACTGTGGCGACGCTCAATGCGGAGGCTGTTCTGGACCCCGCTATCTGTCCCAGAGCTCGCCCTGTCGAGGAGATCACCGAACGGGCCTCTATTTTTCTAACCGGAGCAACCGGCTTCCTGGGAGCCTTCTTGCTGCATGAGCTGCTCAAGACCACCCGAGCGGATATCCACTGTCTGGTGCGTTCCCCTGACCCGGCAGAGGGCAAGAGGCGTATTCGAAAGAACCTCGAGTTCTATTCGCTCTGGGATGAAAACCAAAGCCACAGAATTCTCAGCGTGCCGGGAGATCTGTCTCGGCCCTATCTCGGTCTTTCACTGGAACGATTTCGGATATTGGCAGCGCAAATAGATATCATCTATCACAACGGCGCGCTGGTGAATTTCATGTATCCTTACCGCGCGCATAAGCCGTCCAATGTTTTGGGGACCCAGGAGATGCTCAGATTGGCCGGCGAAATCAAACTGAAGCCGGTGCATCATGTTTCAACCACTTCAGTGTTTCAGGGTATTGACCGTATGAGCGCGCTGGTTGGGGAACAGGATGACCTCGACCAGACCGGCGCGCCTTCCGGCGGTTATGCACAAAGTAAATGGGTTGCCGAAAAGCTGGTGATGATCGCCGGGTCCCGCGGTCTTCCTGTGGCGATCTACAGACCGGGACTGCTCTCAGGCCACAGCCAATCCGGGATCTGGAATGCGGATGATTTTATCGTCAACATCCTCAGAGCCTGTGTGGAGCTCGGAAAAGTGCCGGATCTTGACGCGTGGGTCGACCTGGCTCCCGTCGATTACGTGAGCCAAGCTATTGTTCATCTCTCAAAGCAGAGGGAATCCTGCGGAAAAATTTTTCACGTGGTCAACCCCTCGCCGATTCGAAGTCGTGACCTTCTGAACTGCCTTGACTCTTTCGGCTATCGGCTGCAGCGGATTTCATTTGACGATTGGCGAAACCTGCTGTCGAACCTGGCGGAGTACGTGCAAAAAACCTCCTGGGCTCCATTGCTGCATGTCCTCAAAACGATTGAAAGGGATGGGATCCTAGTGCCGCGGGTGCAATGCAAGAACACGCTTGCCGGACTTGCCGGTAGCTCCATCGCCTGTCCGCCAGTCGGCCCCGAACTGCTGACAAGCTATCTATCGTACTTCGTTCGTCGCGGTTTCATCAAACCGCCGAAATCGGGGTTCAATTCGTTCAAGGAGTTCCAATCGGAGGTCTCCGGGGAGCATGAATAATCGTCGTGAATATTCCAGGATCGGTGACCGCGGCCAATGACATTCAACGACCTCCTGAACACTCTTTTGATGATCGCTTATCTCATTTCTTCTTTCGGTCTATTCCTTTACGGCATCAATTACTACGCCATGATCCTGATGCAACGCCGCGCAAGGGAGCGAATGCTCAAGCATGATGAAGCGGTCTGGATGGCTTGGGCCGTGACCGATCGAGAGCTTCCACAGGTCACCATCCAACTCCCGACCTACAACGAGCGCTACGTCATCCAACGGCTGATCGAAGCGGTGGTCCGCTTGGACTATCCGAAGGATAGGCTTGAGATTCAGCTCCTGGACGATTCTACGGATGAAACGACGGCGATCGCCGCGCAGCTTACGGAACAATATCGGCAAGAAGGCTTCGACATTACCCTTCGCCATCGCCGGCAACGCACCGGATACAAGGCCGGGGCTTTGAAGCAGGGGCTGGAGGTCGCCAAAGGGGAATTCATCGCGATCTTTGACGCTGACTTCACGCCGCCTCCGGACTTCCTCCGCAGGACCCTCCCTTTCTTTGTGGATCCCGCCATTGCTGTCGTACAAACCCGCTGGGGGTACATCAACCAGGACTATTCTCTTCTCACGCGAAGCCAGACCTACGCGATAGATGGGCATTTCTGGGTGGAGCAAACGGCGCGATGCTGGTCGGGTTTTTTCCTCCACTTCAACGGCACCGCCGGGATCTGGCGGAGGAAAGCTATTGACGATGCCGGCGGGTGGCAGGCGGATACTTTGACCGAGGACATAGATTTGAGCTATCGAGCCCAGCTCCGCGGGTGGCGGATAAAGTTTTTGCCGCAGGTCGTCTGCCCGGCCGAGCTTCCCGTCCAGATGTGCGCCATTAAAGCCCAGCACTATCGATGGGCGATGGGTTCATTCCAGACGGCTAAGAAGCTTATACCGCGAGTTTTAAAGGCGGAGGTACCGCTCTTGACGAAATATCAGGCGGTCTTGCACCTTGGGACCTACATGCTATTTCCGTTCATCCTCGTCCTGACGCTGACCGCCCCGCCCCTGCCTCTATTCGAAAAGTTTCACTCCACACGGGATCACTTCCTTGGTATCGCTATTGTCGTGTCAATCTCATCTTTTGGTCCTTTCTGTTGTTATCTTTACGCCCAGACCCAGCTCTATGATAATTGGAAGCGGCGGCTCGTCTACTTTCCCTCCCTGTTGGTTCTTGTCACGGGAATCACTCTAAATAGCACGATGGCAATCTTGGAGGCCGTTTTGAACGTACACAAGCCCTTTGCGAGAACGCCGAAATTCCGAATCGAGAGATCTTCAGATACCTGGGTCGATAAGCGCTACCGCGTTCCCTTCCCTTGGCTCAGCCTGTTTGAAGCCCTTATAGCTGTCTACTATGCGTATGGGATCTTTCTTTTGATTCAGCGGGGCAAGTATCTCATCGGCCCCCTCTTTATCCTGACGACTATGGGCTTCACGAGCGTTGCGCTGCTGAGCCTTTGGGAATTCTTACAAAGCTCGGTGGGAAGGCCCGAGCCGGCACAAAATCAATTGGGATCGGCCAGGCCAACCATATCGGCAGACCCGAAAAGGCAATGAAAGGGAGTCCGTGAGATGGATAGAAACGAAAAAGAAGACAGGGCGCTATACAAGGTCGTTATGAATCAGGAAGGGCAATACTCGATTTGGCCTGCCGATCAGGAAAATCCCGCCGGTTGGGAGGATGCGGGGAACTCCGGCTCCAAGGAGGAGTGCCTGGCCCACATCAATGAAGTGTGGACGGACATGAGGCCTCTCAGCTTAAGGGAAAAAATGGAGCAGCCCGCGGGCAAGGCACGATGAGCGCGCGAGGCAAGCTATTCTTATTTCTCACGGCCTTGCTGCTAAATGCCGCTCCGCTTCCGGCCAACGCGTCAAAGGATATTCTGCGCAAAGCCGATCAATCACGCGGAAATCTGGAGGGAATCACCTGGGAAGTCACCGTCGTCTCCGAGAGCCATCGGGGAGTCGAAACACAGATCTACGACGTAAAGGCACGCGGCTTCGATATTCTGGCCGAAAACTTGAATCCTCCCAAATACAGAGGGAACAAGATTCTCATGATCAATGGAAACATGTGGTTTCACACGCCTGATCTCAGCAAACCCGTGCCGATTTCGCAGCGCCAGAGGCTTTTGGGCAATGCGGCCTATGGCGATATCGCCGCGACCAATTATGCCGAGGATTATGACGCGACGTTGCTCGGAGAAGACAAGATCGAGGGTGAGGACTGTTTCGTTTTTGATCTAAAATCCAAGGACAAAAGAGCCACCTACGACCGGATCACCTATTGGATATCGAAGAGCCGAATCGTCGGGGTCAAAGCGGAGTACTTCACCGTCTCAGGAAAAAAGCTAAAAAAGGCGACCATGCGTTACGACAGTCGTACGAAGGTCAATGGGGAGGTTCGGCCGTTCATATCCAGGATGATCATTCTTGACGAGGTGGTCAGCACGGCCGTGACAACGCTTGCAATGAAGAACAAAGGTTTTCAGAAACTTCCGGATTACATATTTAACCTGAGTCTATTGAGAAAATGACGGGCATACAGGGATTTTTTTGTGTGCTGGGAGTTGTGATCTTAGGCTATTTCACGCCAGCCGATGCCGGGACAGAGGCGACTGAGGCCGCAGAGAGCAAGAGCGACTCGTCGAGCGCTCTGATGGAAGAGATCAGGAGCGGATTCTACTCAAGGATCAATATAGTCGGTTTTGGACTCGTGCAGAAGCCCCTCGACTCCCCTTTGAATCCGAACAATGCTCTGGAAATCGTGGACTACCAAACCGAGCTGGATTTTCGGCCGGACTTCAATCTGAAGTACCGCCGGCTGGAGCTGGCATTGAAGCCGCGATTGGAAGGCCGCTGGCAAAAATGGAATCGGGGAATTCGGAAGAGAACGGAAGGGGATGCAGAGATTTTTGTGCAGGAGTGGCTTGTCCGTTATCGTGTCATGGACCCGCTGTTTATTTCCTACGGGCGTGAAAATTTGCAATGGGGGCCTTCCTACCTCCTTTCTGTGTCTAATCCGTTCAATCCGGTGAATGGGCGAAACAACCCGCAATTGGAAGTGCCTGGTTTGGACTACGGGCGGGTGGTGTGGGTGCCAGGTCCCGAGTGGACAGCCTCTTTCATCGTGAACACAGGCAAGGGAAGAATCGACTTGCCGGAGACTTTCAAGCGGACTTACGCGCTCAAATTGGACTACGTAGGGGCGGGGAAGTATTTCAGTTTGATACCCTCGCACCAGGAGCGCGGGCAAACCCGGATCGGATTTTACGGCGGTTGGACACTCTCCGATGCGGCCTTGCTATACACGGAGGGGCAGGTTTCAGAAGCGGGAAAGAACCCCAGGGTTCTTGTCGGGGGGACATACACGCTGGAATTGGGTCCGACTCTGGGCCTGGAGTATTTTAGAAAGCAGGATGGCTGCGACCGCGAGCCGATTTTGCTGTGCTTTACGCCGGGCTCCGGAGGAACGGCAGCGCGACATTCTCTCGCCCGAGAAGGATTTATCCGAAAGGACTATCTAATGCTGCAGTACCTGCAATCACGGATACAGGACATCTTTAACGTGACTGTGCGTTGGGTTCGAAATCTCAATGATCCGTCTAATGCTTTTCTCGGGATCTTCGGATATGAACTGAGCGATCACATTCAGCTCTTCATGATCAGCAACGTCTTCGAAGGCGGCAGGAAGACAGAATTTCGAAGCTTTCTTGCCTACTCAGTCATGCTGGGAATGAGTTATACTTTTTGAGGACCTCAGGAAGTTCATTTTCATCGGGCGACGCTCACGATCTGCCAGCCGAGTCGCCCAATCTGTCCAATCAAGGCGTCGGCGTTGTTTCCGGAGAACCGGAAAACAATCAAGCCGCGATGGCTTTTCGACTGAGGAGCGCTGTAATAGAACGAGAGCACGTTTTGCAGCTTCATCCGATGCCTTCGGGCAAGCTCGGTTATGGTTGCGATCAATTGCGCGTCCAGATCCGCTTCCAGGGTGATCCGGACTCCTCCGGAGCTGCCACCGGTCATGACGGCGAGCGCTTTGAGGATGTCCGAGTCGGTGATGATTCCCACCACGGCACCTCCCCGCAGCACCGGCAGCGCGCCTATTTTATGGGCCCGGAGAACTCCGGCGGCTTCTTCGATCGGGGTCACCGGAGTCGTGGTCTTAAGGTTTCGCGTCATAATGGTTGAAACCGGGTGGGGCACCGTGTCTTCGAACACTTCGACGGAGAACGGATTGAGGTTTGCGGGAAAGGCTCTTGCGATGTCGTATTTCGAAACGATGCCGGCCAACTTTTGACCGTTTGGCGCGCGCTCGGCGATCAGCAAGTGTCTGATCTTTCGCCGGCTGATTTCCAGGGCGGCCAGAGAAATGCTTGCGTCAGGCGCGAGCGTGAAGGGGTCGCGGGTCATCCACATCTCAACAAACATTGGGTCAGCTTCTTTTGCCTCGTGAAGTTTCCTCGTTCCTCATGATCGGCTATTGGGATGCGAACTTAAATCCGAGAGTGTTGGAACCCGGTTGGCGGAGATAGACATCTCTTCTGCCATGATATACAAAATTAGCGATTTGAGCACCGGGGCCGGATGAGTCTAAGGACAAGGAGAGTCATTATGCGGAGGCAAGTTCTTTTTCTGCTCGGATTTACGTTTTTCCTGATGTTGGCGGTTTCGGTGCCTGCTCAGAATGTCGCGCCCGACGTCGTTTATCATAACGGCAAGATTGTCACGGCCAACGAAGGATTTACCATTGTACAGGCCATTGCCGTAAAGGACGGCAAGATTGTCGCGGTCGGTCCGAGCCGAGAGATCCGCCGGCTGGCGGGCCTGAGAACCCGGCAGGTCGATCTTCAAGGTAAGACCGTGCTGCCGGGCTTTTATGACAATCACATTCATCTCGGGGAGGGCGTTCAAGCGTGGAAGGGAGGCCTGGTCCCGGCGGCTTCGGAGTGGTTGAGGGAGGCTGACACGCTCGATAAGCTTCTTGCCGCGTTGAAAAAGCGCGCGGCCAATACGCCGAAGGGGCAGTGGATTCGCGGCACCCTCGCCCGTGAAGACTGGCCCAATCAACGAGTTCCTACTCGTTGGGACGTGGACAAGGTTGTGCCGGATCATCCGGTCGCTTTGGCCAGGGGACCCCACACCTTAATAGTGAATTCGATGGCGCTTGAAAAGGCCGGGATTACAAGAGAGACGCCGGATCCCCCCGGAGGCTGGATCTTTAGAAGCGAGGACGGCGCCCCCAACGGGAGAGTGCTGGAGGCGGCCCGGCGCATGATCACGCGCGTGATTCCCTCCGATCGGAAAAAGGAAACCGACGAGGAGAAATTGGCGCGCTACCGCCAGCATCTGCAGAAGCTTGCAGGCTTGGGAATCACCAGCGTCAATATCGCCGGCCTCGTCCCACAAGACTTGAGACTGGTCCAGGAACTCTACAATCGCTGGGGAGAGGCACTTCCCAGGGCCACGGTTATGGTTCGTGTGCGACCGGGTCACGATGCGTATGACGATGTCGAGCTGGGAGTAAAAAATTCCATCAACGAAATCATCGGCCTTGGGTTTCGCACGGGCTTTGGCAACGAAAGGCTAAAAATCGGCGGCATCAAAATGAGCATCGATGGAGGAATGAGCGCGCCGGTTTTCTGGTCCGTTAAACCCTACAAGGGGAGGCCGAATTTTTACGGCGCGCAACGAATTCCTGATGACGCCTTCTATCGAGTCGCCAAAACGGCCCACGAGATGGGTTGGCAGATCGGCGTGCACACGATGGGCGACGGCGCGGCCGTCATGGTCGTCAATCAGCTGGAAAAGATTTTGAAAGAAAAGCCGCGCGCGGACCACCGCCACCACCTGCATCATGTGTCAGTCCTGCCTCCGGAGGAAACGCTCAAGAAGATGGGCCGCCTCGGAATTCTTGTGGCAAGCCAGCCGGGCTTTACCGTTGGACTTGGCGCGTACGCGGAAGAGGCGCTGGACCCGGATCGAGAAGCGAGTCAGAACCCATCCAAGACGCTGCTGAATCACGGGATACGCGTGTCTTACGGCTCAGACGGCGCGCCGTACGGGCCGCTCGTGGCGATTTGGGCGGCGGTGACCCGCACAGGATGGGACGGCAAGATTCGCGGACCCGGCGAAGCGGTGAGTCTGAAGCAGGCGATTCGAATGCACACTTATGAGTCGGCTTATTTGACCTTCGATGAAAAGACGAGAGGCTCGTTGGAGGTGGGCAAAGTCGCCGATATGGTGGTTCTTGGAAAAGACATTATGGAGGCCCGCCCTGCTGACATTCGCACAATTCCCATCGAGCGGACCATCGTCGGCGGAAACGAAATCTACACAGCGAAAAAACCCGCCGGCGCCGCAGCCATCGGCGCGAAGTAAGGGAAAGATGGTGATTCGGCGACCGCTCGGACCCTCCTTTTGGGCGGCGGCAGTGTGTTCTGTAGCTTTCTTGAAGAAAGCCTTTTTTTGCACTCGGGATAGATCAGAGCCGCTCCCTTTTCATCTCCTCGCCCTCCTCAGGAGGGAGAGGAAAAAGGTGAGGGTGGTGGTTTGTGCAGCCTTCCTGCCAGACTATGATGTTAGGATCGCCAAAGTTCCCGCAGCTTCCTTAGGATCGGCGGGACAAAAAAACGGAACATGCGCCTCTCGACCCAAAAGCGGGCGCTTAATCGCTTGAAACTCTTGCCTGTAAAGGGTAGGTTTCGCCTGTTTATCAGCTCAATTCCGTGGAGGATGGAACAATGGCCAAAGCAACGGCAAGCCGGATTCGGCGATCAAAGCCGGAAGTGGAGACGGAGTTTCGCAAAGTTGTGGATGAGGTCGCGGAGCGAAAAGAGACCAGCGATGCTAAGACCGAGGAGCTTGCCAGACTGCGCCGGGCGGAGATTGAGCAGGCGGTGGAGGGGATCTCAGTCGAAGGCGTCGTGCAGAAACTCTCGAATCTCGGGCTGGAGATTTCCAAGTCTCTCGCCGAAATTTCAGGAAAACTTGTGGCCGAGGTGGAACGGTTGAACTCCATCCGCGAAGCGGTTGGCCTGCAGACCAAGGAACTGGAGCGACTGCACAAGATCGATATCGCGGCCACTGCCATCGATCATCTGGTCCAGGATTACCAGTCGCAAAAGCAGAAGCTGGAAGAGGAGATGTCGGCTCAGCGGCAGGTTTGGTCGGCCGAAGAACAGCAGCGGGCGCGAGAACAGAAGGAATACGAGGAAAGTCTTAAGAAGCAGCGGCAGCGCGAAATCGAAGACTACGAGTACAAGAAGGCATTGGAACGCAAAAAGGCTCAGGACAAATATGACGAAGACATGCGCCTGCTCGAAAAGAAGAATAAAGAGAAGCAGGAAGATCTCGAGAAGAGCTGGAAGCAGCGCGAGACCGCCCTGAAGGAAAAGGAGGAGGAGTGGACTCGGCTTCGCAAAGAAGTCGATGAATTCTCGGCGCGGCTGAAAAAAGAAACGGACGCGGCCGTTGCGAACGCGGTCAAGTCGGCGGAGCAGAGATTCGAGCAGGAGAGAACTTTGCTCAAAAAGGAGAGCGAGTCGGAAAAGCGGCTCGCCGAACTGCAGATCAAAGCGCTGCAGGACACGATCGCGCTGCAGTCGGCGGAGATCGGAAAACTGCAGACTCAGGTGGAAGACGCCAAGCGCCAGGTTCAGGATATCGCGGTCAAAGCCATCGAAGGAGCATCCGGAGCGCAGGCCCTAAGTCACATCAACAGGATCGCCATGGAGCAGGCAAAACCCCGCGCACCGCAAAGCTAAAAAGGTGTCCGACTCGTATTCAGAGGCGGTATAAAGCCGCATCACCGGCAAAAGCAATCTTCATTCTCATACCGAGAAATCACCCCCGCCGGTGACTGCTCCTCCTCGCCCTTGAAGGGAGAGGAAAGAGGTGAGGGTTGTTGGTTTTCCCGCGCGCTCCCTACTGGCCAGTCCCCACGCAGGTCAAAGCCGACCGCTCCCATCCCGTCATTCCCGCGAAGGCGGGAATCCAGAACCACCTGGCAAAAAATCTACGCGCGGGTCAAAGCGGGCTTAGTCGAGAGGTAATCCAGAACTTCCTGTTGGCGATCCTGAATCTGTAGCAGATACGGAGTGGCCAGGCGCTCGTAATCTATGGAAGAGTGACTTTGCCGTGCAGATTCCAAGAACCTCCACAATTTCTGGATATCAGCTTGAGCCTGATGTAACTGCTCGTCATTCAGGATCATATTTTGACCTCAATGATAGGTTGTGCCTGCTTTTCACGATCACGTGAGTTAAAGTCATCTATCTCAGCGAGAGTAAACTCGTGTCCACCGGGAGACCGTAAGATTAGGCCGCCAGGGCGCGCTCGTTTAAGCAACGATGTTACCGTTGGCTCTTCCAGAAATGGTGATTGTTTTTATAAATCGTACTCCTGTCCGTGAATAGAGGTCATGGGCAAAGTTAAGCTGAAAAAGGTAAACATCACGGTCAATAACGTCAATAATCCTCCGGTTGCGAACATTGAGAGCGTGTCAGCTAATGAAGATGTTGCTGTGCCTATCACATTGACTGGGAGTGATGCGGATGGGGAAGCTCTGGCCTTCAGTATTGTAAGCGGTCCTGCGCATGGATTATTGAGCGGGCTTGCTCCTAACTTGAACCCAAGGGCTTTTCCGCATCAGGATGCCGTTCCCAGAATAGTTTCAGCGCTCCGCTCCCGCTACGGTTCGTTTACGAGTCTACCGTTTTCGTACGAGAAGATCTCTCCGCTTTGCTGCATGGGGAGCTGGGCTGCCAAGACAAACGCGTTGCCCAAGAGCTCGGGACCCGGCAGGCGCTGCAGCGCTTCTTCGGGCGCGCCCTCGGTGGCGATGGGGACGCGGGGCGAGAAAATAACCACACAGATGTTCGACTCCCTTACTTCCTCGGCGACATATCGCGTGAATGTCCGAATGCCCTCTTTTGTCACCATGTAGGCGCAGGCGCCGGCCGGTTTCAGCCCTCCTCCGCCGTACAGGTTGATGATGTGGCCCGTTCTTCTCGACTCCATGTGGGGCAGGACGTGCTTCGTGGAGAGAAAGGTGCCGCCGAGATTTGTTTGTATGACGCGGTCCCAGAAGGCCTTCTCCATGTCCCGGATGCGCGGCCAGCGCGGGATCCCCCAGGCGAAATGGGGCACGATCGCCGCGTTGTTGACCAAAACATCGATTTGGCCGAACCGGTTTAACGTCTGCTCGACCATCTTCTTCACATCATCTTCGTTTCGCACATCAACGGTAAGCGCCAGAGTCTCCGTGACGCGACCAAGCTCGTCCGAGGTGCGCTCTAGCAATTCATTATTAATATCGGCAATGACGACCTTTGCTTTTTCCCGGGCCGAGGTGATAGCCGCATGCCGGCCGATCCCCTTGGCACCGCCCGTAACGATGACCACTTTTCCCTCGAGCATAATGCACCTCCAAAATCCGACAGCGGGATTGCGCTCAAGAACGAACGACGGTTGATCCTGTCAGTGCTCTACCGAGCGAGTTGCAGCCTGTCAATACGAAAGTGGTTTTCACATAGCTCGATCGACAAGATTGGCGGGTCCTTTATTTTTTGTTCAAGCGTGGAATAGAATGGCGGTGAGTCCGCTCAAGAATCAAGGAGGCTGCGATGCCGCGAATTCCTTATGTGGATCCAAAGACGATAACCGACCCTGAGATCCAGGGTTATCTGGAGCGCGCCCGCAAGGAGGGCACGCCTCGGCCTGAAAGCCAGGCCATACGGGCGCACAATCCCGGCGTGATCCGGGCTTTTTCCCAGGCATGGGAGCTTACCTTTCGAAACGGCGTCGTCGATCACAAGCTCAAGGAATTGTGCCGGGTTTACGTTTCCAAATCCATCGACTGCGAATACTGAGGGGTGCAGAAATCCGTCCAGGCTGGACGGCAGGGATTGACGGAAGCGCAGTACGACGAGCTTCTCAACTTCGCCACGTCGGAGAAGTTCAGCGAGCGGGAGAAGGTCGCGCTTGCTTACACCAGCGCCGTCGTCTGGAACGCGGAGATCGCGGGCGATGCCCTATGGGAACAGCTGCACCGGCACTTTACTGTCCCGGAGCTGGTCGAGCTCGGTTTTTTCATCGCGCTCACACTCGGGCAGCAGCGTTGGATCAAAACGCTCGGGATAGGACACGGCGAGCTGCTCGGCGATGCCGCCGCCGGTCTCGCGCCGGGCCGCGGCTAGATTTCCGTAAGCCGAGGAGGACGAGCCCCCGTTGAGTCAACTAATTCATCGCCTCCGACTCGCGTCCCTTCTCCCCTTGCGGGAGAAGGAAAGGATAAGGGGTATCCATCTCTCACCCTCACCTTACTTCTCTCCCGTCAAGGGAGAGATAGTATAAACGGGCAAATCACATCGAGCAATCCGGTAAACTATGGAAATCGGGCTCGGAATTTTTCCAATACCAGCCGGAAAACGCTGCCGGAGGGAGCGGGAATCTCTTGTAGCAGGCCTCTACTTGACCCTTCACACTCATTGTACTAACTATTGTCCCGCAAGGCTGGCCTTGTAATCCGGTCACGTCTTTGATTGCTGTTACATTAGCCCGGACTGGGTTCCCCAGCCGGGATTTTGTTTTGGTGATATTGAGCCGGTTTCTTTTCTTTCGGAGGTCCTGAAATGAAACGGACGATTTTTTGCAGTCTTGTGGTCTTAACGATCTTGGGCTTGAGCTGCAGCTTGATTTCGAGCGCGGACTCCAGCCCTGATATCCTGGAAGGATTGACGCGCGAGGCTTTGGAGCTTATCCGCTCCTGGGAGAATAGGGCAAGTTTTGCGCTCGGCCTTGCCCTCATGATCGGTTTGCTGGGATTTCTCACGGGGGCTCTGCAAAAGTTCGATACCGCGTGGGCGAAAGCCGTCACCGCGATCGGCGGCATCCTTATCGGATGCCTTACGATAGTCAGCAACACCCTGTTTGAGCACGATCACCGCCAGCTTAAATCGATGGCCCGCGACGGGCACAGGCTGGTGGCCGACATTCAGCTGCTTCGTTCTCAGCTGGGCACGGCAAGCCCCGAGAGCCGGCAGGCGATGATGGAGGACATCCAGAAAAAGCTCCATCAAATTTATCTGTTGGAGCAGAGGACGACTCCCGGAGTAGCAAGGTCAGATCTCATCTCGGTCGCATACGCCGGCGCGCTTCCCGCCTGGGCCACGCGCGCCCCCACCGACGCGGAGAATTTTTATTTTGTCGGGATCGGCGACGGCCGATCCTATGAGGCGGCAAAACAGGCTTCCAAAGCCAGGGCTTTGGATGAGGCGGTGGCCTATTTAGTTTCATTGTTTGAAAAGAGCGCGCCGCAAAGCCAGATCAACAATGAATCTTTATCTCGCTATCTGCTCAACTCGGCAGAAGTGCGAGACACCTTTTTTGTTTACGATCCGAAGAGCGTCACGTATCGATTTTACACTCTCCTGCGCGTGAACAAGCGCATCGTGGGCGCCGATATGCGCCTGTTTTCGATCGGGAAGAGCGTGCCCGTTCCACGCGTTTACAACGATGCCGTGCAGCAAGCCCAGCGGTCGCCTGACGACTACGTCTCCCGCCGCCTAAACGTTTACGCGGACTCGCTGGATAGCGCCAAGGCGTCTCTTAGCCCGGATCAATACGCGAGATTCCTGGAAGCTCGCGAGCTTCGGAGAAACCAGCGGTACGATAAGGCTATTGCGCTCCTGTCGGATCTCGTGCGAAGCCGGAGCGATTTTTACCTGGGCTGGTATAATCTGGCGCTTGCTTATGATGACAAAAAGGACTTTCCCAACGCGAAGAAAGCTTATGAACGAGCCGTCGAGCTAGAGCCTAAACAACCGGCGAGGGATGCCTCCCTTTACAATTCGTACGGCTATTTTCTTTACAGTAATAGAAAATACCAGGAGGCGATCCCATATCTGAAAAAGGCGCTCGAGATCGAGCCCGGCCATCCGAAAGCCTCGCGAACCTTACAGGCCGCGCAGCGGCTCGCGCAGAAATAATCTGGCACGGCGCGAGATTCTTCGGCGCGCCTCAGAATGACACCCTGAGGCGCAGAGCCCTTTTGCTCTCGACCGGGCAAGGCTTACCGAGGGCTCTGCCCGGTAGTGAGTAATCCGGCTAAACGGCTGAGAGGTCGATCTGGAACATTCCTCGCCCGTGGGTCGCGCAAACAAGGGTCTCACCCATCCAGAACAGATCGTTTATCGAGCAATTGGTCGGCCCTTCGTTTGTCGGAGACCATGTGGCGCCGGAATTTTCGCTGGCGAAGACCCCGACCTCAGTGCCAATGTAAACAAACTGGGTTCGCCGCGGGTGAATTGTGATCGCCCGAACGGGCGCTGCCGGAAGCGCGGCACCGAGATTTTTCCACGTGGCGCCGTCATCCCGAGTCAACCAGATATTAGAGCGCGTGTAGCCGCCAAACGCCACGTATACAACCTTGCTGTTGGCTGGATCGATGGCGATCCGCGTGCAGAAGCGCTGTGCCTGAAGCGGCTTCGGTCCGATCCCATCGATGCGCTGCCACGCCGGCTGGCTGGCCGTGCCGTTGCCGGTCCGGAATACCATCCCGTTCTCGTGACCGACCCAGATGATATCCGATTTGCTCTTTGCCACCGCGAGGGCGCTGATATAAGCGCCCGCGCTCGCCTTGATCAGTCGCCACTGCGGACCTGAATTCAGGGTGTTCGGCGCCTTGGCGTTGTTCGTCCGCCACAGCGAGAGCCCCCCTGCCAGAATCCGGTTGGGCTCGTTCGGATCCAACACAAATGGCGCGATGAAAAGCGCGTCGAAGTTCATGGCGTCGGGTATGCGAAAAGGAACGGGCTTCCACGCCCAGTCCTGGATAGCCGGATTCCAGAATTGGCCGCTGATATACCGGTCCCCCTCCACGTCGTCAGTGGCGCCGCCATCGCTGTTGCGGTGGATGTTGAGATAGACATACTCACCGTAAAAAACGTCCGGATCGGCCGAGTCGGCAGCGCACCAGCCGCCGTCGCCGCCAAAAATGCTGGTCCAGTTTTCGGTGCCATTGGCCGGATCAAAACATATCGTTCCGTTGTCTTGCGCGCCTCCGATAATCTTTCCGGTTGTCGGATTGCCGGCGCCCCCGTAGAACTGCGTCACCCCATAATTATTGACGAGTTCTTTCCAGCCAGCGACAAAAGGCGGTTGGGGCTCATTGCCCACCGCCTGGACGTCGTCCGCCTTGTACACGCCGCCGTCGTTGCCGAAAAAAACGGTTCTGTTGCTCACCCCGTTGTAGCCGGGATGTGAAACAATTGCGTGATGGTCGGCGTGAACGGAGCCGCTGGCCCACCACGTGCTGATCTCGGCCAGCGTGTCACCGCCGTCAAGACTTCGCCAAAGATCGATCCCGCCGACGATCAGGAGGTTTTCATCCGTCGGGTCCCCAGCCCAGATGAGATTGTCGTACCATCCCTGATCGCCGAGATACGGAGCCGGATCGCCGTTCGTGGTCTGGGTTGCCCGGCGCTGGTAGCTCTTGCCCCCATTGGTCGAGCGCCAGATTTCCCCGTGCTGCATCTGCACCGAGGCATACACGACGTTGGGGTTCTTCACCGAGCACGCCAGCTCCACACGCCCGGACCAGGCATCCTCGTGAGTCGCGAGCTTCCACGTACGGCCGCCGTTTGTCGTGTAGTAGGCTTGGCCGTCATCCAGGCCGCCTGCCACGGCTCGGGTGCTGGAATTCGGACGGAATTTCACGTCGGCGATCGCATTGGAGAGGACCTTCGCCCAAATCTTTCTTTCCTTGTCGCTGCTCCGGAACAGACCCTTGGAAGTCGCGGCGAGGAGCACCGCACCGCTCTTGGAGAGCGCAACCCGGTTAACCGCCGTGAAATCTTCCGTTGCAGTTGCGGGGAGCTGCTTCCAGCTGGCGCCATCCGTGGTACGAAATATTCCCGCGCCACGAATCGCGTCGACGTTGAAGAACCCTTCGCCGGTCCCCGCGTAAATAAGATCCGGGTTTTTCGGATCCATCACCATACAGGAGACTGCCAGGTTGGCCATAAAGTCGTCGACCGGCTCCCAGTGAGCGCCCCCGTCCGTTGTATGCCAGATCCCGCCCCCCACGCTTGCCGCCCAGATTTTCTGAGGCTCCTTGGGATGGACAAGCAGCGAACGTGTGCGACCTCCGATGTTTCCCGGCCCAAGCCATTTCCACCGGGTGGGACCGAGACCCGCAACCCGACCGGCGATCAAAGCGCGGGGATGAAGGGTGCGGTCGGACGGAAGCCCGGCCACGGAGGGCTTCCTGGCCACCTTTGACCGCAGCGCGCGCAATTCCTTCAGGGCTTTCCCAAGCGCGTTCGGCGGTATCCGGCCGTCGTCGTTTTTGGCCTGGGCCGCCAGAAATGCCTGGCGGGCTCTGGGCATATCCGGGTAGTTCAACCGGCGGATCGCCCGCCGCATGGCACCTTCCGGAAGGCGATCGAGCGTGTCGTTTGTCGCCCCCCGTGTCTGGCGAAGCAGCCTAACCTGCTCGACGCTGAGACTCTTCGCTCTCGCAAGTTCTTCGTCTGATACAGCCATGATGCCTCCCTCTTTTGGAACCAAAGGGCAGCGCCCGTGACGCTAAGGCCGCAGAGGCTTTGGGCGCCGCGAAACAGTCTCGCCGATAACAGTCTCCCATATTATTTGGCCGGTCGCTGAGTCAACTGCCCGAACAAGCATCTGAACCACCCCCCGAGTGCTCCGCGCGAGGAGTTGGAAGGACCGGTTGTGAAGATCTTGCCGCTCCAGGACGTCAGGCGAAGCGGAAGACAAAGTCTCTTGAGCGAGCGGCTCAGGCGCTTCACCGGAATCTTCGACAAGTCCTTTGATCTCGAGGGTATCCGCATCTACGCGCGCTTCGCCCCAGCCATCCCGTCGCGCCGCTTCGAGCACCTTCGCGCCCGGCGCCGCGCCGCCGCGGTATCGGGCATGCGCGTCCCAGCGCAGCACGACCATCCCATCCTCGGCCTCCACTCCGATCTTGAATTCCGCCGAGTCTTCGAGCGAGACGTTCATCCATTCCGGGAGAACGAGCGGCTTCGAGACGCCAAGCTCGCGGCCGTCTGATGCGTCGAGCGTGAGCAGCTCAAGCGTGTGC
The DNA here is from genome assembly GCA_016210115.1 of Deltaproteobacteria bacterium. Lineage (GTDB taxonomy): Bacteria > Desulfobacterota > Binatia > UBA9968 > UBA9968 > JACQUW01. Next base: position 15,670 of record JACQUW010000322.1, on the reverse strand, counting down.
TGCGCAGCCACGCGGATCGCAACGACCCGCGCATTCGGCGCGAGCAGCGGGCGCATAGGGCGAGTGGTTCGCCAGAGAATCCGGCCGCTCGTTAGGTCAAGCGCTAGCAGCGTGCCAGCCTGATCGCGCAGGAAGGCCCGGCCTCCGGTCGTGTCCGCGACGCCCCGCGGAAACCGCGCCGGTCGGGTCCGCTCAGCCATTTTGCTCTCCCGTTTCCCCTGAAAGCACCTCGCGGAGCTTGGTCGAAGGAGCCTCAGGACGCAAGGGGTCGGTCCGCGGCCGACCTGCCTGTGCGTGTCCGCACGCAGACAGGCGGGTAAGTACCATGAGTCGAAACGGGCTCATCGGACGTCCGCGGCCTCTCTTTTGCGCCCCTCGGCCAAGATGAAAGCCCCTGCGCGGGCTCGGAAGAGCAGGCGGTGGCTTTCATGGTTCAGCGTGCTGCCAGGCAAATCATGCATATTCCTTAAAAAGCGGCCTCTACCCGTTCCAATTCGAAACGATGAAGCGTAATTTTCCTCGAACCCCCGGGGTCTTGTTACTGGCAAACGCCACCGGCAGGTCGACTTTCGCCTTTTTCAGACCATCGAAAGGCAGGGTAGTCGTGACCTGACTGGAATCATCTCTCTGCCAGTCATGCACGATTTTCCAATCTTCTCCATCATTCTGAGGTGGAAAGATCTCGATGACCACGGAGTCACGGAAGAGATATCCGCCCTCATAGTGCTCATCGATCCATAGCTTTCTCTCAATTTCGTAGTCGGGAACCCGGACGCCTAAAGTCAAGCTGTAAGCCAATGACGGCCTATCCTTCTTCACCCGCGCTCGCTTGGCCAAAAACACCGTCGAAAGGTAAAGGGAGCATGGCTTGGGTGATTGAATCCAGCTTTTGTGCCGAAGGCATGCCACAGAGTCCTCCTCTGCGACGCGGCGCGTGAGGTACCAGAGCTTTCCCCGAGGCGAGGCCAACACCTCAAACTGGTAAAGAGCGTCGATCTCTCTGCCCCTGTCAGCCTCTTTCTGGATGGCTTCAGGTAGACGGATTTCTTCCACATCGAGCCATATATCGACCCGTATATCGCCGAAAAGAAAGCGGATCAAATTCTGGTAAGACTCTTCGCTGTTGACGATGCCAAAGGCTCCTGAATGCGACCGATAGACGAAAGCTTTCGCAGTGGGGATTGACTCTTTTCCGTCAGCTTCAAAGCCGCATACCCATGCGTTCTCGATCCGGACAAGACCGTCGCTGCCGTGTCCCGCGAAGGTGCGCGACAGCCCGTGAGCTACCTCGTAGTCGCTACGGTTGGTACCAATGAGGCAAAACATTTTTTCAGAAGGAAAGGCTTCCTCCGGAAGCCAGTCGACGCGTCCGGTGTCATCGAATCGCTTCTGGAGGTTTAGATACACCGCCATCCGTTCTCGGTTGAAGTTATTAATGTCACCCCGACTGAGCCATTGGGGCACATTGAAGCCGGCCATATCGATGCCGTTGTGGGGCGTGGCGTAGGTGAAGAATTTGTCCACGTATTGACGGGTTGAAGCCTCGTCCAATGCGGGATTCTGCAAAAAAGCACGGCATACCAGGCCGCCCATCGAATGAGCAATTAAATAGCAGCGAAACGTGTCCCGGGTGACGTTGTTGTCCGGATCCTTACAAACGAGGTCCCGAACACGGAGAATGAGCCTGCTCAGCCCTTTCGCGAATTCCTCAATCTTTGGTGTTTCTGCAGCGCCCAGCAATTGCGACGCGGGATCATAATAACGATAGACAATCATTGATTGTCTGGAGATGCTCTGAGTTCCCCAATCTTCATCCATGATATCCAGGCCGTCGGTGTAAACGTCCGAGTACCCAAAATCGGAACCCAGGCGCACCAGGGGAGATTCGAAAATGAACTTTCGTGGGGGCTTTTCTCTATCCGGCGTGGCGCGAAAAACCGTGGAGCCGAGATTGAACCCGCAGAAAGGGTCGGCGGTGGTTTCGTCGATTTCACCCCGGGTCATTGCGAAACCACGAACATAGATGATCGGATGGAGAGCAGCCTTTTCATCAGCCATCTTAACCTCCGTCACGGCATTTTTTTGGTTTTTAGCGGAAGCCCGGCTTAGGCGGCCCAGTGCGAGCTAAGGTGTGGGATCAAAGATTGGCCGGATCGAAAGACCCAGCCGAAGCTTTGTGCGTAAACTAAGCCAAATTCAGGAAGCGTGCAATAGGCGGGCAGGCCGCTTTGCTCTCTGCGCGTTTTGTCGCGCGTTCAGCTTCAGCGAAAGTAGATGTCCTGAAATTCCCGGCTATATTTGCCCAACTCCTCGGCCACCCTGGGGTCGATGGCCACGAGCTTTAGCTTGCTGGGATGCATCTCCGGCACTAAAGGCTCTACGTCGAGCCGGCCGGAAATTCGATTTACGCCGCGGAGCATGAGCTGGGCCTCTTTCGAGAGCATGAAATCGAACAACAGCTTGGCGGCGTTAGGATGAGGAGCCTTTGCGGCGATCGTTATCGGCGAGAGGGTAACGAACACGGGATCGGAACTTTTCACCCAGCCAATGGGAGCGCCCGCTTTCTTCATCGATTCTGCGCGGTGGGCATAAACAATCCCGACAGGGAATTCGCCGGCGACGATGAGCTGTGAGATCAACGTGTGCCCCTTGCGCCAATGGATGTCCTGTCTGGCCAGAGCGCGGTGGAACTTCTGCGCTTTCTCGCGGCCCCAGTACTGGAGGGTTGCGGCGTACCACTCGTATTCCTCTTGGTCCATGCCGATCTTCCCTTTCCACTTCGGGTTCAGAAGATCAGGCCAGTCCCTCGGCGCTTCTCTGGCGCTCACCAGATTGGAGTTATATCCCAGCACGTAATAGTTGTTATAAAGACTCGTCCAGTAGCCGTCGGGATCTCTGAACTGTTCGGGATAGGCGGAATTCTCCGGCGAGCGATATGGCTGCAACAACCCGGCTTTTTTTAGAGCATTGAGGACGGTGTTATTGATGAGGTCGACGGAATTACGGCCGGCCTTATCCTCGGTCAGAATTCGGTTCAACAATGGCTCGGCGCTCATGCGAAGGTTTTCCGTCTTTATGAAAGGGTATTTTTCCTCAAATCTTTTCAACAGGAGCCTGCTGTCGTTGATGTTAAGCGCCCCATAAAAAATCACGGTTCCTTCGCGCTTGGCGGCCTCGATAACGGCTGCCTGTGAGCCGGCGGTCTGAGATGAAACGTCGCCACTCGAACCGACCGAGATGATGAAAACCAGAAAGACAAGCAGAAGCCTGGGACTGTGATTCATCCTCTTTTCCTCCGAGGTCTTTAGTCGGGAAACAATTCAGTTCACCTGGACAAGTATCGCATTCGAAAGTCAAAACACGCCAAAAGCGCTTTGGCGCGCTGAAAACTCCTTGTGCCGATGAGTCTTAAATCGGGCTGGGAACACTCGCCAGGACTATCAGATAAGGTCTCAGCGGGTCAACCTAGAATGTGAAATCGTTTGATTCGGAACCGAGTTTCCGCGTAGGGATTTTCCTCCAAAAATTCGCAAAGCGGCAACAGTATCGCGAGTATCTATTTTGAAGTTATAATGGACCGGGCCCAAATTTCAGTGAGAAGAGCCGTCGGTCTGGAGCCGCTGGTTGGTTTAAACTCGAGCACAAGCATTGATCTTCAAACCCGCGCGTAAATAGTTGATCTTTCGTAACGCCAATCGGCGCATTTGTCCTTTCCTAAAGATTTTTTCGCACAAGGGGAGGACGATGGATTCCAACGGACATTACGTTTTGGAGGAAGATTCCTACATGCCATCCGCCCTCCGATATGGTTGTCACGCGATAACTTGGCACAGGATTTGGATAAACCCACTCCTGAAAACGCAGAAAGGAGAATATTATGGAACCGCCCAATCGTTCTAAACTGCTATTTCTTTTGACGGCCGTTATGGCGTTGACGGCTGTGTCTGCTTGTGTACCTCCGACTGAAGTAGTCAGGAGGCCGACATTAGATGAGGCGCGACTAGGCCAGGCTCGAATCGAAGGGGATTTGAGTTTGCGGCCCGGTGAAGTTCGCGCGGAAGTAGTGCAGATCGATCCCGCGCGACGCTTGATGCAGGTGCGGACGGATGACGGGCGTGTGCGCACGATCACCTATGATATCGACCGGACAAGAGTGGTTTATCATGGCTGGGAGTACTCAGTCGGCAATCTTGAGTCCGGTGACCTGATAGCCTTTTTACCTCCTCCACGGGGCAGCGCTTACGTCGATGTGATCCGCGTTCAGGAACCGGTTCAAGCCAGGGCGGGTTCGGCTGTTGCGCGGACCCCACTACCGCCGCCGAGAGCTGCGGTGCTCGAGGGGACGGTCGAGCGAATCAATTATGATCTTGGCGCATTCGAAATCAGGCCCAGGAGCGGCAGAAACGTTACCGTGACGATTCCCTACAATGCGAGCGCAGCCGATATCGATAATTTCCGCCGGCTCCGTACAGGCGATTATGTGAGGCTCGAAGGAGAATTTTTCAACGCCGACAGTTTCCAGGTCCTGGCCTTCTTATCGGGTCCTGATAGGGCCGCCAGGATACGTTAGTCAGGTTCGGGAGAGGGGCAAGTAGAGAGCTGCTTATGGATTCGCGGAAGCAATCGGGTTTTTGCGCCTGCGCAGTCTTATTCTGTTTCATGTTTTTTGCGCCTGCGCAAAAACCGGCAGTCGGGCAAGAGAATATTGACGACCCCGAAATTTACCAGGAAGTCGCCAGAGTTTCGTATGTGTCGGGAGGCGTCAGCTATAGCCGCGGGGACGATCCCGACTACTGGGAAACGGCGGCTATCAATGTTCCGTTCACATTGGGGGACAGGATCTACTCTCCGAGCTCGGGCCGGGCGGAGTTAGAGCTCCCTGCCGGGAATTTCGTCCGGCTCGCGCCGCGGACCTATTTGACAGCTCTCAATCTCTCCTACGACATTAAACAATTTTACCTCGGAGTCGGGAAGGCGGCTTTTCATATCCGGAATCTTGCCGCCGATGAGATCTACGAAGTCGATACGCCAAACGTGGCGGTGAACTTTGAGGCAAGCGGGAGATATCGGGTTGAGGTGGATGAAGAGGGCAACACCCGTATTTTGGTGCGGCGTGGAAGAGCGATCGTGGCGGCTAAAGGCAGACAGATAAGTGTGGAGGAAGGTGAGATTCGGATTTATGGAATTGAATCGCCTCGGTACGAAGTCGTTCCTCTCCGCAATCCCGATTCTTTTGATCGGTGGGTGGCTGAAAGGGATGATCGATTTGAGCAACGGTACCCAAGAACACAGAGATACGTCAGCAGCGAAATGATCGGAGTCGAAGAACTTTGGGATCATGGACGATGGGAGGAGATTCCGGAGTTCGGTTATGCGTGGAGCCCGCGCCAGGTTCCATCCGGATGGCGGCCGTTTACAGCCGGCCATTGGTTCTGGCAGGACCCCTGGGGATGGACTTGGATCAGCGACGAGCCGTGGGGATGGGCTACGTCCCACTATGGTCGTTGGATCCCGTACCGTTCGCGGTGGTATTGGGTGCCGGCGGCGCCGAGGGTGCGCGTCGTGAGATATGCCCCGGCCGTGGTCGGATTTGTTCGCACTCGGGACCATGTCGGCTGGGTTCCATTGCATCCGCGTGATCGAATAGCTCCGTGGTGGGGTTACCGCCGCCCGCGCCGTCAGGAACACATCACTTTTGTCAACCAAAGACACGTTACGGTCGTAAACCAGAATGTCTTCGTTTCCGGCAGGCCTGTCCGGACCAATGTAGTACGCGACTCTGCGGTCGTGAGGGAGGTGAGTTCCGGCAGGATTATGGAACAGCCCCTCCCCGTTCCGAGCCGTTCGTCGCTGCGGGTTAACGCAGGAAGAGAGGAGCGTCAAAAGCCACAGGCTCCTCCTGCTACCGTCCTCTCACGCCCCGCTGTTGTCCGCTTAGCACCGGCTCCCCCGCCACCGACCTTTCAGGAAAAGCTACCGGAAATTCAAAAGAGCCGGGGAGCGCCGGTACCGATGGATGCAGCTATGAAAATGAGTTTAAAAAAGAGCTCCAAACGCGACCATCATCCTATCCGACCTGCGGCTGTCGAGGAGACCGGAGCGGAATTCGCGCCCCGGACGCCGGGTGCTTCGGCGCTTAAGCCGCAGCCCGTGACACCGGCGCGAGGCAAAAAACTGGCGACGCCGAATGAGCCGGTTCTCACCCATGTACCACCGATAGAGCGGCGTGAACAAAGACCGCAGCAAGGACAACGTGCCACCTCGCCGGCTCCGAGCCAGGCACCGGCTACAGCGACGGAAACAGCACGGCAGCGCGAGAAATTGGAACAGCAACAGGAGGAGCAGAAATCCCAGCAGGACAAACTCCGAAAGGCGCCTGAGGAACGAAAGCGCAACCGAGCGGAGCGGTTTAAACGGGACCAGCAGCGGCAAACGCCCGAAAAAGAGGCACAAAAGCAGGAGCAACAGCAAAAAGACGGGCAGATCGGAAAAGCGCTGAAGGAAGGCAAAGAAGGAGAGGAGTGGCAGCGCCAGCGAGCCGAGCGGCTACAGCAACAACAGCGAATGCGCGAAAAACAGCAGCAAGAGAAACAGCAGAGAGACCAGGAACTGGCGAAGATTAGGAAGGAAGCAGAGGAGCAGCGGCGAAAAGCATTAGAGCTGAAGAGGCAACAGCAGGCGCAATCGCGAGAAAAGCAACAGGAGTCGGGGATGCGGCAAAAACAGACACAGAAGGAATCGGAAGCGGTGTTGCCGCTTGAACGCGGAAAGCAACTAAAAGACAGCCAGCAGGAGCACGGGAAGCAGCAGCAACCGCAGATGCCTTGAGGGTGAGCTTTTATGAAACTGGCGGGCGCCCGGTCCTGATCCGGCGTCGAAGGCAAATTCTCTACATCGGGGGGTGTGATATGGTCAACACGGGAAGGCAGGGAAAGCGCTGTCGAGCGAAAAGAATGATCCACAGTCATGGGGCAGTCATCACTTCTTTTCACCAGGGGACAATTACGTACGAAATGGACAATTTGGACAGGCGGCTGATCCTGGTACAATGGGACGCTGGCGTTTCCACCTATGTCTTTCCTCATGAGGTAGAAATCCTCGGTGAGCGGCAGTTTGATGAGGACGGAACGGAACAAAGCGCCTGACCGCCGCCTCGCGGAGTGCTCCTCCTGATCGCTTGCGCGCTGCGGCGGGAAAGCAGGGGCAATTTTTTGGCCTTTGCTCTAGTTGTTTGATATCAACCCCTACTCTTAGAAAACCCTTGAAAAGTGCTCAATGGATACGTTGCGTTAACCGAGGTTGTTGCAACGTTCTTACGAATGAGCATCGTTATTTTCGAGCATCCTGCATTTGGAGCTCAGTCCCGTTTCAGAACTCGTTCTTCGTTATGCCAGGAGCGTCATCCTCGGGTGCGGATTTGCGCGAGTCTTTCACACCCAAAGCTCTCGAAAGCTAACGTGTGTCTTACGCTCTGGTGAAGGTGAAATGTGAGAGGTCGCTTCCCGAATGAGCGCCGCGATCTCTCCGGTGATGGACATGAGCCGCGACGTTTGGACAAAGGAGAAGAGGATCTCTCGATGAAGTACCGGGTCGCTATTTCGGGATCATATGGCGGGATGAATCTCGGGGATGAGGCCATCCTCGAGGTCATTCTGAAGGAACTCCGCGCTGAACTGGATGTCGAAGTTGTGATCTTCTCCTGGAACGCCACGGACACCGAGCGCCGGCATAAGGTGCGCGCCGTGCCCATCCGGGAGATGCATAAAGATGAAATCCTCGAGGAACTGCATAAACTCGATCTCTTTATTCTTGGAGGAGGCGGCATTCTTTATGATGATTCGATCGAGGCTTACCTCCGCGATGTGATTTGGGCCAAGGAGTTGAAGATCCCCGTTATGATTTACGCGATCAGCGTGGGTCCTCTCAAAGCTCCCGAGTCAAAGCAACTTATCGTAGACGTACTGAATAGAGTCGATAAAATCACGGTCCGGGAACGGGAGGCAAAAAGGGTCTTGCATGATCTGGGGATCAATCAGGACATTGAGATCACCGCCGATCCGGGACTCCTGCTCAAGCCGCAATCCTTTACGAAGGAAATGTTGAAGAAGGAAGGGATCAACCCCGACAGCCGTCTGGTAGGGTTTTCCGTGCGTGAGCCAGGTCCCGCGGCCCCGGACCTCAACATCGAGCAGTACCACGCAATTTTAGCGAACGCCGCGGATTTTATGGTGGAGCGATTCGACGCCCAAGTTATCTTTGTGCCCATGGAGAGGGGAGAGAACAAAGATCCACAGCATTCTCATGCGGTCATTTCAAAGATGGCCAATGCGCAGCGGGCGAACGTCCTTAAGGGAGACTACACGTCGAGCGAGGTGCTGGGATTGATGAAGTACTTGGCATTCGCCGTCGGCATGCGGCTCCACTTCCTGATTTTTGCCGGGATTCAGAAGGTTCCATTCATTCCTCTCCCTTACGCAGCCAAAGTTTCCGGCTTCTTGTCAGATCTGGAAATGCCGATGCCTCCGATCACGGCTTTGAACGTCGGGAAACTATGCGCGTTTCTGGACCGATCTTGGGATCTGAGGAACGAAATCAAGAAACAACTCGAGCTGAAAGTTCCGCCGCTGCAAGAACGGGCCAAAAGAACAAGCCAGATTCTCTGTGAAGTGTTGCGGTCTCTTCCGCCCAAACAGATCGAGCCATAAACATCGCTTGAATTACAGCCATGCCTGCGCTTCCTCGCCCGGAAAAGCGAGTGTCGATCAGCTTGCCGCCGCGCCGTGCGCAAATCGCCGCTGAAACTGACGTTTTAGTCGTAGGCGGAGGACCGGCCGGTCTCGGCGCCGCGCTGGGGGCAGCCAATGCCGGCGCCCGTGTTGTTCTAACTGAGCGCTACGGCTTTCTCGGGGGAAATGCGACGGCCGCGCTCGTTATGCCGCTCATGTCTTTTCACACGCAAAGGCCGCGACGTGAAAAGACCGGCGCCGCGACGCTTCTACCTACCGACCATGGTCCGGGAGAACCGGTACTCGCGGGAGTGGTGGCGACTCTCCTGGAGCGTCTGGTAACAGCCGGCGGAGCCATTTCTCCTTCCTTGAAGACAGGCTATGTCGTGCCATTTGACCCGGAAGTATTCAAGCTCGTCGCAATGGAACTGTTGGACGAAGCGGGCGTGCATTATCTGTTCCATGCATTGGCAACCGATGTCGTCGAGTCCGATCCGGTTAAAGCCGTCGTGTTCGAGACCAAATCGGGTCCTGTTGTCATTCGGGCGCAAGCCGTCGTCGACTGTACGGGAGATGGGGACATCGCATCCCGTGCCGGCGCCCCTTACGAGATTGGGAGAGGCGATGACCGGCTGGTCCAACCCATGACGCTGATGTTTCGTATCACGGAATTCGACCGGGCGGCTTTCAGCGAATATGTGAAGAAACATCCGGATCAATGGCGTGGTGTTCACGGGCTTTGGGATCTCATTCGCAAAGCCACTGCCGAGGGCAAACTGCAGTTACCGAGAGAGGACGTTCTTTTTTTTGCGACTCCTCATGAACGGGAAGTCAGCGTCAACACCACGCGAGTGACAAGAGTGCTGGGGATTGATGTATGGGATTTGTGCTATGCGGAGTGGGAAAGCCGGCGGCAGATGCGCCAGATTGCCGCTTTCTTGCGCGATTATGTGCCCGGCTTCGAGAACGCCTTTGTCGTTCAGAGCGGCGTCAACGTCGGGGTGCGGGAAACGAGAAGAATTGTTGGAGATTATCAGCTCACGGCCGAAGACATTTTGCAGGCGCGGAAGTTTCCCGATGTCATTGCCCGCAGCACATATCCCATCGATATCCATAATCCCGAGGGCGCGGGTACGACGCTGAAGCGCGTCCCGCCGGGAGAGGCATACGATATTCCACTGCGTTCTCTCCTGCCCCAGAAAGTTGAGGGACTCCTGGTGGCTGGCCGTTGTATTTCCGGCAGTCACGAGGCTCATTCTTCATACCGGGTGATGGCGGTATGCATGGCAACCGGCCACGCCGCGGGTGTATGCGCTGCGCTCGCCGTCCGCCACGGCAGATCTCCCCGGGCCGTACCGGCGACAGAGGTTCAGAATGAACTCGCGCGACAAGGGGCGAACTTGCGAGGCATTCGGTAAGCGGCTTTGGGCCCTTGGAAATCGTTAAACGCAAAATGTGAAACGTGAATGGGGGCTCCGGTTCACTTTTCACGTTTAACTTTTTTACGGTTCCTTGATCCTTCAGCCTTCCTTCATTAAAGTGGGCTTATGCTACGGGCAGGCGCGGGTCTATCATCCGACCCATCCACAGAACGGGCTGGGGTAAAGGCGGCGACTGAGGCAATGACGCGCGCCGGGATAGACCGGGCCGACATCGTTTTTCTCTTTTTCACCGCGGATCATATTGCAGAGTCGGAAAGACTCCTGGCAGCCGCGTGCCGTGTAACCGGGACGGACCGGATCGTGGGCTGCAGCGGAGCGGGTGTTTTGACTGGAGAAGGGGAGGTCGAGGGTGGTCCGGGACTGGCTGTATTGGTTGTTTCGTCTGATTGCGTGAGGGGGCATCCCTTTCTGTTTCATCCACTGAGGGACCGTGACCGGGAGTTGGGCATCGATCTGGCCCGAGGCGCCGGAAAAAGGCTGGAGGAAAATTCTTTGCTTGTCCTTTTTCCGGACGCTTACAATGGACAGCCGCAAATTGTCTTCCAAGGGATTGAAGATCAATTTGGGTTTTTACCGGCTGTGGGCGCCGGATCTTCGGAAAACGGCACGCAGGGAAAAACTTACCAGCTTTGCGGACAGGCGATGACGAGCAATGCGGTGTCCGGGGTATGCCTTACGGGGCCATTTCACAGCTCTATTGGAATTACTCAGGGATGCCGGCCGGTGACCGAGCCGATGATCATCACCAAGGCTCAAGGAAATCTTATCTTCGAGATCGATAACCGTCCGGCGTTCGAGTTCTTTGCGCGAGCCATTAAAGGCCCTCTGCTGGAAGATCTGCGCCGGGCTTTAACGTGTGTTTTTGCCGGTCTTCCATCCGATCCGGACAACAACCGTGTTGCTCCTGGAGAATACCTGGTCCGCAATATCGTGGGACTCGATCCGGAAAAAGGTATTCTTGCGGTCGCCGAGAAAGTGTTTCAAGGAGAGCGAATCGTTCTTACCCTCCGGGACGCTCAAAGGGCGCGCGAAGATCTCAACCAGATGCTCCAGCGGCAATCGATATCGCTGGGGGATCGGGCACCCCAGTTCGGCCTCTATTTCAACTGCTGCGCCCGTGGAACTTCGCTTTACGGCATTTCAGGCATCGACACCGCATACATTCGCCAAGCCCTCGGAGATTTTCCTCTGGTTGGTTTTTTCGGCAACTTTGAGCTTGGGCCCTTGGGAGGAAAGAATCGATTATTGGCCTATACGGGAGTGCTGGTCCTGGTCACGGAACGATGAAAAAGTGTAAGGCCTCGGGAGATGAAGAGTCACGATACGCATTCTCCCCAGTGTGGCCGCTTGAAGTGAAGGCGCCGCCGAATAATGTGATGTTGAGGTAGCCCTTCCCTATGGTATGAGTACGTCTGCGGAGATGGCGTTCTCCCTTAACCGCCCTCCAGGGCTGATAACGCCTGAAACCATTCAGGAGTTACAATCATGGAACAGCTCTGGTGGCACGCGTCGATCTGGATTGGACTTGCCCTTATATCAAGTCTCATCTCTATAAGAATCGGTGTATCCGTTGCTCTCATCGAGCTGGTCGTAGGCATCATTGCTGGAAACACAATTCACCCTGAGATAACCGAGTGGATCAATTTTCTTGCCAGTTTTGGCGCAATCATCCTCACGTTTCTTGCCGGCGCAGAGCTTGAAAGCCAGACACTTAAGAAATTTTGGAAGGAAAGCCTGGCGCTTGGAGTCATAGGTTTTTTCGCCCCATTCGCTCTTTCATGGGTCGCGGCCGAGTTTCTCCTCGGCTGGGATCTGAGGGCGGCTCAGATCGCGGGCATTGCCATGTCCACGACTTCTGTTGCCGTCGTTTACGCAGTGATGGTGGAGACCGGGCTCAACGAAACCCCCATAGGGAAACTTATTCTGGCTGCCTGTTCTGTGGATGATCTCGGAACTGTGATTGCGCTCGGGTTGCTGTTTACCAGCTTCGGAGTCTGGTTCTGGATTTTTCTTCCGCGCATGCATAGAAGCTTATAGAAAGGAGTTTTCATGAACGTAGCGCAAGCGATTGCCAAAATACTCATTTCAGAGGGGGTCCGCGTTGCCGCCGGAATCGGCGGCCAGTCGATTGAGCGGCTGGCGAACGTTCTGGTGGGCGCGCCTGAGATTACTCTCTGCTATACGCGTCAGGAGCGGGTGGCGGTGGACATCTGTGATGGTTACGCGCGCGTATCCGGAAAGCCCGGTATCATCTTCACCGACCACGGACCGGGCGTGGCCAATACGATGGCCGGCATTCTCAACAGTTACGGCGATTCAATACCGTTGCTCTTTTTTGCCGGCGTGAACCACCGATTTGAGGTGCCCCGACGCGGCCAAAAGGAGTTGGCCATTCAGGACGTTTTCAGATCTGTCACAAACTGGACGACGACCATCATAGATCCCAGTCAGGTCGAACATGTTCTACGGCGAGCTTTTGTGCTGCTGCGCGCGCCGCGCCCCGGGCCGGTCGTCATCGGTATTCCCTCTGATCTCTCAAACATGGAGGCAGCGGAATCCAGCTATCGGGCAGCCCCCGACCGGATCAGGAGCGCCGGAGATCCCGCGGCGGTTGAGAGCGCGGTTCGCATCCTGGCCAATGCCAAGCGGCCCTACGTCTGCGCAGGAGCCGGAGTGCTGTTTGCCGAGGCAAGTCAAGAGATGGTAGAGCTCGCGGGGCTCCTGACATTACCGGTTACGTCGACCCTCAACGGCAAAAGTGCGTTCCCTGAGAATCATCCCCTTTCTCTTGGAATCGGAGGCGTAACTCGTGCTACGTATGCCACCTTTGCGGCGACAAAGTTCGCGCAAGAGGCAGACGTTATCCTCACGATCGGTTGCAGTTTCCAGCGCCATGCGCTGCTGGATCCAATAGCCGAGGGCGTGACGGTCATTCAGGTTGATGTGAACGCGTCCGAGCTGAGCAAGGAAGCCCCTGCGGATATTGCGATCCTCGGCGACGCCAAGCTAGTGCTTTGTCAAATGCTGGATGCGGCTCGGGCCATATTGCCTCCCGGCCGCTTGCAGCCCAAAAATGAGACCATCCAAAAGATAGCGCGTGCACGCCAGGAATGGCTGGACTTCTCGATGCCCTTTTTGACATCGGATGAAGTGCCGGTAAATCCGTTTCGCATCACTTGGGAGCTGTCTCAGCTCGTCGATCCCAATCGTACGATTGTCTTGCACGACGCGGGCTCGGTGCGTGGATCGACTTGCCAGCATTATACGGCGACAGTGCCCCATTCCTTCGTTGGTTTCGGCGTTCAAAGCGCGATGGGGTGGGCTCTGGGAGCCGCGATGGGGGCCAAACTCGCGGCGCCAGACAAACTGGTGATTGCTTTGATCGGCGACGAGGCTTTCGGTGAAACCGCCTTGGATCTCGAGAGCGCCACGGCCAGCGAAATTCCAATTCTGGTCGTGCTGGTTAATAACCGAGCATATCAGGATAGGGCAGCAGTCCGAAAAGCCAAAATCAAGCCCGTTGGGGACTACTGTGCGCTCGCACGCGCCCTGGGGGTCAGCGCGAACCGTGTAGAGGAACCGAAAAATTTAAGAGGGGCGCTCAGTGAGGCTATCCAGCGCGTTCAGTCGGGAAAAAGCGCATTGGTCGAGGTTATCGCCAAGCGAGTGCCAACGAGTCTATACCCGAATTGAAGCTGTGAAGGCAACCTCCTCCTTGCCGATGCACTGTAAACCATGTGCCCGGTTTATTCTTTAGACTATGTTACCAGTCTGCACCGAAGTTCCCTCTCCCCTTGCGGGCCCTTGCGGGAGAGGGGTAGGGTGAGGGGGGGGATGTAAACTGATGTATAACCTTCGCCATCGCTATTCTCTTGGAGGGGTGGAGCAATGAACAAAAATTTGTGTGCGGGTGTTAGCTCGTTTTTTATCTTGCTGTTTCTGTTTTCTCTTGCCTGTGCAGCGGACAAACTTCGAACGGGTTTTGGCACACTCTCCGGAACTCACATGGTCCTCTACGTGGCGAAGGAGTTTGGCTTGTACGAGAAATACGATGTCACCGCGGAGATCGTGGGGCACATCCCTGGCGCAAAAGCGCTCGTGCCTCTGTTGTCCGGTGATGCCCAGGTCAGCCACGCGGCAGGGCCTCCCTTTGTGTCGGGGACTTTGGCCGGAAACGACGTCGTGATCTTCCTGGGCTTAATCAACACGATGCCCTTCTGCATCGTTTCACATAAAGATATTGCCCATCCCTCTCAACTCAAGGGAAAAAAACTTGGCGTCAGCACGCTCGGCTCGTCATCGGATTTTTCTCTCCGGTTCGGCCTTAAGAAATTGGGGATCGACCCGGAAAGGGAGGTCACGATCCTTGCGCTTGGCGATAGCGCCATTCGGGCCAGTGCTATAAACAATGGAATGATTCATGGCGGCGCCTTTAGCATGGGCGAGACGGCGGTTCTCCGGAAGTTCGGGCATCGAGTGGCTTTGGATCTTTCCGCCGCCGGTATTGAGTACCAGGCCACGGCCGCGGCGACGACGCGGACCCTGCTGAAGAAAAACAGGAGAGCTCTGTTAAACTACTCCAAGGCGATTATCCATGGCATGAGCCTCATGATGAGCCGTAAGGAAGAGACGTTGAAAATTATGGCCAAGTACCTCCGGATCGACAATCGTGAAGCCGTCGAGGCCCAATACGAGGAAAACGTGAACAAACTCTATGCCCGAAAGCCTTATCCAACGCTCAACGGAGTGAAGGCGATCCTGGAAAATCTCGCGGTCAAAGATGAGCGGGCCCGGATGGCGAATCCGGAGCGGTTCGTGGAACTGAGCATCGTGCGGCAATTGGACGAGTCGGGCTTTATTGATGCTCTTTATAAGTAAGAAGCTGCTGTTGGAGCGGACGTCGTAACAGGTTTTGATTTTACATAGCGCTTATGCCACGTAAGAAAAGAGTATCTTCCGGTTCTGACCGCGTCCGCGTCGATCCCAAGCGTCCGAAACGAAAGCGTAAACGCGGCAAAGGAAAATCCATCAAGAAGTCCCACTCCAGGTCCGCCTCCGGCTCACGGGCTTCAGTTGACCCCTCGCCGAGCTCACGGCGCAAAGCTTGGGGCCGCGGCCTGCCATAGATGAGGCTGATCCGCCTCGGGCCGGGATGGGCGTACTCCTTGCTGCGCGAGAAATTGCAAATGGCAGATCTGGCGGATCTCAAATTTCAAAATTTGCGGTTTTGAAATTTGCTCCGCTATCCGGAAAGGGCTTGCCGGCGACGTTCAGCGGGCCCTTCGGTCAGAGCTTTTATCCCTGGGGTAATCTGGGCAGAGGATGGCAAATGGCGCCAGATCGAAAGAGAGCGTCATGGTGAGACGGAACCTTGAACAGCCTAAAGGTATGTTGGATAATGGCAGGGAAGTTGAGATAGGCCTGAGGGAGAATTATGAATCTTGAAGCGAGTGAGGCGATCCTGAAGGGGTTGAAAGGAGCGGGGGTGGATTTTGTGGCCAT
>JACQUW010000335.1 GCA_016210115.1 Deltaproteobacteria bacterium | reverse complement strand
GTTCAGCGGAGACTTGCTGGCATTTTTCATTGGCAGCGGCTATGAGAGCGCCGCGGGCGAGATGGTTGGCTCTTCGTAGCAGGCCAGCGGAGCCTTGCTGAATGGCAGTGATGGCTTGGGGAGAGAAGATCTGGGTTTTCACTCCGGCAATGGCAAGGTGGTGGGCGAGGTAGTGTTGCATCTGATCGAGGTCGATACCTTCGAGGTGGCTGCGGGCCACGATCCGGGAAGAAAGGGGCAGTGAGGAGCGGTACTGGAGAAGATCGAGGAGATTATTCTGGGCGGCAAGGATCATGGGCAAATGGGGCTTGGAGTCGGCCTCGAACTGGCAGAGAGTGTGCAGTTCCGCGAAGACTTCAAGCCTGAGCAAACTGGCCTCGTCGATGATGAGCACCGGTTGGATTTTCTTGTTGACGAGTTCATAGATTCCCTGGCGAATGATGCGAAGGAGAGCAGCGCGCGAGGAACTTTTAGTCTCCACGTCCAAGGCGGCGGCCAGTTGTCGGTAGCTCTCCAGGATAGAGCCACTGGAGGCGGTCAGCCAAAGCGTCTGGTATTGAGAGGGATGAAGCCGGTTTGCGGCAAAGCGCAACGCGGTCGATTTTCCCGCTCCGACCTCGCCGGTCAAAAGGCCGATGGCGCCCAGGCGCAGCACATAGTCAAACCGCTCGGTAAAATCGGAAAGGGCGGGGGGCCTGAGAATTTCCTCGACTTTGAGTTCCATGGCGAAGGGCTCGCGGTGTAATCCGAAGAAGCTGCGATAGACAGGATGTCGGGTCATCACTCTGCCTCCTTTCTCCCTGCAAAGGGAAGCTTCCCGCCGCTTACCGGGTG
Organism: Deltaproteobacteria bacterium; assembly: GCA_016210115.1. GTDB lineage: Bacteria > Desulfobacterota > Binatia > UBA9968 > UBA9968 > JACQUW01. The sequence continues at coordinate 4,969 of JACQUW010000335.1, read as the reverse complement.
CGGCTCTGCATGGATTTTAAGGTTCTCCTTTTCGCGGTGGACGCGGCAGTTGACCTGTCTGCGTCCGGCACGCACAGGCGTTTAGGTCCACGGTCCTAAGCATGCCGTAGGATTGACCGTCATGGACAGCCTCAACGCGAGCGAGGTCCCAGGCATGATACTACCGGATCTCTATCTACATGGCCTTGCCAGTGGGGATTTTGAGTTGGCGCTGAGAGGGTTGTTGGGGCAAGGGGCGCCGCTTTCGGCAACGTCGCTTCAGAGGCTTAAAGAGAAGTGGCAGGTGGAATATGAGCAGTGGAAGAGTATGCCGATTGAGGAGGAGGAGTTTGCGTACCTTTGGGCGGATGGTATTTATGTGAAAGCGGGGATAGGTAAGGAGAAGGCGGCCTTGCTGGTGGTGATTGGGGCGATGAGGGATGGGAGCAAGAGGTTTTTGGCTTTGGAAGTGGGCTACCGGGAGAGCAAGGAATCGTGGGCGGAGGTGCTGAGGCAACTTGAGGCGGGGGCTTAAGACAGCGCGGCTTTTTGTTGGGGACGGTAATCTTGGGTTATGGGCGGCTGTTGGAGAGATTTTTCCCGAGGCGGGAGAGCAGCTTTGCTGGAACCACAAGATCCTGAACGTCTTGGATTGTCTGAGCAAGAAAGAGCATGCCAAAGCCAAGCGTCATCTGAACGCCATGATGTATGCGGAGAGTCGGGACCAGGCGCTTAGGGAGAGAAAGAGATTTGAGGATGCCTTCCGGCACAATCCCAAGGCAGTGAGAACTGTGGTGGAGAACTGGGATCGACTCACCCGCTACTATGATTTTCCCCGAGAGCATTGGAAGCATCTGCGCACTTCCAACGTTGTCGAGTCACCTTTCTCCCGGGTGAGGCTGAGAACGGCCGCTTCCAGGCGGTTTAAATCGCAGGTCAATGCCACCTGCTTGATCTGGAAGACGATGATGATTGCGGAAATGACCTTTAGAAAACTTAACGCACCGTACCTGGTGCAGAGAGTGGCTGAGAGACGGAACTATAAAGACGGAGTCGAGATCCAAAAAGTCAGGGTAGCCGCCTAGATCTCTTTTACACACCTATTGACAACGGCTCCCATAACGCATACCGGCTTCTAGGCTTGCCAGCCGCCTCGAATTTTCCTCTGCAATCCGCTCAATCAACTCCTGTTCTCTTTCTTGAAAGCGCTTTTCTAGCGCCTCCTGAAAAACGGGAGAGTTGATAATCACGGAAAGCCAGGGCTCTCCTATCCCCATTTCCTTTGCTATCATGTTTTGGTGCTGGCCCTGTGAATAGCGCGTCAGGATTTCAAGATGATGGGGCTTTAGCCGCTTGATCTGTCGCCGTTGAACAGTCTTTGAAATCGTTTTTGGCATAGTTTCCATTCGCGAATTTTTCTTGACATGGGGACACCCTCAGATTTTCCAAATCCGCTTAGACCTAGAGCTAGAGCTTTGGCCAGGGACGGGAGGGGGAGCGGGTAGGGTAGGGGTGCCCCGGAGGCTGGGGTGCCGGTTGGGCTTGTGTTTCTCTACGCCAGAATTACGATCCGAAGTTCGTGGATTGAAGCGGTTCCATGCCGTCAGCGGGTCCGAGAAAAAATTGTTCCTGAATTGTGCCAGAACCACTTAGCTCTCAATGCGTTCCTTAGCACATCGGGAGAACGAAAGCATTGATTTGCGTGGTCTTTACTCCTCATTATCACTCTGTGGCAAGTCGCTCGGCGCTTTCGGACGGGGGTTCAATTTCCCCCGCCCCACCAAATTCAAATCCAGCCTGATCCAAGCAAGTCCAACAAGCCTCTGTAAATAGGAAGTTTAGTGTACAGTGTTCGGTATGGCCCGATGCTGTCCAGCTAAAGCTGCTCCTGAACCACCACCGACAGCGGCGGTCAGTAGACCAGTGATCAGCGTCATTCGCGCGGCCAAAGCCAAAGGCGGTAAGATCGGTATCTGCGGCCAGGCTCCGAGCGACTATCCCGAGTTCGCTGCCTTTCTGGTGGAGTTGGGCATCTACAGCATTTCGCTCAATCCGGATGCGGTCCTGAAAACGACCCTGGCCATGCTCAAGATGGAAAGCGACGCGGCATCGAAGGCAGTGGCGGGCTCGAGAGGCTGACGAGCATTATTCGCGGCGAAGCTGCAGCCGAGGTGGAACGCTTCCGGAGGAAAGGCAATCATTGTCACACGGAGCTCTATAGTTTACTGTAAGGGCAACTATTTCAGCAGGAGTCTTCATCGTGAAACCTGGAATTCTATTTCTTACCAGCTTGATGATCGTGTTTCTTGCGCCTTCGGCGCTGCGTGCGGACATGCAAGACGACATCGATCGAGCAGTATCGATCATCGAACGGTTTTCGGAAATACCGGAGAGCGCGATTCCGCCGGCCGTTCTGCGCGATGCCAAAGGCGTGGCGATCCTCACGATGACGAACGTGGGGTTCGTGCTTAGCGGCAGGGGCGGAACCGGTGTTGTCGTCGCGCGAACCGAGAAAGGGTGGAGCGGTCCATCGGCCATCGGTACGGGAGGGATTGGGCTCGGTTTCCAAGCCGGACTGCAGGTCTCCGAGTACGTGTTCATCCTCAATACACAAGAGGCGGTCAACTCGTTCGCTAAAGGTAATAATATCACGCTAGGCGGCAACCTGAGCGCGGCGATCGGTCCCATCGGACGTTCCGCCGAGGCCGCCATAGCGCCGCAGGCGGCGATCTATACCTACAGCCGCAGCCAGGGTATCTTTGCCGGCGTGTCGTTGGAAGGGACAGTCATCGGGACGCGGTACAAGGCCAACGAGGAATATTACGGCAAACCGGTTTTCCCGACCGATATCCTTTCCGGCGATGTAAAGCCGCCCGACAGCGCGCAGAAATTGATCAAACTCTTATCAAAATACTGAACATGCCCGTGGATGCGACGGGCTGCCGGCCGGCGCGTCTACTAGGCGACTCTCCTTCATGCGGATCATCTCGTGCTCGTGACTTGCGCTGCGCGTACGATGAGCAACCCGATGGCCGCGACGGCAGCGAAGCGTGCGCCGGTCAAAAACGTGGCCGGCGCTTCGAGAGAGCTCCATAGAGAGCCCGTAATGACGCTCGGTACCGGCAGCGCGCCGCCACTTATCAGAGTCTGCGGGCGCGGTTTCTGCGACAAGCATTGACAGCAATCCTTGGGTAAAAGCCATGTGCAACTCCCAGCGCGGCCCCTGCAAACACAACCAGCGGCGATTGGGCAAAGGCAAGCACAAGATCCGCAGCGATCAGTAGAGCCAGCCCGAGGAGCAATAACCTGCACTGTCTGCTCTGGCTGGCGGCGGCATGCCGTTGGCATCAAGCCGCGGCGCTGACTTCTTCCCCGGGCTCCTCCATGAGCTTGTTGATCTTGGCAATGGAAAGCTTGCCGGCCTCCGAGAGCGGCGAAACTTTCCAGAAGAGCGGAAGATAGTGGTTCCAGCTCTCCAGAATCGCTTTGGACCTAAGACTCCGGGTGAGGTTGCGGTGTTTGAGAATGAGATTCTTTAGGAGATCGCAATCTTCGGGATTCTCCACTTGTTCGAGCCCGACGAGCTGCCGATTAATTTTCAGGTTAAAGTCATCTTTCTCATCGAGGACATACGCCAGCCCTCCGGTCATTCCCGCGCCAAAGTTGCGTCCGCTCTCACCTAGAACGACCACGACGCCTCCTGTCATATACTCGCACCCGTGATCCCCAACGCCTTCGACGACCGCGATCGCGCCGCTGTTACGCACGCAGAAACGCTCTCCGGCCCTGCCGGCCGCGTAGAGGAATCCCCCCGTGGCTCCGTACATGACCGTGTTGCCTATGATCACATTCTCGTGAGACTTGAAGCGCGCCCCTTTGCCCGAGCGGATGACGATCCGGCCCCCTGCCATGCCTTTGCCAACGTAATCGTTGGCCTCCCCCGTGAGCTCAAGGCGCAAACCACGGACGCAGAACGCGCCAAAGCTCTGTCCCGCGCTCCCCTGGAAATGGCAATGAATCGTTCCGGGGCGCAGCCCGCTATCCCCGTAACGGCGCGCGATCTCACCGGACACGCGCGCTCCCACGGTCCTATGGACGTTGCGAATCTTGTAGAAAAGATGAATCGGCCCATTGCCATCCAGCGCCTCTTTTGCATCCTTGAGGATTTTCTCGTCGAGGGGCTTATCCTTGCGATCGTTTCTTTTCCAGGTGTGAATCAAGGGCTTCGTCCATGTTGGATCGGCCGGCGCCAGAATCGGGCTGAGGTCAAGCTTCATGGCTTTGGCCGGGTCATCCACCGGCTTCTGCTCGATCAAATCGACCCGCCCAACGATGTCGTCGAGCTTTCTGAAACCAAGCTGAGCCAACATCCGCCGGACATCCTGCGCGATAAGGGTGAAGAAGTTCACCACCATCTCAGGCGTACCAGGGAACTTCGCTCGTAGCTCGGGGTTTTGCGTAGCCACGCCCACAGGACAGGTATTGAGGTGACACTGGCGCGCCATCACGCAGCCTATGGCTACGACGGCCGCTGTGCCGAATCCATACTGCTCCGCTCCCAGGATCGCGGCCATAACGACGTCGCGCGCCGTCCTGAGCCCGCCATCGGTCCTTAGCACGACTCGCTCGCGCAGATTGTTGAGCACCAGGGTTTGCTGTGTCTCGGCGAGGCCGATCTCCCACGGCATCCCGGCGTTCTTGATCGAACCGACGGGAGATGCGCCGGTCCCACCGTCGTGCCCGGAAATCTGAATGACGTCGGCGTAAGCCTTGGCGACGCCTGCCGCAATCGTGCCCACTCCTGCTTCGGCGACCAGTTTGACCGCGACTCTCGCTCGGGTGTTGGCCTGCTTCAAGTCGTAAATGAGCTGCGCCAGGTCCTCGATGCTGTAGATGTCGTGATGCGGTGGGGGCGAGATCAAACTCACGCCAGGAATGGAATGGCGAATCGTGGCGATTTCCACGGAGACCTTATGCCCGGGCAGTTGGC
>JACQUW010000327.1 GCA_016210115.1 Deltaproteobacteria bacterium | reverse complement strand
ATGATCGGGATAGAGGGACCATAGATGTCCGCATCGAGAAGCCCGGTCACGGCTCCGTGCATTTTCAGAGCCACAGCCAAATTGGCAGCCACTGTCGATTTGCCCACGCCGCCTTTTCCAGCGGCGACGAGAACCACGTTTTTGACGCTTGGCAATAAGTCGGTCTGCCCCGCTCCCGTCTTGCTTCCGCGAACCTGAGCCCCAAAAGATATCTCAAGTCCCGTAATTCCTTCGATCCCGGCCAACGCTCGGTTGCAATCATCCTGGATCTGCTCTCTCAGAGGACAAGCGGGAGTCGTCAGTTCCACTGTAAAAGAGATCTTACCTCCCGTGACATCGAGGTTTTTCACCATGCCCAGGCTGACGATGTCCCGATGGATCTCAGGATCTTGCACTCTCCTCAGCGCTGCCAGGACGGTTTCTTTACTAACGGTTTCCATTGACTCCCTTTCCGATCCGAGAAACGGTTTAAACTCCCTGGATACAAAGCAATACCCAAATTAAGACTTATAAAGTCCACGTTGTCAACAGGTTGAGTAGTACACCAACCCATCTTAAGCTGCTTCTCGGCCGCTCAACAACAAGCCTGCACTATTCACTGTTGTGCGGCGCCTGAGGCAGACGAACCGGAACAAAAACCTTGAAGACGTGAATATTGTCTGTTAAAATTCTGTGATTGCTGGAAATTATCCAGACCAAAGCAAGGAGGAAACGTGATGAGAAAATCACTGATGGTGTTAGGATCTATTCTTCTCCTGGCCGTCACTGTCGGTTGTTCCGCGCCGCTCAGCACCCGTGAAAAGGGGGCGGGAATCGGCGCCCTGGGAGGAGCCGCGGCCGGCGGCATTATTGGCGCGGCTGTGGGTCATCCCGGAGCGGGCGCAGCCATAGGTGGCGCCCTTGGACTGGGGACGGGTGCTCTAATTGGAGATCAACTCCAGGGTCAGGAACAAAGACAGCAGGAGCAGCAACGTCAGCTAGAGCAGAATCAGGCTGAGCTGGAACGCCAGAGAAGAGAGCTCGAAAGGATGAAGAGAGACCGGGAATACTAGAATATCCCGGTTCAATTCAGCGGATGAAATTGAAGGAAATCATTCGAGCTCTTGAGTTTGGGCTTTTCTTAGCCCTCGTCCTCGCCGGTTGCTCAACGCCGCTGACGACCCGCGAAAAAGCGGCCGGTATCGGTGCTCTCGGCGGGGCTGCGGCCGGCGGCATTATCGGGAGCACGGTAGGACACCCTGGAGCAGGCGCTGCCATAGGCGGCGCCCTTGGACTGGGGACGGGTGCTCTGATTGGAGATCAACTCCAGGGTCAGGAACAGAAACAGCAAGAGCAGCAAGCGAAGCTGGATCAACAGAAGCAAGAGATTGAAAGAAATCGCGCGTTGCTGGAAGAGCTGAAACGAAGAAATATCGAGGCCCGCGAAACTGACCGAGGAGTTACAGTCAATCTTCCAAACGTCGTGTTTGGGTTTGACAGCGCCGCCCTCACGCCGGATGGAGCGCAGAGAGTGAGAGATATCGCGTCAGTATTGAACCGGCAGGCCGCCGGGAGAAAAATATCCGTGGAGGGTCACGCGAGCAAGGAAAGAGCAGATCAAGAAGCGCATAACCAAAAACTTTCGGAACGACGCGCGCAAGCGGTTGCAAACGCCCTGGTCAAGGAGGGGATGAGCCGACAGTTGATCAGGGCAACCGGCTTCGGAACACGCTCGCCGATAGCTTCAAATGACGCCGAAGAAGGCCGGCGCAAAAATCGCCGCGTAGAAGTAATCGTAGAGAATTGACCCCGATCCGAAGCTAAATGTGCTGGGACGAACGGCAACACCACCGCTACTGACCGGCGATTAACGGGAACCCGACTTGCCTAAAATTTCGGATCGGGGTTGGGTCTGTTAGAAGCGAAACCGGGGTTCGACGTTCGATGCCAGCCTTTGGATGTTTTCCCGGTGTCGCCAGATAATCCATAACCCCATCAACGCGCTAATCCCAACGATAGTTGGTTGGTAGGAAAACGCCCAAAGAACGATCGGGGCGGTTCCGGCTGCGGCCATAGAAGCCAGAGAAACGATTCGGGTCAGCAAAGCCACCACAAGAAAAATCAACCCCAGAACGGCGGTGGCCATCGGCGCAATCGCCAGAAACACCCCCAGAGCTGTCGCCACACCCTTTCCCCCTCGAAATCTCAGAAAGACGGGATAAAGATGGCCAAGAAAAGCTGCCAACGCCACGAGGCCGGTCTCTCCGGGAGTGTAACCGAATTGGATCGAAAAATAGACGGGAATAAATCCCTTGGCGGCATCCCCGAGAAGAGCCAGAAGCCCCTGTGTCTTTCCGGCCACGCGGGCGACATTTGTGGCGCCGATATTACCGCTTCCCTCCTGGCGCACGTCAACCCCGGAAAGAAGGCCCAGGACCAAACCGACGGGGATAGAACCAAGAATATAGGAGATAAGGATTAAGAGAACAGCATCCATCGAAGGCGAGCTCAAAATCGCAATCTGGTCCTCCTGATCCGATCGCGGCGCAAATAATAATTGCCCCCGCAAATCCACCCGATGAAAAAGATGCCCAGCACCCCGCCGGCCCATCGAAGATATTCCCAACTGGTTTGTCCGAACACCCATCTAATGAGCCACGAACCCGCCTCCGGATTGTGCGGTTCCGAACCGGGAAAACCCCGCACGGACACGTTACCTTTCCTGTTCTTCTCCAGCCGCGCAGAGGTCACCTGTCCGGCGCCTTCTCCGCTCTTCGCCTCCCCAAGAAGGCGAACGAACGCTCTGTGCACGTAGCCTCTCCGGCCATCCGCTAAGGAGACCAGATACCACTCTCCCTCTTTGCCGCTCAACGTGACTTCCTCGCCCCTCTTCAGGACAATCTCGGGGGAGCGACTCAGCCCGGGCTCAGAGCGAAGATTAACATGGCTTTGACCATCGATGACGGCCTTTTTCTCCAGCCACTCCGCTTGCCCGCTTCCAAGCAACAGCAACAGCCACGCAACGGGAAAGAAACCCGGTCTGCTCCTCATGCCCACCCCTCCCCCCTAAATATTTTCGGGAAGCGGGTTTCCTTTCGTCTCCGCTCCATAACGTCAGCTCTAGAGGCTGCCTGACGTTAAATATTGCAGGCAGGGTTCTCTCATACCACATGATGAGTTTAACCCTCAAACTCCCGCACTCCGGAGGAGAGGGCTCACCTAAAAGGACGAAAACGATTTCCGGCAGGAAAAAGGGAACGGAGAGAATCAGCTATTCCACGACGCGGCGCTCGGATCCGCTCGCATAGGGAAAACAATTTGTCGGCTGCGAATTCAGCTCTGTTTCTTGTAAAAATCGGGATTCATCCGGCTTTGGGTGCCGGATTTTGCGAGTTCCTCCTCGAACATTTTTCGGATCCAGGGGGCCTCATCGCAATATTCGATCTGGTTGCCGCCTTCTTTCACATCCTTGTCGACTTTGGTTATATCGCCAAAGCCTTCACCCATGCTGTATTTGATACCGCCGAAACGCAGAGGTAGATAACGCGCCGGCGTCGCGCCGGTGTTGAAATGCTGGTGAAACATCATCTCTTCCGGTACGAAGACGCTGCCATCCTGCCAATCGTACCTTTTCGGCTCTTCTCCTTCCCACCAGAAGAGCGAGAATCCTTTGCCGCCGATAATAATAACGTTGAAACCGGGACCGTGGCGGTGAGCCTTTTTATAAGTCCCGATGGGGAATTCAGAGATATGAGCCGCCATAACTCCGTTGGCCATTTCAATCATGACATTGGTTCCGCCGCCACCCCGCTCTCTCCACTCCTGGAGATTAAACGTCTTGCAGTCGGAAATGAAGTTGGTTTCCCAGATACGACCGGGATAGGATTTTCCTTTGCCGCTGAAATACTCCGGCTCGCCATTGAACCGATCGAGAAAATCGTACGGAGCGCTGAAAATGAAATCCGGATTGTGGAATAGATTAAAAACGATCGGCATATTGTTGACGGAAAAAAAGCGCGCTGGCTCGCTTCCCTGCCCGTTGAAATGCTGGTGCCAGGTGTTGAGAGGCAACGATAGGAGACTCCCTTCATGCCATTCAAAGGTCTGTTTGGCGCCCTTATCGTTCCAGATGGTAGTCGCGCCGCGCCCCCTGAGCACGTAAATCAACTCTTCGTAAAGGTGACGTTGAGGTTCCAATTTTTTTCCCGGCGCAATCTCACAGAGATAGGCGCCCGTTGCCACACCCGCGCCCTTCATGTTGATAAACGCCCCGTCTCCTCCTACCCGGTCCCACCGCGAAAGGGGAACCGTCTTGAGATTCTGGACGAAAAAGGTATTGATAACCGGAATTCCTTCGCTTTTCTGCCATTTATTGTAGTAGGGAATATGATCCATGACGTTATCAATCTGTTCCGCAGGCTTTGCCATCTCAACCTCCCATAGTTGGCGTTCAAAAGTTTCATACAGCAACAGAGAGCCAAAAGCAAGGTAGCTTTTGCAACGGACAAGGCCTGTTGGAACCCGGAACAGAGGGGTTGCAGTCCAGGGGGCCGTGCGCTAGTAACGTATTGCAAAGACATGGAATCTGGTGAAGAAAAGGCAAGGGCCTATCTAAAAATCGAAGGGCGAGTACAGGGTGTTTTCTTTCGCGCCTCTACCGTCGAGCAGGCCAATCATTTTGGGCTGACAGGGTGGGTGAGAAACTGCCGTGATGGATCGGTGGAAGTCGTGGCGGAAGGCGGGAGAAAAGCTCTTGAAGCTTTGGCTCGGTGGTGTCGTAAGGGACCCCCGGGAGCCGAAGTCGCTGATGTTCAACTCCAGTGGGAGCAGCCGCGCGGCGAATTCGCCGATTTTCGGGTGAGAAGATAACCAGGACCGCTTTACGGGGAATCCAGGATCTGCTTCGAATCACCCTGACAGCCGCTAATCGTTCTCCGAGGCCGCGCAATGGATTGGTGACTATTCCCACCGCCGGTTATCGGATGCGTGGGGTCTCGGAACCTACCGGGACTTCCCTATGCGCCAGAGATATAGCGTGTGCGACCTTCCGGTGGAATCCGTCAGTTCCTCCGTTCGATTTGGTTTCCAATCCCCCATATCGAAGTCGTGGGAGACAAGGCGAGACCCCGGCTTGAGCTGTTGGCGGATCTTTGGTCGCAATCTGAGATTTACCTCCGGCAGCAGGTACATCGTTAGCACGGTCGCGGCAGATAAGTTCACCGTCATGATGTCCTGCTCCCGAATCGCCGCGAGATGCCCCAGACCTTCTTTCCGTATATTCTCCCTCGATTGTTTGATCAGTTGCGGATCGATCTCAAACCCTACCGCCTTGACACCATACTTTTTCGCCGCGGCGATGACTATCCTGCCATCCCCCGAGCCCAGGTCGTAGATGATATCGCCTTTTTTCACCTGGGCCAGCCCCAACATCCGCTCCACCACTTCATACGGTGTAGGTACAAACGGCACGATCTTCTTGGAGTCGAAATCGGGCTCCTGCGCCTGTGCCAGAGCGTAGACACCGGACCTCTGAAGTGGCACGCTGATATCGTACAATCCGAAACAAAACAGTGCAGCGACAAACCCTTTGAGACAGAACGACTGAACTCTCCTCACTTGTTTTCTGCTCCTTTTCGCTCGACTATCGGAAAAAACTCAATACAAATTATAGCGGCTTAGTCGCGCGCGGCAAACGCATGAAGCCAAAAAAAAGGGGGATTTCTCCCCCTTTTTAGAACAATTCTTCGCCAGAAATTTTTGCGATTACTCTGAATCGGGCTTCTCAGGCTTGGGCTGCGGTTCCGGGCTCTCCTGAGCATAGCTCTGGGCAATTGTGCCGATCATCGCTCCAACCAGATTCAATCCCAGGACAATAGCGAGCGCACCAACTAGCTTCTTCATATTGTCACCTCCTCTCTGTTTTTTGAGCTTGGCATCGCGTTTGTGATGCAGGTTGTGTGCCATTGAAGAAGGAGGCGAACGCCGCCGCAATTCCAGCGTTTTTTTGGGTGTCAACGAAGGGCGTCTGTTGTAGAATCAAACACCGACTGAGACCCAAAGCGCTGATCTGTCGTAAGCTACCGCCATGAAAAAAGAATTACTCGCTGTGGTAAAATCCAACACAGCGTTGTAAGTTGCCATACGAATAATGGCTGCCGGAAACCGGTTGAATTGTTCTTGCCTGAGCGGCTGTTCGGGTCGGCATCGCTGCTTTAGCGTGCGCCCATTCATGCGCAGTCGGTAACTCATGAAGCTTGGCACAAAGCTCATTGTTTATCTGGTCGTCACCGTGATCATCACGATGTTGATTCATGGTTACTTGAGCATCAAGCAGGACCGAGAAAATGTTAGCAACCAGATGCGGCTGGGCATGAGGGGCCTCGCTCGATCCATTCAGGCAACGCTGGGACATTTCTATGGAGACCGCCGGAGTCTTTCTGAAACGCAAAAATTTATCGATACTGTGGGCCCGAAGGACAACATCCACGGAGTCGTTGTCTACGATACGACGGGAGAGCCTGTTTCAATTTCCAGCTCGCTCAAAGAAACAGAACGCTTTCCCGAACTGGCGCCGGACCCGATTCTCCAGCTCGATCCCAGCCGCGTCATAAAAGAGGGGAAGAGTAGAGACGGTTACATACAAGGACCCGGCCTTTTGATTTACTACCGGATAGAACCGATCTTCAATTCAGAAGAGCAGCCGGCTGGAGCTTTCGTGGTTGCCCGCCACGGCCCCAGAATGCTGACGAATATCGAAGCCAGGCGCAATCGCATCGTTGCCACCACTTCCGCCCTCGTCGTCCTCCTTTCGGTTCTCATACTGATCCTCGTTCGTCGAAACGTCTCTAGTCCGATTAATGAGCTGATAGAGCGAATTGGGGAGATAGGCAAAGGCCATTGGGAGCAGCGCATCAAGGTCTCAGGCCATAATGAAATCAGCTCTCTGGCGCAGGAATTCAATAATATGAGCGAGCGGCTTCAACATACCTATGCTCGCCTCGTTGCCGAACAACAAGAGAAACTCAGGCTTGAAAGAGAGTTGCGCCATTCTGACAAATTGGCTTCCGTGGGCCAACTCGCAGCCGGCCTGGCTCATGAGATCGGCACCCCCCTCAATATCATTGGGGGACGAGCTGAGTCCCTGCTGCGTCGGGAGCGGGCTCCCGAGGAAATCCAGGAGAATCTCCAGATTATCCGGTCCCAAATTGATCGCATCGCCGGAATTGTACGCCAGCTGCTCGAGTTCTCCAGACGAAAGGAGCGCGCGGTTCGTGCCGTGGAGGTTCCGTCGCTGTTAGCTGCTGTCGGGAACCTGTTGCGTCACAAAATCGAGGAGAAAAGCGCCACGGTTGAACTCACGATGACAGACCCCATTCCGTCAATTCAGGCGGATCCTGATCTGCTGCAGCAGGTCTTCATCAATCTTTATCTAAATTCTCTCCAGGCGATGAGCCACGGAGGAGTGATCAGGATTCACGCGGGGCTGGCCCAGGACGGCTCGGCCGGCGTCTCGGGGGAAGATCCGAGTCGCCGGCTGAGAATCTGCTTTGAAGATAATGGCCCGGGAATCGCGCCGGACCATATCGAGCACATTTTTGATCCCTTCTTCACTACCAAAGACATCGGGGAAGGAACGGGTCTTGGATTGTCCGTCAGCTACGGAATCGTGAAAGATCATGGCGGGGAGATCCATGTGGAGAGCGACCCGGGTTGCTTCACCCGGTTCATCATCGACCTTCCTATTAAACCAGCAGACAGAAACGAAGAGCCGGAAAGGGAAAAGTCGTGAGCAGCAACGTAGAAGAGCCGACAGAGATTCGAGCTCGTGTCCTTCTCGTCGAGGACGACCATGAGATGTCCCGTTTCCTCTGCGAGCTTCTTTCCGAGGAAGGCTATGCCGTCGACGTGGTTTATGATGGGACTTCCGCTCTGGAGCGTTTCAAAATAACCAGTTTTGATCTTATCGTAACGGACCTTATGATGCCGCGCATGAAAGGCACGGAATTGATTGGCCGTTTGAAGGAAGTCGATCCCAACGTGCCGGTTCTTCTCATTACCGCGTTCGGAACTATCGAAAGCGCAGTCGAAGCGATGCGTGCCGGGGCCTACAATTATTTGACCAAACCCTTCCGGAGCGACGAAATCCTTCTCAGCATCGGTCGCGCTTTGGAGGAGCGCAATTTACGGAAAGAGCTTCAGAGACTTCGCGCAGAGGTTCACGGCCGGTATGAGTTTCACAATATTGTCGGCAAAAGCGAAAAGATGCAGCGGCTCTTCGAAATGATCTCCCGCATCGGAGATTTGGCGACCAATGTCCTGCTTTTTGGAGAGAGCGGAACCGGGAAGGAGCTGGTCGCCCGGGCTGTCCATTATAACAGCTCGCGTTGCCGGGCTCCCTTCATCCCAGTCAACTGCGCCGCCATACCCGAGACGCTGCTCGAAAGCGAGCTTTTCGGTTATCTTCGGGGAGCCTTTACGGACGCAAAAAGAGATCGAAAGGGGCTTTTCCAAGAGGCCACCGGGGGCACTTTGTTTCTCGATGAAATCGGCGAAATGCCGTTAAGTCTTCAAGCCAAACTGCTCCGCGTCATCGAAGACAAGGAAGTGCGGCCCCTCGGCGCATCGCGAGGAGAAAAAGTGGACGTCCGCATTCTGGCCGCTACCAATCGAGAGCTTGAACAAGGAGTGGGCGAGGGACGATTTCGGCAGGACCTTTTTTACCGGCTAAACGTTATCCACATCACCCTCCCCCCTTTGCGCGAAAGGATCGAAGATATTCCGCTCTTGGCAGAGCACTTTATTCAAAAATTCTCACAAGCAGCACGGCGGAAAGTAACCGGGATTACGGAGGAGGCCCTGGCAGCCTTGATCCGATACCGCTGGCCCGGAAACGTACGAGAGCTGGAGCACACCATTGAACGCGCTGTACTTTTGGGCAAGGAGGGACCCATTACCCCGGAAGATCTGTCCCCACGCCTGCTGGAAGGGGCCGGCAATGATGCTCTTGTCGATGAAGCCTTGTCCAGGCGCTATACTCTGCGGGATATCGAGAGGGAATACATCAAAAGAGTCCTGGAAACGACCGGCGGAAATAAGACCGAGGCCGCCATCATCCTCGGGGTCGATCGCACCACTCTGTATAGAAAGCTGGAGGAAGCAAAAACAAAAGAATAGCCCGCGTTACTTCTATTTTTTATTCCCCTCCAGCGCCAGACGGTAGATTTCCTTTCTGGAGCACGAAAACTTCTCCCCCAAAAGCTGCGCGATTTCCTTAACCCGAAAGCCTTCGCGGCGCAGTTTCTGGATTTCTTTTCGCAGCAAATCCCCGGAAGGGAGCTCCTTTTTCTCACCACCCTGGACCACCAGTGTAAGCTCACCGCGAATTTCTTTGTGCAGCAATTGGGATAAAACTTCGCTCAGGCGCCCGCGAATAAACTCTTCGTACAATTTTGTAACTTCCCTGCCCAAGACAACTTCCCGGTCGCCAAGGACTTTCAGCAGGTCCTCCAACGACTCCGTGAGCCGGTGCGGCGCCTCATAAAAAACCAGCGTTCTTGTCTCCTCCCGAAGGACTTCCAGCCTCTCGAGCCGCTCGGCTCTCTTGGACGGAAGGAAACCTTCAAAGACAAAACGGCCGGCGAAAAATCCACTCGCGCTAAGAACCGCTGTCAGGGCGGAAACACCCGGAACAGGGACAACCGGAATTCCGGCGCCGGTCGCCTGCTGTATGAGCCGGCAACCAGGGTCGGAAAGGGTCGGCGTGCCGGCGTCGGTCACTAGAGCGACATTCTCACCGTTTATGAGACGTTCCACCAAAACAGGCGCTTTCGTTCTTTCGTTGTGTTCGTGATAACTCGTTGTGGCGGTAAGGATCGAGTAATGGTTGAGCAGGATCCTGGTATGGCGCGTGTCCTCAGCTGCGATCAGGTTCACCTCCTTGAGGACGCGGAGAGCCCGTAAAGTAATATCCTCCAGATTCCCGATGGGGGTAGCCACGATGTAAAGTACTCCGCCCACAAATCCTCGTTACGCGAGAAATTGCAAATGGCAGATCTCAGATTTCAAATTTGCCGTTTGAGATTTGCAATCTGCAATCCCGTAGGGCCTTTCCGCGGCCCTCCCCCCTTTATGCTCCTCGGCCGAGTTGAAAGCCGCTGCCCGTTCGGAGAGCGCGCGCATCCGATTACCAGCGGTGGGAATGACCACGAACCCATTGCGCGGGCTCGGAGAGCGGGCAGCGGCTTTCATGGTCAAGGCTGATCCTTCCAGATGATCAATATTCCCGCTAGCTCTTCTTCAGAATTAAATGGGCGATTTGCGGCGGACAATTAATGCGGATCGGAAGCGCTGTAATGCCAATCCCTCGACTGACGAAAAGCACGGAACCTTTCGCAGCAGTGGCTTCCTGCCTCCGCCGTGAAAGATAAAAAAGGCCGTCGGCGTAAGGAGTGATGAAGCGGGCTATGGAAAGAGCGTCCGGATCCGGTGAGAGTTTAATCTGACCTCCATGATAGTGGCCCCCAAGAACCGCCTCGATTCCACTGGCAGCGGCAGTAGGAAAAATCTCGGGGCGATGAGAGAGCAAAATCCGCGCCTCCCCGGGATGTTGCGCTGCGCCGGTAAGGGCCTCGGCAAGATCCGGCGTTCCCCGCAGCAGATCATCGATACCCAAGATATTAAGCGTCGTATTCCCAACTCGAATAGAAACCGCCTCGTTTTCCAGCACCCGAACCCCATGCTGGCGAAATTGACGGATAAGTTCCGCCTTTGCGCCGCCAAAATGGTCGTGGTTGCCGAGGCAGGCAAAGATGCCGTGGCGCGCCTTCAGGCGAGCGAGCGTTTCCACACACGGGGCTACTTCGTCACGCCGGCTGGCTATAAAATCTCCGGTGAGCGCGATAAGATCGGGTTTAAGACGGTTGGCAGCTTCGACGTGGTCGGCGAGTTCCTCCGCCTTCATGAAAGGACCCACATGGATATCGGTCAGGTGAACAATAGAGAAATTGGTGAGGGCCGACGAAAGACCGTCGATCCGGAGCGGAAATTCCTCGACCTGGAATCGCCGCCGCGCCAAAACGGTGCCGTAGCCTGAGACTAAGAAAGGAGCCGCCGCAGCGACGCCCACTGAGCGCTTGAGGAATTTGCGTCGTTGGATGTCGACCGGTGTGACTTCGGCACGAAAAAGACTCATAATCGTTCGCCAGAGGGCATCGCCCAGGAGAATCAGAGCCGCTCCTGTCGAGCCGACGCCCCAAACGCTAAAAAGGATGACGAGAACCTGCCCCGCCGAGGATCTCGGGGCCGCGAAATAGGGAACAAAAAAGCGCAGCCAGAGGGGCGGGAGCAGCATGAGCCCAAAAAAACCGGCTACAGCGGCCGAGATCACTTTCCGAATTCCAGCGCCTTTGGCGCGCCGAAGCAGGATCTCTCGGACCCGGATGAGAAGGAAAAACTGCAGGCTCAGATAGGCAATAAAAACAATCGCAATAGCAATAGCAGCTCTCGGAAAATCCATTGGGAAGTAATATAGCGGATGATTGGAGGAGGCACAACGTGTGTGTTTGGCACAATGACAGGACCGCTTGAAAAAACTATCTCTGCTAAAATCCGCCAGGTCTTCGGGCAACAGACAAGCCTTTCAGCTCTTACGCCCCTCGCCGGTGATGCGTCAAACAGGCGCTATTACCGCGCGTTCCTGGAGAGCCCAAGCATTCCGCGCTCCGTTGTGGTGATGGAGCTCACGGGAAGTTCGCTGCCGCTCTCTTCCGAGGAATTGTCAGTTTTTAAGGAGGCGCCGAAGGAGTTGCCTTTTCTCAGCGTACATCGCTTCCTCAAGGAGTTGGGGATCAGAGTTCCTGACCTTTACGGTCACTGGGTTGACGAAGGAATTCTCCTTCTTGAAGACCTCGGAGATTGCTGTTTGTGGGATGTCGTGCAGGCACTCCCGTCTGCTGAAGTGGTCTCATGGTACAAAAAAGCCATCGATGAGCTCTTGCGGCTTCAGATTCTCGGCAGCCGCTTCCCTGATCTGTCTTGCATCGCTTTTCAGCAGCGCTTCGATTTTCGTCTTTACATGTGGGAGTTCGAGCACTTCATTCAGTACGGCCTGGAAAAGGAAACGGGCCAGACCAGTGAAGCTGAAAAGAAGCTTTTAATGGAGAGCTTCACCCGGATCTCCCGCCGGCTTGACGCGACGCCGCCCTGCCTTAACCACAGGGACTATCACAGCTGGAATCTCATGGTTCACCAGGGCGGGATTGTCGTGATCGACTTTCAGGATGCGCTCATCGCGCCGATGCAATATGATCTGACCTCGCTCCTGAACGACCGTGAAACGGACCGCATTATTCAGCCGGATCTCGAAGGGCAACTGGTCGGCTACTATCTGCAACGGAGAGAAGAAATGGGAGAATCCGCCGTCGACCGCGACGAATTTAACGAGCTGTATCTTCTCTCAGCGCTGCAGAGAGACCTTAAGGTCGTCGGCCGCTTCTACTATCTGGAGATGGTGAAAGGTAAGCCCGGCTATAAGAAATATATTCCGGGCACTCTTCGACGCGTCAAGCGCAATCTCCTGAGACTCCCGGGAATGGAAAGCACTCTTGCGATCCTTGCAGCCCATTTTGAGGACTTACGATGAAGGCGGCGGTCCTGGCAGCGGGTTACGGCCAGCGTCTCCGCCCGATTACAGAGAAGTTTCCCAAGGCCATGGTTCCTGTGGGCGGCCGTCCCATGATCGAATACTCTCTCCTTCTCCTTAAACACTACGGAATTCGAGAAATCATGATCAACCTGCATTATCTGGGAGAAATCATTGAGGAACACCTGAAAGACGGGAGCAAACTGGGTCTCAAAATCACCTATTCCAGAGAAGAGGAGCTTCTCGATACCGGCGGCGCCCTGCTGCACACAAGACCGTTTCTCGAAAAAGAGACGTTTGTGGTGATCAACAGCGACGTGATCATTGACCTCTCCCTGAGCGATCTCTTGGAAGCGCACAAAAAACGGCACGCCACCGCCACCCTTGTTCTGCGGCCCGACCCTGAGGCTGATCGCTACGGTCCGATCGAAGTTGGGAGAAATCTGAGAATTGAGCGATTTCTTGGGTATGAGGCTCCCGGCAGATCCCGGGCGCCGCTGTCCAAACTCATGTTTACCGGGGTGCAGGTCCTGGAGCCCAGAGTTTTTGCTTTCTTGGAAGCCGAATCGAGTCTGTCTTCCCGCCGATTTAGCATTACACAGGCAATTTATCCGAAGATGTTGGCGCAAGGGGAACCTCTTTACGGTTATCGCTTCGACGGTTTCTGGCAGGATCTGGGAACCGCCGAAAGAATCAAAGAGGCTGAGTCTCGCTTGCAAAGAGGGCAAGCGAGACTCCATTATCTTTAGTGTAGTTCACGGAAATGGGTCGCAGTTTTCTGAATCGAGGGTCATTTGAACGCGTAGGCGCCCAACGGTCAGCTGACTACTTTTTCTTCGGTTGCCCGGCCGTAACCACGCCACAAGCGCTTCGATCTCCGGCGTTTCCGGTGGGATCGGTGCTGTAATCGTCAACGCTTGCATGGATAACAAGAGCGCTGCCATCGGAGTCAAGCAGGGCGTTCCCTCCGGCTTTCAACGTGAATCCATCGGCGAGCACCGCGTAACGGCTGATGCCCTCCTTGGTAACATAAAGATTGGGCAAATCCCCCGCATGCGGACCCTCTGGATTCTTAAGGCCGTGCTTTTTCTGTGTCGGGTTAAAGTGGCCACCCGCGCTGGTAAAACCGGGTCCAACACATTGCCCCACGGCGTGAATGTGAATGGCGTGAAGGCCTGAACTTAGCCCCTTCGCCTCTAGGTTCAACAGAACGCCTCCCGGAACTTCCCGAAAGATGGCCATGCCAATGCTCTTGCCGTCTGCGTCTTTGAGTTCAGCGTACGCCCGAGCCGGCGCTTGAGCAAAAGCTTTGCCCAGAAAAATCAGCGCTAAGCTGGCAGAGAGAACGGAAATCTTCGCGATTGTCGTCATTGTGGCTCCTTGCTTTCGGAAGAGGTGTACGATCCCATAACACTGCGACTCCTCTTTTTCAACGCGCTCTTCACTGACCCGGCATCCACCCCATCGTCGAGATCCGGCCGTCAACCCCAACGAATCGGTCGCGCCTCTATTCGATCACCTTAACTCGACAGTCTCAACGGCGTGCTGCCGATGTTGTAGCGAGAAAATTGAGCAACGTCACGCATGTGAGGCTGTTCAGCAGCCTGTCAGGAAAAGCTTTACAAACCAGCTTGTGAGAAAAAAAACCGCAAAACCCAAGAGGACCAGGAGAGTAATCCACCGGGATTTGCCCGCTTCGGAAAGAGGGACCAGGAGCGTCGCGCCGAGATAGATGAAAGTTCCGGCGGCTACTGCCAGCAGAGCGTCAGTGAGAAAAGGACTGATTTCCCCGGCCCAAAAAGGCAGAGCAATCCCCAAGATTGTGATTAAACCTAAACTCACGCCGGCCAGTATTGCGGCCGAGCAACTCCATCCCGCCTCCCGCATGATAGCGGCAATGACGAATCCCGCGGGTATCTCGTGAAAAAGCACAGCCAGCGAGACCACAACACCCAGGCGCGTTTCTGTCACCATGGCGGAACCGATAGCCAGACCGTCAATGAAGTCGTGAGTATTAAAGGCTATTAGAGAAGCCAGGCCTGTGGCCGCGTGAATGAGCGAGGTGTTATGCTCGTCGGGGAGACGGTGCAGGTGAACGTTAAAGGACTGTTCGAGAAGAAAGACCAAAAGGTAACCCAGCGCAACAAACGCCGGCATCGAGGCTCCCCGCCCCATACTCTCGGGGACCATTTCCAAGAGAGCAGCCGCAAGAACGAATCCGCCACTAAACCCAAGTGCGGCGGCGGTGAAGCTGTGCGAGGGCCGGTAGCGCAGGACTGCCAGGACACTGCCCAAGATGTTTCCGAAGGCGGTCACCAGCCCCATAATCAGGGCAATTTGAAAGATACTCAAGGATAGGAACCTCCTTCAGCTCTTCGATGGTTAGCCTCTGCGCCTCGATCGGGAGAGACAGGGAGATCTGCTTGAAAGTCTCGCCAGATGCTAGCGAGTCCAGGATTAGCCAATGAGTTCACGGCCAAGCAGCGCCCCTCGAGGCCCACGCCTCGCTCACTCTTTTGCACCAGCAGGGCTGAATATTCCGTGAACTTCTCAGACCCGTGTCGCGCTGCGACAGGCGGGAGAGCAGTGCCTCAAAGCCACAGGCCTCTGTCTGCCGTTGAAAGCGGAGGCAAGTCCGTGGTTATGGGTCTACCGCACAGGGGTGCTATCCTCATCCATGAATAAGCGGGCCGTCACGCAACCCGCCTTTCCCCACTGTCGACCGGCACCTTTTCGCGCACCAGCGATGCAGTGTTTACCACGTTCAGTTTCTTGAAAAGAAACTCAAACCGGTTCTCGAGATCCCGGCCGATCTCGTTTCGGAAGCTTTCGGGCAGATTCCAGAATTTTTCCTTAAGGGGACCGAATGCTTTTTTGCGCGTCTTGTAGATAAACTGATCGTCCGTTTCCCCTTCCTTTTTTTCCGCCGCGCACTCCCGTCGCAGGAAATCATAAATTTCCTCTTTAAAGTCGCGTGGAAAACCGGCGTGGTCGTATAGCATATTTTGAAAGCCGGTGGCCAGGTGAATCTCGGCGCAACCGCGGCGCGGAAAGTGATCAAACGCCTCCTCGGGAAGTGTCGAGGCGCCATGCTGCACGGCGCCGGCCATGCCGTATTTCTCCCGCGCCACTCGGGAAAGTTTTTCGAGAGTTTCAAAATCGAGCTTGACCCGAGCGATAGTGCCATCGGGTAGCGGCACGCCTCCATGGCTTGTCCCTGTCTGGATGCTGATCTTGCTGATTCCCCTCAACCCCTTGCCCCTCTTGTCCAGCTCATCACGGTAGCCTTCCATGAAAGCCTCCAGCTCCTCGATCGTGCTGTTCTTCCCTCCGACTTCACCAATTTCTCCGCCGACGGAAACGGCTATCCCTTCTGGCTCAAATCCCCTAAGAAACGCCGTTAATTCAGCAGCCACTTCGCAATTGACCTGCTGCTGGGCTCGGACCGTGGGCTTGCTCAAGTCTACTAGCGTGGAGCTATCGATATCGATGTTGAAAAATTCCGCTTCGATGGCTTCCTGAATGAGATCCTTAAGCGATTTCATCTCGGCCTGGGGATTTTTGGCAAAATTTTTCGCATTGGCCTGAAAGTGGTCTCCCTGAATAAAAAGGGGCCCGCTGAAACCCTCTTTGATCGCCGCCCCCATGATGACGTGAGAATATTCCGCCGGCCGTTGCGACGTATAGCCGATCTCCGACCGGGCGATTTCAAAGATCACGGCGCCCACCTGATTGCGCAGGGCCGCCCGAAAAGCAGCTCTGGCCATATCGTAGGTAAGGCCGCGAATGTTGATCGCAGGGACGGTGAAGCCGTAAGCCTTTCCTCGACCTATCGCTTCGTAAAGCGGGAGAATAGAGGCGGGATGGACTCCCAGAGCCCTGGCGCTCCGGCGCACGGCATCCCTCGCCGTTCGCTTGATTTCGCCGTCTTCGTGAAAAACCCCATTGAAAACCAGCCGGTCTATCGCCGCACCACGCAGCTTTTCTCGGTCGAGCACGGCTGTCTTATCATCGAGCGACACAACGCCAGCCAGATTCGTTCTTAATTCGTCTACGCTCTTGTATCTCATATTCACCTGCTTTGGAAAAAGATCCTCTCTTTGACACTAATAGCCAAAAAGGGCTGTAGAAGCAAGGAAAGAAGACGGAACGGGCTCTCCTCCAGAACAACGGTCTTCCAGGCTCAGCTTGCCCTTCAGAAAACGTTCCGTTTTCTTGTAATCTCCTCATGCGCTGATATAGAACAGCATAACAAAATTTCCATGCAAAAATATTCACAAAGCGCGAACCGTAACAAGGCGCGCCCGCGGAAAAACCAATCCTCGACCTCCCGTTGGGAACAACCGACTCTGCAACGCATCAACCATCTATGGTTCCAAACGCGCGGGAAAACGGCGAAGCTATGGGTCGGCACGGTCTTTTTGCTCCATTCCTTAGGCCTCGTGCTTTTGTTTGAGCCTCTGGCCGGCCTCGTCAGCAAGGAATCGGTAATCGAGCAGGATTGGGGTCTGCATTTTCACCATCTCCAATCCATGGTCGGCTTTTGGCGGCAGGATGGAAGGCTCTGGGGCTACAATCCCTTTTTCATGGCGGGATACCCGTCGAACACCATTCAGGACCTGAGCATCAAGACGTTCGAGGTCCTTTCGCTGCCCCTGACGGCTTTCGGCTTGGATTCCATTCAGGGCTTCAAGTTGGTCGTGTTCATTGCGGCGGCATCTGTTCCGTGGATCATGTTTTTTGCCGCGCGAAATTTTTTCCGCGAAGAAGCCGCCGGACTGATCTCAGCGGCGCTCGCAGGGTTCCTGGGCACACTCTACTGGTGGAATTCCCTTCCCAGGGAGATGTTTTTTTACGGCATGGTCAGCTTCCCTCCAGCCTGCTATTTCTCGCTCTATGCCCTGTCGCTTTTCTATCGCATTCTGTGGGCCGAACGTTTTTCTTCCTCTCACGTGGCCTGGTTAGCCGCTGCCGTTGCCATATTGCCGATGCATGTCCTGGCCTCGATCGTGCTTCTTCCTGCCGCAATTGCCCTGCTGATTGCGCGAGGCGAGTTGCCCCGGAGAAGCAACCTGTTGTGGATTGCCGTTGCGCTCGTTCTCTCATTTCTGGTTAACGCGCCCTGGCTTATACCTGTATTTTCTCATCGTGGCGATGACGTCTCTTCGGCCATCGTGAATCAGCTCCCGCTGTTCACGAGCTTGGACCCGCTTACGTTCTTAAAGGATTATCTTAGCCCAACGAGTTACTGGTCATTCCGATCATCGGTCTGGGAGAGAGGACTCCGGTTAATGCTGCTGGTCCTGGGCTTAATGGGAGCGTTTAGATTAATGCGCGCTGAGCGAAAAGAGCTTGGGATGATGGTGGCTTTCGCTTTAGCGAGCCTGTTTGTGCTCACGTATTTCGGCTCCTTGATTCCTGTTATCAAAGGCTGGCAACCCTTGCGCTTCAAGCTCCCCTACGATCTTTTTCTCGTGTTAACTGCCTCTTATCTCGTCGCTGCGAGGGCAACGAAGTCAATTTTTATTCCAGTTCTGCTTATATGCGGCGCGACCGCCTTTCTGATCAATCTGGGCCAAACGGAGTCCAAAAATACTATGAGACTCAGAACGAGGATCTTGCCCGAGATAAAGGAGATCGTTGACTGGATCCGGAATGAGGCTCCAAAAGATGGGAGAGTGCTTTTTGAGGAGTCAGGCGATGAAACCGGCTTTGTCTACAACGGGATGTATCTGTCAGCGTTCATTCCCCACTGGACGGGCCATCAAATGATCGGTGGACCGATCAATCTTTACAACGACCGGCACCATTTCGCCGAGTTTCATTCCGGAATATTGTTCAAGCGCGACATATCGCAATTTAGGGACAAAGAACTCCAGGATTATTTTCACACTTACAATATCGCAGCGGTCGTAACGTTCCATCCACGGTCGGTGCAACGCTTGCTCTCGGTTCCCGAGCTGGTTTCGCCGGAACACCGCGTAGGCCCCGTTCATCTATTGAAGGTAAAGCAAAGGTCTAGCTGGCTTCTCAAAGGAGAGGGTAACATTCAGGCCAGCTTGAACGTCATCCGCGGCTCGAGTATCCGAGGCAAGGAGATAATCCTGAAATACCATTGGACAGACGGCCTCGTTTCCAATCCTCCGCTGCGCATCGCGCCGGAGAAAGTTCTTGATGATCCGATCCCGTTCATCAAGATTGTCAATCCGCCTGCGGAATTCACTCTTCGGATCGGCGGTTAGTTAGCATCTTTTTTCAAGGGGAATTACCGAAAGAAATTTTGGCGTGTAATTCCGTAAGAGTTCCCGGCTTCGAACTACGATTTGCCCTCTTGCACTTTTCCCTACTGCGGCGGGCCCGCTTCCCGGCGGGACCTCATAATCCGAATCGCTTCCTCGTAATGGTAAACCGCCTCCTCTTTTCTGCCTTGTTGGGCAAGGGCTCGTGCGAGATTCTGATGGATCTCGGCGACTTGGGGTTCAAGCTGCAGGGCCCTTCTGAACTGGCCGATCGCCTCGTCAACCTGGCCCTGGTTGGCTAAAATTCTTGCCAGATTATATTGCGCCTTGGCATGGCCGGGGTCGATCGTCAGCGCCTGACGAAATTCTTTAATCGCCTGCGGCAACTCGCCACGCATTGCCAGAACAACCCCTAAATCGTTGTACGGATCCGGATCCAGCGGGTTGATCCGCAGTGCCCTCCGGTACTGTTCCATAGCTTGCTCCAGCTTACCCTGGCGCCCCAGAGCCAGACCAAGATTATAATAGGGATTCGCGTAATCGGGTTTGATATCGATGGCTTTGCGGTAGTGGGATATTGCCTCCTCTAAATTTCCCTGCCTGGCCAGTAGCAGACCGATGTTATTGTGTGTAATGGGATCGCGCGGATTCAGTTTCAGCGCCTGACGATAGTGAAGTAATGCCTCCTCCCGCCTGCCTTCTTTCTCCAGGACCACCGCTAGGCTGTCGTGCGCCATATAGGATTGTGGATCAAGAGCAAGAACATGTCTCCATAAACGCTCCGAATCATGCCAGACCTGCGTCTGCCGCCACGTTAGGCCCCCTAAAACGACGATGGCTCCCGCGCCCAGACCCACGGCCAGTATGAACGCCTGCTGTCCTATCCGTCCGCTCGCCCAACTTCCCACGAAACGATGGACAGCCGCTCCTGACAACACGGCCCAACCGAGACACGCAAGATAACTGTAGCGATCGGCGACCAACTGAGGCCCGCTTTGAACGATGCCCAGAACCGGCGCCAGGATAACCAGATAAGTGATCCAGATCGCCAAGCCGGCGGGCCAACGCTGCCGTAAGATGAAAAGGCCGATGCTGACCGCGAAAACTCCAAGGCCGCTCAATACGTAAGCCCAATCCCCTGGGTCAAAATCCTGAGGTATCTGGTACAGCGGCGATAGCGCGACTGGCACTACGGTCTTGCGCAGATAGAACAGGACCCCGAATGATGCCTGGGCCAGGCGCTGTGTCCCACTGTACTCGCCAAGAACGCGCAATGCCCCGGCGTGGAGTTGCGCGTTGTATGCCGCTACCGCGGTTGCCAGGCCGAGAAGTAAAAAGGGCATTTTCTCCCGCCACACGGTGCGGGCTGTTACGTCAAACCACTTCCCTGGCCCTCCACCAAGACGCCGCAGGGGATAGATATCGAAAACCATCAGAAGAACCGGCAGCGTCATACCGCTGGCCTTGGAAAGAAGCGACAAACCGTAAACCAAGACTGCCACCATGATCCACCGCCACCGAGATGGACCGGGCTGCGCCATCGTGGCGGCCCGCAGGTAAAGAAGCACTGCTATTAGCAGGAAGAACGCGGAGAGGACATCCCGCCGCTCGGTTACCCACACCACCGATTCAACCCGTAGCGGATGAATACCAAAAATAAGCGCGGCAAACCCGGCGGCCATTCTAACAGCAGATGACACTGGCACAGAGGCAGCTAGAGAGATCAAGCGAAGAGAAACAAGGTAGAACAGACCCGCGTTAGCGGAATGGAGAAGGAGACTTGTCAAATGATAACCGAACGGCTCCATTCCCCACAGAAGATAGTCTAAGCCGAACGTTACCCAGCTCAAAGGCTGGTAGTGGCCCATATAAAGCGTCGTAAACATCCAGTGAAGTTGTGTCGAAGTCAGGCCCCTGTAGTACGGGTTCTGGATGAGATTTTTGTCGTCGTCCCAATTCACAAACCCGTTCTGCAATGCGGGGAAAAATGCCGCAATGGTCATCGCAATAACAACCATGGGAACGATCCAACGGCTGAGCCCGGGCTGCGATCGAAAGGCTAAGGTTCGCATTCGATTAACTTCCATTGCATCCCCGGTCTTCAGAACCTTCGCACCGCCTGCCCATAATTCCTACGCAGCTCGCCAATCTTTCAAAACCCCAGCGTCGACCGGTCAGCGGGTTGTTGCCGACCGATAAATGCGCAGCGCTTCTTGGTAGTGTCGCACCGCCTCCTCTTTTTCTCCCCTTATCGCCAGAGCTTGCGCCAGCTTCTTATGGGCCTCGGCAAATTCCGGTTCACTGCGGATAGCGCGACGAAAGTGCTCAATGGCTTTGTCCAGTTCCCCGCGGGATGCCAGAAGGCTTCCCAAAAGGTAATTGGCCTCGGCGGAATTCGGTTCAAGTCTCAAAGCCTGTTGAAACTCATTCTGCGCTTCGGCGATCCGGTTTAACCCGACAAAGGCGATACCCAAATTAACGTGCGGACCGCTCAGCATGGAGTTGCTTCTTAGCGCCTGGCGAAAATGATCGATGGCGTTTTGAATCTCGCCTCTTTGCGCCAGCACTTTGCCAAGGTTGCTGTGCGCTTCCGCAAAATTGGGAAGGATTCTCACTGCTTCTTGAAAATGGCGAACAGCTTCGTCCAGCTTGCCGGTCGAAGCATAAAGGTTTCCCAGATTGAAGTGGGCCAGCCCATGGCCCGGGTCGAGAGCTAAAGCCTTCTTGAAGCTTTCTATCGCTTCCAAGCTTTTCCCCTGCTTTAGCTGGGCGTTTCCTAGATTGTTATAGCCGCCGGCCGACGGCCCCGGCGGTCCCAGGACAGGCCAGTTAACGATGAGAGCGGAAGCGAGAAAAATTCCGCCGGCAATCGCCAGCCCCCGCCTATCCCTCCCTCTTACAAAAGCGGTGATTTCCACCAGCGCCGCGCCGGCAAAAAGAGCAACGACCGGCGCAATTGGAAAGCGGTAGCGTCCGAATACGTAAAACAGAGAAACGCTAAAGGCAAAAGTAAGTAGCAGGCCGTAGAGCAGCCATATCCTGCGTCTCTGTCGCCACATCAAGACCATCCCGACCACCGCCAGTGGTGCCACCAGCCCAAAATTGCTCCAGCCCAAAAGCCTCAGCACTCGCGAATAACTCTGATAAATATAGTAGTCGTCAGAGTCTTCGATTTCCCGTACGTTCCAGAAAAGCAGCCATTTCTTCCCCAATAGCCGGAGCCAATCCAGCGGCTGAGAACGAATATAGTCGAGGGAACGGTCGAGCCAGTAACGCGAAACCTCTCCAGGCGAAAGAGGCCGGCCAAGGGCCTGCTCGGCGATCCGGGCAGCGTCCTTGCCTTCCAGTTGCCGCTCGCCATGAACCAATCTTACAGAGCTGTAGGTACCGTCGGCCTCGGGATTGTTGCCGATGAAGAAATTTGGGCCCAACTGAGAGGTGGTGAGCGTGAACTCGCCCCCAACGATCAGATTACGCAAACCCACAGGAATGAGGACCACCAGGAGACCCGCTGCAAAAACAGCGATCCACTGCAGTCGTTTTGATCTCTCATGCTGAACAAAATGCAGCCCGATCCATGGGGCCACCACAACCGCCAGTAGCAGAGCGTTTTCTCTAGAAAGTCCCAGAAGTCCCAGCAGCATGCCTGCGGTCAGCCACTTCGCCCAATGCGGCTTTACTCCGGCGCCGGCCAAACACAACAACCAGAGGGACATTAAGAAGAGATCCGGAACGCTCTTTTCGATAAGGCCGCTGTAGAAAATGGCTGGAGCATAAAAGGCCAAAACCAACGCCGCTGAAACCCCCACCGGTCGTGAAAAAAACCAGGACCCAGCCAGGTACAAAAAGCTGCACGAAAGAGCGACCAGAACGACCTGTACTATCCGGACCGCCCAGAGATCATGACCGAGAAAAAACTGAAGCAGCCCCAGAAAATAGGGATAGAGCGGAGCCTGGTAAAAAACCCCCTTGCCCAACCAGTCTCCCGCAGCGATTCGCCGCGCCCACTCATCGTAGGTCCGAGGATCTCCGGGGAGATGGTAAAAGAGCGGTATCGATTCAATTTCGAGTAGATAAATTAGCCGCAGGACCAAGGCGAGAGCAAAAATAGCCAGAAACAAAACCACCGGACGATTTGGCAGAGAAGCAAACACCGACTCACGACGGACGTTTCTTTGGCTTGACTTCCTTACAACTCTCGGTTTAGACATTTCTACTTAAGCCGTGCCAGCTCCGCTCAGCGAATACTGAACACTTTCAAAACAGATGGCCTATAACAGCTTGCAAGAATTCGTTCAAGTTTTGGCCCAGGAAGGCGAGCTCAAGCGCGTCTCATACCCGGTCAAGGCCGAACTGGAGATTAGCGAAATTGCCGATCGCGTTATGAAGCGCGGCCTGCCTGCCGCGGGTGCGGCGCAGGCAGGCGGTCCGGCTTTACTCTTCGAAAATGTGGTTGGGAAGGAAATCCCCGTGCTTATCAATGCCTTCGGGTCCGTGAAGCGCATGGCATTGGCATTGGGAGTGGCCGACGTCGAGGAGATTGCTCGCGAAATTGATCGACTTGTGCGCCTCAAACCTCCGGGATCTCTCTGGGACAAGCTGCGCCTGCTGCCAGAGTTAGCCTATCTGGCCAGTATTCCTCCTAAAATCCTCAAGGAGGGAGCGTGTCAGGAGATCATTGAGCGAAGTCCCGATCTCAATAGCCTTCCGATTCTCACCTGCTGGCCTGAAGACGGAGGGCCGTTTATCACGCTGCCTATGGTCATCTCCCGGGATCCTCGCACTGAAAACCGCAACGTGGGCCTTTATCGCATGCAGGTTTTCGATTCCCGGACAACCGGCATGCACTGGCACCTCCACAAAGTGGGCGCGCGCCATTTTAGGGGCCAACAAGAGGACAAGAAGAGGATGGAGTTGGCGGCTTGTATCGGGGGAGATCCGGCCCTGGTTTATGCCGCGACGGCGCCTCTTCCCGATCAGATTGACGAGATTCTATTCGCCGGGTTTCTCAGAAAAAAGCGTGTGGAGCTGGTCAAGGCCATGACCGTCGATCTGGAGGTGCCAGCCAACTCGGATATCGTCATCGAGGGGTACATCGATCCCGGTGAGCCGCTTCGCCGGGAAGGCCCATTCGGGGATCACACCGGCTTTTACTCTCTTGCAGACGACTACCCGGTGTTTCACGTCACCTGCATCACCCGGAAAAAAAAGCCGATCTATCTTACGACCATCGTCGGCCGTCCTCCCATGGAGGATGCCTATCTCGGAAAAGCCACCGAACGGATTTTCCTCCCTCTACTGCGCCTTACCTTTCCTGAAATAGTGGATATGAATCTGCCGGTCCACGGCGTTTTCCACAATCTGGCGATCGTCTCGATCAAAAAGGAATATCCGGCGCACGCGCGCAAGATCATGCACGGCCTCTGGGGCCTGGGCCAGATGATGTTCACCAAGATCCTTAT
>JACQUW010000320.1 GCA_016210115.1 Deltaproteobacteria bacterium | reverse complement strand
CGCTAAGGCCGCAAGAAAGGTGTAAGAGGCCTTGTAATGCCGCCACTGTCTGTCTGTTCCCTGCCACCCCTGAGCCATAAAGGCGTAGATCTTTTGCCGCCAGCCCGATGTGCGATTGCGAACGACCGCCATGTCCGGAACCAGACCTGTAAAGAAGAAGAGCACGCTGATGATCAGATAGGTCATAACGGCAAAAACATCCCAGACCAGTGGAGAGCGAAAATTCACCCATAGCCCGCCAAACTGCGAGTAAGGGAAGAGCCAGTGAAACACCCACGGCCGGCCCAGATGGATAATCGGAAACAAGCCAGCCGTAAACAAAGCAAAGACGGTAACCGCTTCGGCTGTTCGGTAGATACTCGCCCGCCATCGAACGCGAAAGAGGTAGAGAATGGCCGAGATCAATGTCCCGGAATGGGCAATGCCAACCCAGAAGACGAAATTGGTGATGTCCATCGCCCACATGACCGGATGGGTGAGCCCCCAGACGCCGAGGCCGCGTTGCACCGTGTAGCGCCAGGCGAAGATCCCCCAACCAAGGACAATCAAGTCGATGATGAGCAGCCCGTAGTAGCGCCGTCCAGGGGCTTCCATAACCCGCAGGATGTCGCTGTCGACCTGGCCGTAAGTTAACTGAGGCACTTATCCCTCCACCAACCCAACCCTGATCTTCTTTAAATAGGTGATCGCGGGTCGCGTGTTCAAATCTTCAAGCACATGGTATCCACGCGGATCCTTCGACAGTTTTGCGACCTCACTTTTTGGATCATTGAGGTCTCCGAAGACGATGGCGCGCGTGGGACAGGTCTGGGAGCACGCAGGAACGATCTCTCCGTCCTCCAGCTCGCGCTTCTCTCGCTTGGCTGACAGTTCTGCCGCCCGAATGCGCTGGACGCAAAAGGTGCACTTCTCCATGACCCCCATCTCTCGCACTGTCACGTCCGGATTGAGCTGAAGGTTGAGCGGCTCGGGCCACTGGGCCGTGTACCAGTTAAATCGCCGGACCTTGTAAGGGCAATTGTTTGAACAGTAGCGCGTCCCGACGCATCGATTGTAAACTTGAGCGTTGAGGCCCTGGGAGTTGTGATAGGTCGCATAGACAGGACAGACCGGCTCGCACGGCGCGTAGTCGCATTGCTGGCAAAGCATGGGGATGAAGTGATGATCGGGCCGCTCATCCGTGCCTTCGTCGTATCTCTGAATTCGTATCCAGGACATCTCGCGACCGTAGGCGACCTCTGCCTTGCCCATAATGGGAATGTTGTTTTCGGCGCTGCAGGCCACCACGCACGCGCTGCACCCGATGCAAGCGTTCAGATCGATCACCATCCCCCATCGGTGCTTCTCGTGACGATGCTCGGGATACATCTGGAGAAGGTGAGGATGCGTCTCTTTTTCGATCCCGCCTTGAAGAGCAGCCAGTGAAATCGTCTGACTGATCCCGCGGTCATAGGAGCGATCGCTCCCAACCGTAGAAGCCAGGAACTGCTTAAGCCCCGTTCGACGAAGCGTCACCCGAGTCCCGTACCAGATCAGTGCGCCCGACTCTGCCTCAGCCTCTGGTGAGAGGAGAGAAATCGGGCTCGCTCCCCGCCCCTGCGCATAACGCCCGAAGGCGGCGTGGCCCTGCCCCACTGGAATCGCAACGGTCCCCGGCTTCACACCCTTGGAGATATGGGCCGCCAGTTTGATTTGGCCTGCCGGCGATTGGATCTCGAGCAAATCATTTTTCCTGATCCCAAGTTGTTTGGCGTCACGCGGATGGATTTCAAGCCAGTTCTCCCAGACGATTTGGCTGACCGGGTCCGGCAACTCTTGCAACCAGGGCCGGTTGGCCATTCTGCCGTCGTAAAAGGCAAGAGAAGGATAGGGAATAAGCGCAAATCCCTCCCCTGCTCCGGCGAACGCGGGAGACTTAAAGCTTTTTTGAAAGACCTCAGGATTCAATCGAATCGACCTGGTTGGCGCGCTTTGAAAGTTTCCACCTCGCCGCACCGACTCGGCCCAAAAGGTCTCAAAATCCACATCCGGTTTGATTCTCTGATAAAGCTCTTTCCACTGATCCCTGAGATAAAGATAAAAATTTTCCCATGGCAATTTTTCTTTGGTCTCTAACCGCTTCGATAAAAGCAGCAGGATGTCTCCCAGAGGCCGGGTATCGTAGAAGGGCTCCATCACCGGCTGCTGCAGCCCCCGCATTCCCGTCCACGGCTCATAATCTCCCCAACTCTCCAAAAAAGTATTATCCGGCAGAACAAGGTGGGCTGCCTGGGCGGTCTCGTCAGGGAAACTGGAGAAACTAACCACTAAGGGAATTTTCCCCAACCCTTCTCGCCAACGTTTTCCCTCTGGAAGGTCGAAGAGAGGATTGACCCCGGCCAGAAACAGAATGGAGATTTCCCCTTGTTCGATCTCCCGCAAGAGCTTTGGGAATGAACCGTAACTGGAAACCTGGGCCATCGCTGCCTGGGCGCCGAACCTCACCGTCGCGCCGACGTTCCCGGCGACATAGTTGAGGAGATTCACTGCGACGCATATATCTGTCGCGTTGGAACTCTTGGCGTCCGCCAAAGCCAAGCTCGGATGCTTTTTCGCAAAAACCCGCGCCAGTACCCGAATTTTATCGGCGGAGATGCCGACCTCTTTTGCAACGGCCTCCGGGGTGTGGGCCGCTGCGATATTCTGGAGTCCTTTCAACTCCGGAGCAGGCAATCCCTCTGCCAAACCTTCAGCGAGGATAGCGTTGACCATTCCAAGAGCCAGGAAAGATTCGTTCCCCGGGTGAACGGCGATCCACTCATCGCTGTTCGCCCCGGTCAAGGAAAGTCTAGGCCCGACGTAAACCGACCGGCCCATGACGCCCGCTCGATAGGCGCGCGTCGAAGCAAAGTGGCGCGCATACTCCACGGGTGAGAGCCAGGTTTCTAAAAAATCCGCTCCGAACGACAGAATAAAATTCGCGTTTTGCAAGTCATAAACAGGAATCTCCCGGACGCCAAAGGTGATACGGTTGGCTTCCTTCAAAGACTCATAGCTCAGCGGCTCGTAGCGCAGACGCTTGCTGCTCCCCACAGACTCAAGCCACAGGTCGACGAGCCGATCGAGACTTCCCGCCATGACGGGAGTGATGAACGCAAGCCTATCCCCCTGTCCTTTCAACTCTGAAATGCGGCCGGCCAGAATTCTCCCGACCTCGTCCCAAGAAACCGGCTGGAGGGTTCCATCGGCGCCCTTTCTCAACGGCTGTCGGATTCGGTCCGGATTGTACAGCCCCTGAAGGCTTGCCTGCCCGCGAGCGCAAAGCCGCCCCTGATTGACCGGGTGGTCCGGATTGCCCTCGACTTTGACAACGCGCCCTTCCATTGTCTTGGCCAGCATCCCGCAGCCAGCAGGGCACTCCCGGCAAACCGTTGCGTACCACGTAGCCTGGCCGGGGACTATTTGATCCTCAGGAATCAGATAGGGGATGAGAGTTCTCGGCGTCTCGGAAGAACAGCCCGTCACAGCAGCGGCAACGCCGCTCACCCCGAGAATCTTTAAAAAATCTCTCCGTTTGATTTCCATTGCGGCTCTTAATCGTTATTCGCTACCCGTCAATCGTAAAACGCACGAAAGCTAGGACCTTTCTAGCTCTATGACCATTTGCTATTCGCCATTCGCTATTCGCTATTTCCCATTTGCTCACCGATGGCAGGTGACACAGTCGATACTTACTTTCTCTTTCCGGTGGCAGGCCAAACACTCGCTCATATTCAAAGGTTTCACTTGTAAGGTCTCCTCCATCGTCTCGATTGAGCCATGACAGGTCTGGCACTTGACGCCGGCTCGAATATGGGGCCAGTGCTCAAAAAACACAAAATCCGGCATCGAGGTCACTTTGACCCACTGGATCGGTTGCTTCTGGTTCCAGTGATTCTGGAGCTTTTGGATCTCCGGCTTGTCCGCTGCAGTAATCTTGTGACAACCCATGCATCGTTGAACCGAAGGAATACCGGCGACTGCGGCGCGGCGGGCATAACTGTGGCAGTACTCGCAGGCTATCTTAAAATCCTCGGCGTGAATTTTATGGCTGAACCTGATGGGTTGCTGAGCGACTCTCGGACGACTATAAGCACTCAGTAAAAAAGCTCCGCTTCCCACGATGATGACCACGGCGACCAAAAAAAGAAGTAACTTTTTCCGGGTCATCCTTTTCACCGGCCCGTTCTGAGCTCAAAATCGATCCCGAGGACCTCTCCCGCGTATGCAAGATTAAAGGAGGCCGTTTTCATGCCGTGCTCCGGATGCCAAACTTCAAGCTGATGTTTTCCCAAAGAGACGTTATTGATACGGTAGTTTCCTCGCCCGTCCGGCACAGCAAAATAAGGATGATCCTTAACCACGATGAAGGCTTCCATGTTGGGATGAACGTTGCAAAGGATTCGCAGCACGCCGGGATTTTCGAACCTTACACTACGGCTCTTCTGGGGCGCGTAGAGCCCCAGGTCGAATCGTTTGCTCTCGGAAGGAGAAAAGGCGTTGTGAAACGTCTTATCGTTATTGGGAAAATCAACAGTTGTCCCGGCGAGAATCGCCAGAACGCGAGGAATAAATTTGACGTCGCGCTGGTCCATCACTGCCCTGGCGATTTGGGATTTCACGTCTGCCTGCGGCATACCGCCCACGGAAACGACAGCATCCGAAGTGGGTCTTCCACGCAAGGTAATCACGCCTTTGACGATTCCGTTCGCGAGTTCACCGGCAACGACAAGCAGAGGGGAAAACATAGATGCGCAAAGGATCAGTCCCAGAAGCAGTGGATACACGACATGCATGACTATGGCCAAAAAACCCACATCAAAATTAGCCTCCCCACGGGGATTCGAACCCCGGTTTCCGCTTTGAGATCGCTTAGGATCGGAAATTGCGACGTCCTGGGCCACTAGCCGATAGGGACACTTGTTGTTCTTCTTACTGCTACCCATGATGGCTTATAAGCTTATCGTTTCGCCTGCCCCCGTTAAAAGACAAAAAAGAGCCAATTCACGCGAAACTAAGAGCTATTGCGGATAGCACTTTCGGGCTATTTACTTGGCTTCTCGTTTGTTCTTTACTTCGAACGGCCTTGGTGCTGGACCTATCAAGAAATGGTAGTTCTATGGTATTAGATCTATGGTAGGAGGGATGAATGCCAAGGAAGGTCTGTGGTATCGGCTAGCACCTCAAAAAATGTCCTTTCAGATGTCCTCTATACGAGACCTTTTTCCACGAGTAGTGCCCTTCACTACGACCTGCCCGCCTGTCTGCCGTGCTGGCACAGGCAGGCGCCCCGGCAGGCGGGCGGCGAGAGTCGCAGGTAAGAACGGCGAAGAGGCCTTTCGAGGCCGGATCAACCGGAGATTGAGCCTGCTCTTAAGTTTCATCTTCATTGTTGTGCTCCTAATAGGAGGGATCTCCGTCCTTTCAGCGTGGTCAATCTATCTGAGCACTGAGGACATCGAGAAGGTGAGCCGACATGCTGAGGACATCGACGCTATTCATGTCTACGTGCACCGTCTGGTCTTAGCAGTTCAAGAATCAATTATCAGCCGGAACGTCTTTCCCGAGCGGGACCATCAGCAGATCATTGCTGAGCTAAAAAAGCACTTACATGATTACGCGAAGCGGGAGGAGGCGGAAAAGGAGTTCCCTGAAAAAGAGCAAGAAATTAAAACCTTTCTAGAAATCAAGAAACTTGTCACTGAGCTTTTCCCTACCACAGAAAGACTGTCCAAGGCTGTAGCCGGCGGACAAAACATTGATCGCCGGGATCTCCAGTATCTGACCTCCGCAAACGCGATCATACCGATCCTGGCCCATGAGATGAACAGGGTCCATCAGGCCAGAATAGATCAATCGATCAGCGAGAGTCGAAACAGGATGTCGATTATTCTTGGCTTCTATCTTGCCTT